>JADJCK010000009.1:0-300000 GCA_016703265.1 bacterium
CGTGGCGGCGGTCAGGCCCTGCTGCGCCAGCTCCAGCCGCCGCGGCGTCACGTTCAGTTCGGGCTTGCCGGGCTGGTCGCTGGTCTGCACCTCGACGAGCCGGGCGCCGAACGCACCATCCTCGTGAGCTGCCGGCGGCCGCCAGCAGCTGCGTCGGGTCATCGGCCGTGATCTCGATCCCGAGGTCGGACCTGGCGACGCGCTTCTTCGCCGACCGCCGACACCGACAGGCGCATCGGGGACGCCCGCCAGTTCGGGGCGCAGCACGTTCATGAACGCGTTGACGCCCAGCGAACGCCTTGACCGGCTTCAGGCGGACAAGGACCGCCGCATCCTCGATGCCCCGCGCCTGCCGCCGACCTTCACCATCACGCCTTCCACCTCGGGGTGGGCGCCGGCAATGGAATATGCCACGCGGTCGGCCACCTCGCCGGAACGGGACAGGCTCGTGCCCTCGGGTGCCCGATGAGCTCCTGCACTGGCCCCGGGTCGGTGGTCGGGATGAACTCGCCGCCCACGAAGCGGAACAGCATCAGGCTGCCGACCAGGACCAGGGATGTCACGGCCAGCGGCACCCACTTGCGGTCCAGCGACCAGGCCAGCGAGCGGCCGCACGCCGCGGCCAGGCCGTCGTAAGCCCGGTTCCAGCCCCGGGCCAGCCGGGCGCCCAGGCCTTCGCCGTGCCCGACTCCCTGCCCCGGCCGAATCATGCGGGCGGCCAGCATGGGCACCAGCGTGAAGCTGACCACCAGCGAGAACATGGTGGCATAGACGACGGTCAGGCCGAACTGCAGGAAGATGCGACCGATGACGCCGCTCATGAAGGCGATCGGCGTGAACACGACGACGCTGGAGGTCGAGGCGAGCACCGTGATGCCACTTCCTTCATGCCGCGCTCGGCGGCTCGAACTGCTCCACGCCTTCCCGCACCAACCGGCCGATGTTCTCCAGAACCACGATTGAGTTGGTGACCAGCGTTCCCACCGAGATGCCGAGCGCCATCAGCGACATGACGTTGAGCGTGAAGCCGGACGACTGCATCAGCATGAACGTGGCGACGACCGAGATGGGCATGGCCACCGCGGCAATCAACGTCTGCCGCCAGTCGTGCAGGAACACGAACAGCAGCACGCCCGCCAGCAGGATGCCGAGGGCCAGGTTCGTGAGCACGTCCCGGACGGAATCGCGCACGAAGCCCGCGTTCTCCGAGACCTGCTCCAGGCGGTAGTCGGACGGCAGTTCGGACCGCAGCTTCTCCACGGCCTCCTGCACGCCGGCAACCACCTTGACGGTGTTGCCGTCGCTGCGCTTCTGGACGCCGATGCCGATGACCGGCTGGCCCTTCCACTCGGCCATCTCGCGCAGTTCGGCCGTGGCGTCGCGGACGACGGCCACTTCCGACAGCGGGATGGACTGGCCGCCGGCGATCGGCAGCCGGAACTGGGCCAGCTCGGCCGGGTCGCGCACCTCGCCGCGCAGGCGCACGTTGATCTCGCCGGCGCCGCGCGTGATGTGCCCGGCCGGGACGTTCAGGTTGGCGGCGGACATCAGGCGCACCACGTCGAGCAGCGTGAGCCCGTAGGCGCGCAGGCGCTCGGCGTCCACATCGACCCGCACTTCGCGCTCGCGCGCGCCGGTCACCACGACCTCGGCCACGCCGTCGACGCGGCTCAGGCGCTCGGAAATGACCTGGTCGACGGTCCGGTAGACCTCGTCGAGAGGACGGTCGGCCGATACGGCCAGGTTGATGACCGGCTCGCCGCCGATGTCGTACTTGGCGATCACCGGGTCGTCGGCATCCTCGGGCAGCTCCGAGCGGATGCGGTCGATCTTGTCCTTCACGTCGATCGCGGCCTGGTCCTGGCTCACCTGCAGCGCGAACTGGATGATGACCTGCGAGACGCTCTCACGCGATGTGGAGGTCAGTTCCTCGATGTTCGCCAGGGTCGACACCTGGTCCTCGATGCGCTTGGTGACCTGCGACTCGATCTCGCCCGGCGCCGCGCCCGGGTAGACCGTGGTGACCACGATGACCGGGTAGTCGATGCGGGGCATCAGTTCCAGGTTCAGCGCGCGATACCCGTTCCAGCCCAGGTAGAGCATGGCGACCATGAGCATGGTCGTCAGCACGGGTCGCCGCACGAATGCGCTCAGCATGGACATCTCAGCCCTCCACGCGGCGGACGCGGTCGCCGTCGCTCAACCGGCTCTGCCCGAAGCGCACGACCTGCTCGCCGGCGTCCAGGCCCGACGTGATCTCGACGAAGTCGGGGTCGCTGGCGCCGATCGTGACCGGGCGCTTGCGGGCCACGTCGTCGGCGCCCACCACGAACAGGGCGTTGCCGTCGACGAGCGCCGCGGCCGGCACGCGGACCACGTCGGTGCGCGCGCCGGTGCGCACGCGGGATCGAGACCAGCAGGCCGGGCACGAGCCGTCCGTCGGTTGGCGAAGAGGGCTTCCCGGCCAGGAGATGGGTCTTCGGGTCGGCACGCAGGTCGAGGCGCGCGACTTCGCCCTGACGCAGGGAGCCGTCGGGCGCGTCCCACGCCACCGGCTGGCCCACGGCCAGTTCGAGCGCCTGCCGGCTGCCGGCGGTGAAGTGGACCTTCACGTCGTCGGTCCGCGCGATCCAGACCAGGGGCTTGCCGGCCTCCCGCCACGTCACCCGTGTTGGCGACGATGCCGGCCACGATGCCGTCCTGCGTGGCGACGAGCGAGGTGCTGCCCTCCACGTCCTGCAGTTCGGCGGCCGCCACCTTCAGCCGGGTCTCGGCCTGGTCCAGCGCCTGGTCGCTGATCGCGCCCTGGGCATGCAGCGCGCGCAGGCGTTGCACGTCCTTCACCAGGTTCTCGTGGTTGGCCCGCGCGCGGGCGTAGCTGTGGACCATCGGCGTCGGAGCCTCGCGCGCCAGGCGCACGATGACATCGCCGGCGCGCACCTTGTCGCCTTCGTGCACGTTGATGGCCGTGATGCGCAGCGCATTTGTCGAGGTCACCGCATACTGCACCACGCCCTCGACCGTGCCGGCCAGCGGCAGCCAGCGCTCGCGGTCGCCGCGGTCGGCCGCCACCAGTTCGACGGGCTTGCCCGACGCTGCCTGCGTCGATTCCAGGCTGGCCGGCGCCTCGGCGCTCGAGAGTGCATTGAAGCGGACCGCGAACGCGGCAATCGTCAGCACGGCGATCGTCGCCAGGATGGCCGGGGTCCTCGGGATGCGGGTCTTCATGAGTCGGCTCCTGTGCTGCCGACCGCCAGTTCCAGGGCGGCCTGTGCGAGGTTCGAGGCGTGAAGGGCGGAGGCCAGCTGGGCGCGGGAGGTGGCCAGGGCGCGTTCGGCGTCCAGGCGTTCGAGCGGGGTGCCCACGCCGTTGTCGAGGCGGACGACTGCCAGGCGGTGTGTCTCCTGCGCCAGGCGCACGGTTTCCTGCGCACCGGACAGCGCCGCGAGCGCACTCTCCAGCGACAGCGCGGCCCGCCGCACGGCCAGTTCGCGGTCGCGCAGCGCGCTCGAGTTCAAGGCGGGTCCCGCGCAGCCACCACGGCGGCCAGCGCGCGCAACTCGGGGCTGCCGGCGCGCATGCGGGCCAACAGGTCGTCGAGCGGCGCCGGTGACGGCGCTGCCGCCAGCGTGTCGGCCGGCGCCACCTCGGCGCCGCAGACGCGCGACAACTGGAGATCGGCCAGCGCGAGCCGGTTGCGCGCCTGCACCAGCCGCGGGCGATGGTTGGCCAGTTCGACGTCGGCACGCTGCCCGTCGAAGCGACTGGTCGTTCCCTGCTCGACACCCAGCCCGGCCAGGCGCGCGGCCTCGGCCGTCTCGGCCAGCGCCAGTTCGGCGTTCGCCAGTTCGGCCCGCGCCAGCAGCGCATCGCCGTACGACACCGCCGCCAGGTAGCGCACGTAGTCGCGCACGGCCACTTCGCGGTACCGGGCGGCGTCGACCCCGCCGCGCGCGGCGCTTTCGGCCGCCGCCAGGCGACCGGAGGTCCAGAGGTTGATGCGGGCCGTCAGGGCGATGCCCAGCTCGAGGTCCTGCCCCATCTCCAGGCGCGTGACACCGCCGAACGCGGCGCCCAGGTCGGGCGGCAGGAACATCACCGGCTTCTTCAGGTTGGCGGCGTACTGCGCCGCGAGGTCGAGGGTCGGCAGTCGACCCGAGCGCGCGTCGGCAAGGTTCGCCACGGCGGCGAGCACGGCCTGCGTGGCCTGCTGCACGGTCTGGTCGCCGCCCAGGGCCAGGCGCACGGCTTCGTCCCTGGTGACGGGTGTCTGGGCCGCGACGGCGCCGGCCCACAGGACCGCCGCCACGCAGCACATCAGGCGATTCATCGGTTTGCCTCCGGGCGCGCCAAGTGCGGGCGCACCATCAGGTCCATGATGCGATCGGGAATATCCTGAACGGGTCCTCGACGCCGCTGGCAGCCAGGTCATCCACGAGCGCGCTGCCGGCGCCGACGATCATCGTGGCCAGCAGCCCGGTGTCGACGGGGCGCAGTTCCCCGCAGGCGATGGCCCGGTCGAGCAGGCGGCGGGTGCGGTCGCGGAAAAGTTCGATGATGGACTGCTCGGCCTGCTGCGGGCGGCCGAGCTTCTCGGCGACCTGCAGGCGGATGAGTTGCAGTTGCCCCGACGCGAAATCAAAGGCCGCGCGTAGCGTGGCCAACAAGGCCAGCAGCGGCGCCGAGTCGTCGTCGACGCGGGCGGCGAACGCAGCGCAGTTCGTTGATGGCGCGTTCCTGCAGGGTGCGCAGCAGCGCTTCCTTGGAAGGGAACAGCGTGTAGATCTTGCCGACCGAAAACTCGGCCCTGCCGGCAATCTGCTGCATGCTGGTGCCGTGGAAGCCCTGCGCGGCGAACAGGGCCAGTGCCGCGTCGAGGATCTCGATCTCGTCCTGGCGGCGGCGGCGTTCGCCTCGATTTCCGGTCATGGCGGCCTCCCGAACGGTGATTTCACGTTGTGAATCGACATTCACGATATGAATCTTAATTCATTTTTTCAGCGGCCGCCAGCAGAAAACGCGCGAGCATGTTCATATTTGTTGCAACACATTACACAACAACAAGTTGTCTTGCCGTCGGTCCCCGCGCCGACTTTCACTGGCGACACCACCGTCCCCAAGAACCCGCCACGCCCGGACTTCCTCGACACGGTGCCGGCCGCGGCCTAATTTCTCAGGGCAACCCCCGCGAGGCCGAAAATACGGCCCACGACGCCCGGCCCCACCTTGCGTCGCCCCGTGAGTCGAACCCGAAGAGGCGCGCGCGTCCATGGCCGCAGAACTCCAGCCACGCCCCCGGCACACCGGTGTGCCCACCGGCCTGCCCGCCGTTCGGCGCGCGCCTGCGCGCGCTCACGGCGGCGGTGGCGTTGCTTCTTGCGGTGACCCTGGGCGGTTGCCGCGCCTTCCATCCGGAAGCCGCTCTCGTCAACAAGGCACCGGAGACCTACATCATCGGCGCGCCGACCGAGCACGGAGGCGGCTACTACCGCTTCCATGTCTACTGGTACGGTCGCGACGAGGACGGCTACGTCGAGCGGTTCGTCTGGGCGTTGAGCAGCGGTACGGCGCAGGATCCCCGCACCGTCGACGACGAGGAGGATCGGTTCTTCAACCCGGGCGTTAACGCCTCGACGCTGGCGATCGGACACTGGACGACGCGCACCGACTCGATCTTCAACTTCACGGTCGACAACGGCGCCAATCCGTCGGCCGAGAGGACGCTGCACCTGGTCGCCCTGGACGACCGCGGCGCCTTCGACCGCACGCCGGCGCGGCTCCACTTCTTCGCCAACAGCCTTGGCACCCCGACGATGCAGTTCTTCCGCATCGACGGCACCGACACCGTGGCCCTGGCGCCGGGCGCCGTCGACACCGTGGGCTATGGTCGCCCGTACAACCTGGCGTGGCGGGCGCGTTCCCTGAACATCCGCGGCTACGGCGACGAGACGCTGGCCCTGCTCGACACACTGCCGCCCCTGACGGACGGGATCGTCGGCTACAAGTGGATGTTGCGCGGCCTGCCAGGCGAGGAATGCGATGTCACGAACGAGGACTGCTGGCATCCGCGCCGCTTCAACGAGAGCACGAACGACAGCTTCTCGTATTTCGGCGATGACACCGCGCTCCGCTTCGCGAACGACGGCTCGGCCCCGGGCGCCTTCCGGCGCCTGCTGCCCAGCGGAACCGTCGAGGTACTTGCCAATGCCATCGATATCGCGGGCGTCGAGGTCGCTGAGAGCGCGCGGCGCTTGCGCTTCATCGTCAATTTCGATCCGCAGACGCTCCTGCTGGACGGCGAGGCCGACTGGGCGCATCCGGACGATCCCGAGACCTACCCGTACTACATCCAGCTGGGCGACCCGGGGCGAACGCACCATCCGTTCCGCTCCGGCGATCGCATTCCCGACCGCACCTATGTGGTGGTCAAGGCCCTGGCCAGGGACGATCCGCGCGACATGCGGACCGCAGACGACTACCGGATCGGGCTGAACGGCTACCTGCAATGCTCGCGCAGCAACTACCTGGGGGGAGTCTTCAACTTCGCCTCGGAAGCCAGCGTGATTGACAACGCACCCGCCTGGGATGCTGGTGCCGGCGGCTGGTACGGCGACACGCTGGGATTCCTGACGGCGCCCAGTTCCACCTTCACGATCAACATGGTCTCGGTGGACGAGCTGGCGCGGCGCGACGGGTCACCCGCCACGCTGTCGTTCTCGGTCGGCTACCCGCCGTGCCTGCAGTGCATCGAATTGTTGCCCAAGCCGGGGATTTCGACCTCGGCCTTCGACGAGGACACGGCGTGCGTGGAGAGCGCCGCCGAGGTGGAGACGCATCCCTGCCTGGCCGGCGTCACCGACCTGAGGGTAACCTATGCCGGCGACGGCCCCGACGACCTGCGCTACTACGGCGTCACGAACATGATGGTGCACCGCGACACCGGCTTCCTGAAGGTCGCCGAGTCGCCGGCGCCGGGCGAGATACCGTTCTACTACGTCCTGCCGTCGCGCCTCTACAAGTTCAACCTCCTGCTGCACGGGCAGGACGACCCGCGCGATGCCTGGGCCGAGCCGCTGCGCCGCATGGGCGCCTGGCGCTACCAGGTGTCGTACGCCTGCGACCCTTACAACGTCATCCAGGACGGCGGCGGGAACGACGAGATCCGCGCCACCACCTGGGGTCCGCCCAAGCCGCAGACCATCGACCCGACGACCGGGGTCTGGAAGCTCGAGGTGTCCGTGGCCGTGCCCACCCTGCTGGTGCAGCAGGGTCCGGCCGTCTTCCGCGCCTATCTCAACGCCGCCATGGCTGCCGGTGACCCGACGATCGTCGACATGATCTACGACGCCGTCACGTCGCAGTTCGGCGAGGGCACCATCGATGCGGTGGCCGTGGACCAGACCATCTGCGGGCTGGACCCGGATCGCCCGGCACGCTTCAACTTCTTCCGCAACGTGCGTGTGCCGGCAGGATTGCCGGCCGGCTTGTCATGGCGTGACTGTGGGCTCGACGGCTACTTCGGGAACCGCATCAAGGATCGGTTGCCGTTGTCCCACGGCGCCATGTCCAGCCTCGGGGGCGAGCCGGTGCGCAAGCGGTTCCGCCTGACGCTGGTGACTCCCACGGGCGAACTGGTGTGCAGCGGCGACTGATGCCCGGTGCGTGCAGCCAGGCGTTCAACGGGGAGTTGCGGCAGCATCCAGCTGCTGGAGGTCCTGCCGCACCTGCGCGGCCTCGGGCGTGTCGGGCGCCAGTTGCAGGAATCGCTCCCAGGCTGTCCGGGCCTCGGCATCGCGCCCTCGGCGCGCGTGGACCACTCCCAGGTGCCTCCAGGCCTCGGCATCGGCAGGCGCGCGGCCCAGGTATTCCCCGAGCAGGATCACGCCTGTCGCCTCGTCGCCGGCTTCGGTCTCCAGCCAGCCCGCTTCCTTCCGGCGCATCCAGTTCGAGGGCTCGACACGCAGTGCCTCGCGATAGGCCGTGAGCGCCGCCGCGAACTCGCGCCTCTCGGCGCGCTGCCGGCCCAGCTTCTCCCACAGGAAGGCGATCTCGCGATCGTCCGGATAGGCCTGCGGCCGCAATCGAGCCAGGACGCGCTCACGCTCGGCATCCTGTCGCGCCGGATCGGTGACCGAGCCGAGGTTTCCGTTCAGGCGATAGTGACTGTTGCCGTAGTAGGAGCGGTGCAACCAGACCGCCATGTCCTCGACCCGGGCGTACGACGAGCGCTCGCCGGCGTTGACGGCGAAGACCGTTGCCGTGGCGAGTCCGAGCACGAAGGCCGGCGCGATCCAGCCCGGGGCGCGCGGCACATTGCTTTCCTGCCCGTGCCTGCGGCCGGCGGCCGCCACGAGCAGCACGGCCGTGTAGAGCAGCGGTGGCGACACCACGCACATCAGGTCCCAGTCGAAGGGGTAGCCGATCGAAGGGTTCAGGCAGAAATCGTGCAGCAGGGCGGCAGCGGCGGCAGCGGCCGTCACGTGCGCCGCCGCCGGGCGCCACGACCGCGACCACAGCAGGACAATGGCGAGCAGGACGGCCGGCGACGACAGTGACCACAGTGATCCGGCGAAGTCGAGCAGGTGCGGCCCGGAAAAGAGCGTGTAATGAAGCCACGGCTGCGCGACGCACGCCGTCGAGACCGGCAGCAGCACCTGCCGCGGCTCGGGCAGGCCGCCGGTGTAGAGGTAGTCGTAGCACCAGGCGCCGGTGACCATCCAGGCGCCGACCGCCATCACGAGGAAGACGCCGACCAGCGCGAGTGCCGCGCGTCCACCGCTCCAGGCGCGCAGGCGCGGCCGCGAACACGCCACATCGCGCAGCACAGCCAGCAGCGCCGCCGGCAACAGCACCAGCCACTGCCAGTGCAGGAACACCGCCACCGCCAGTGGCAGGTACACGCGTGCGCGCCGCAGCGAAGGCCGCTCGGGCGGCGCCAGCAGGAGCGGCGCCAGCGAGACCAGGAACCAGGTCGCCGCCAGCCGCGGCAGCGTGTAGTTCTCGACGTGGCCGAAGAAGAGCTGATTCGCGCCGTCGACAAGACCGAGCCAGGCGACGGCGGCGCGCGCCCAGCCGTGCAGCCCCGGCATCGTGGCCGCCAGCCGCAGGTGCAACAACACGAAGGCGGCGCCGCAGAGCGACGAGACGAGGCGGTAGCTCGCCAGCCAGGAAAGCCCGGTCGCGCGCTCGACCAGGTCATGGACCAGCGCGACGGCCGATCCGCGCGTGGCGATCCCGGGCTCGAGGACGCGCCCCAGGTGCCGCGCCAGGTCGTCGGGCCCGTGGTGGTTGAGGATGGCGAGGGTGTCGCCGTACATGCGCGTGGCGACCGGAAAAGCGAGGAAGCCTCCCAGTGCGGCGAGCGCGGCAACGGCAGGAACCAGGAGCGGGTGTCGCGCCAACGCCTCGCCGCCCGCAGCCCAGGCCGCCAGGAACCGGCGGCGCCAGGCCGGGACGCACAGCGCCGCCGACAGCAGGGCCAGGAACAGCGGCCAGGACACGGGCACGCGGTGGAGATGGTCCCAGCCCCAGGACCAGCCGGTTCCGCCAAACGCACCGGCCGCGAGCGGAACGCCAAGCACGACGACCGCCCCGACCAGGAGCGGACGGGAGGCTGGGGCCGAACGGGTTACGTCGTCGCGGGTCATGGCCGGTGTATAGCAGACACCCGCGGCAGGGACCACTGGTTTGCCGGTACCGGCGATCTCGCGGATATTGGGCCGCCACACCCCCACCCGCAGCGAAAGGCCCGGCCCGTGGAAGTGTCCCGACGCACGCTCAAGATCCTGGCCGCCGTGGTCTGGTACGCCGGCGGCGTGGCGCTGACGCGCAAGGGCGTCAGCCTTCTCCTCGAATCGCGGCGGCAGGATCCCGAGAGCGATTGCCTTTTCGTGGCGCTCGGCGCGGCCCTGCTGCTGGGCGGGTTGAAGGCGCGATTCCTGTTCAACCGCAGCTGCCGGCGGAACCTGGCGCGCATCGCGGCGCTCGAGCATCCGCGCGTCTGGCAGTTCTACCGCCCGGGGTTTTTCGTGGCGCTGGCGGTCATGATCGCGACCGGCGCGCTGCTGTCGCGGCTGGCTTACGCCGATCCGCGGTACATCTGCTTCGTCGCGGCCGTCGACCTGACGATCGCCGTGGCGCTGCTCGGATCCAGCTGGGTGTTCTGGCGCGAGCGCGCGTTCGCCGCGGCATCGCCGACCGGCTGACCCGGCGATGCCCGGAGATGACCCCGTGGACGATTCGTTGATCCCCGACCATTTTCGAATCCCTGTTTCAGGCACACCGCAACCGGCGCGTCGTCGCCGCCGCCGCCGAAGTGCCGCCCGCGCCGATTGATTCTGGACACCGCCCGCAGTCGGATTAACATTCATTTTACCGGATCTTTACATTCGCGGTCGCACCCGCCACCCATCCGACCCGGAGCGAGTCCGATGAAGTTCCTGCCATCCCAGGTCGATTTTCTGAAGTTCTTCGAACGTTCCGCGGACAACGTGCTCGAGGGCGCCATGGCCTTCAACGCCATGGTCGCCGACTACCGTGACCTCGAGGCGAAGGTTGCGCGCATCAAGGAACTCGAGACGGCCGGCGACACGATCACGCACGAGACGCTCGACGCGCTGAATCGCACGTTCATCACGCCGATCGATCGCGAGGACATCCACGCGCTCAGCTCGAAGCTCGACGACATCCTCGACCTGATCGACGCGGCGGCACACCGCCTGCTCGGCTACCGCATCGAGGCGGCGACGCCCGACCTGGTGCTGCACGCGCAGATGCTGATCAAGCCGATCGAGACGATCAAGACGGCACTGCTGCTCCTGGACAACATGAAGCACCACGAGCGGATCATCGGGCTGTGCCTCGAGGTCCGGCGGCTCGAGCACGAGGCGGACGTGATCCATCACGGCGCGATCACGCGCCTGTTCGACCACGAGAAGGACCCGATCCGCATCATGAAGCTCAAGGAAATCTACGAGAACCTGGAAGAAGCCACCGATCGCTGCGAGGATGTCGCCGACATCATCGAATCGGTGATCCTGAAGAACTCCTAGTCAGCGGTAGACCGGCCGTGACACCTGCGCACAGTGGACCCGCCTGCCATGGGGAGCCGAGCCGATGGACCTGACCATCGTCATCATCATCGTCCTGGTGGCGCTGATCTTCGACTTCATCAACGGCTTCCATGATGCCGCCAACTCCATCGCCACCGTGGTCTCCACGCGGGTGCTTTCACCCAAGTACGCGGTGATGTGGGCCGCCTTCTTCAATTTCCTGGCCGCTTTCACCTTCGAGCCGCACGTGGCGCAGACCATCGGCAAGGGCGTCATCCATGCCGAATCGGTGACGGCGGGCGTCATCGTCTGCGGGCTGATCGGCGCCATCGTCTGGGACCTGCTCACCTGGTGGTGGGGACTGCCGACGTCGTCGTCGCACGCGCTGATCGGCGGCTTTGCCGGCGCAGCGGTGGCCAACGCCGGGACCGAGTCGCTCATCGCCGCGGGCCTCCTGCGCATCGGCTCGTTCATCGTCCTGGCGCCGCTGATCGGCCTGATCGCGGGCTTCGGCATCATGCTGGGCGTGGCCTGGGCCTTCCGCCGCGCGACCCCCTACAAGATCGACGTGCTCTTCCGCCGCCTGCAGCTGGTGAGCGCCGCCGGGTACTCTCTGGGCCACGGCCTGAACGATGCGCAGAAGACGATGGGCATCATTGCCATCCTGCTGGTGGCATCGCACGACAAGGTGCCGAAGGACAGCTTCCTCTACATGGAAGAATTCCACATCCCGCTGTGGCTCATCCTCACCTGCCATGCCGCCATCGCGGCCGGCACCCTGGCCGGCGGCTGGCGCATCGTCAAGACGATGGGCATGCGCATCACCAAGCTGCGGCCGGTCGGCGGCTTCTGTGCCGAGACCGCCGGTGCCTTGACGCTGGTCGGCGCTTCCATGGCCGGCATCCCCGTCTCGACGACGCACACGATCACCGGCGCCATCGTCGGCGTGGGCGCCATGCACCGCACCTCTGCCGTGCGCTGGGGTGTGGCCGGGCGCATCGTCTGGGCATGGGTCTTCACGGGGCCGGCTGCGGCGGGTATCGCCTGGTTGTTGATGACGGGGCTGAAGGCTGTTACGCGCTGAACCCGGCATCCCGGCGCCTATGACGGGACAGGGCGTCCGGGTCGAGGGCGTGCCGCGGACGGGAGCCCTGCCGCAGGTGGCGCCTACGTCTGTCGGTTGTCCGGCGCGGGTGCTGTCGTGTCGCGTAAGATTTTGTTGGCCAAATAGTTATCAAAAATGGACGGTCGCGCCGGGCACGGGTGGACTGGCGGCACGAATCCGGATAGGATAAATCCGGATTCGTGCCGTTTCCCACCTCCCGGAGGTCGTCATGAACCGATACAGCCACTACCTGCTCTGCCTGGCCCTCCTCGTCCTGCCGCTCGTCGCCGTTGCCGATTCCGGAACCCCGCAGTGGTTCGGCGGCCAGGGCGCGCGCCATTTCCCGATCACGACCGCATCGGCCGACGCCCAGCGCTGGTTCGATCAGGGGCTCACGCTCTGCTACGGTTTCAACCACGCCGAAGCGATCCTCTCCTTCAAACAGGCCGCCGCCGCGGATCCCGAGTGTGCGATGGCCTGGTGGGGCGTCGCCTATGCCTGGGGCCCGCACATCAACAATCCGGAGATGAACGAAGAGGCGATCGAGCAGTCCCACGCCGCCATGACGACGGCGATGGAGAAGCTGGCGAATACCTCGCCACTCGAACGGATGCTGATCGAGGCGCTCAACCATCGCTACGCGTGGCCTTCGCCTCCTGACCGCATGCCCTGAACCAGGCCTATGCAGCCGTGATGCGCGAGGTGTGGCACGCGCACGCCGACAATGCCGATGTCGGCGCGCTCTTCGCCGAGTCGCTGATGAACCTGCGCCCGTGGGACCTGTGGACCCCGGACGGCCAGATGCAACCGGGCACCGGCGAGCTCACCGAGACTCTGGCCTCGGTGCTGGCGCTGGAGCCGAAGCACCCGGCCGCGCTGCACTTCTCGGTCCACACCTGGGAAGCCTCGCCCACGCCGGAGAAGGCCCTGCCCGCGGCCGATGAGCTGCGCGACCTGGTGCCGTGGGCCGGGCACCTGGTGCACATGCCCGCTCACATCGACATCCGCCTGGGTCGCTATGCGGAGGCGGCAACGGCCAACCAGAAGGCGATCGCCGTCGATCTCGCCTACGTCGAGAAGGCCGGGCGCGGCGGGTTCTACACCATCTATCGGGCGCACAACTACCACTTCCTGGCCTATGCGGCCATGTTCGAGGGACGGCGCGAGGTGGCGCTGACGGCGGCCCGCGACATGGTGCGCGAAGTGCCGTTGGACGTGGTGCGCGCGTTCGCCGACCTGCTCGACGGCTTCCATGCGGTGCCGTACCACGTGATGGTGCGCTTCGGGATGTGGAAGGAGATGCTCGACGAACCGCGTCCGCCCACCGACCTGCCGGTCATGCAGGCGCTGTGGCGCTACGGGCGCACGATGGCGCTGTCGTCGCTCGGCCGCGTCGAGGAGAGCGAGCGCGAGCTCTCCGCCTTCCGCGACGCCTGTGGCCAGGTGCCCGAGTCGCGCACCATGGGCAACAATCCCACCCTGGCGATCCTCGACATCGGGCTGTCGCTGGCCGAAGGCGAACTCGAGTACCGCCGCGGCGGCCATGAACGCGCCTTCGAACTGCTGCGCGTTGCCGCCCGGCGCGATGACGCGTTGCGCTACGACGAACCGTGGGGCTGGATGCAGCCGGTGCGACACGCACTCGGCGCCCTGCTGCTGGAACAGGGAAGGTGGCCGAGGCCGAGAAGGTGTACCGGGCCGACCTGTCGCGGCACCCCGGCAACGGCTGGGCGCTGACGGGCCTTGCCGAGTGCCTCGACCGCGACGGCCGGCAGGCCGAGGCCGAGCAGGTGCGCGCCCAGTTCGCCAAGGCGTGGAAACGCGCGGACACGCCGGTCGCAGCCTCGTGCTTCTGCCGGCTCGATGTCGCCGAGGCGGGCAGCGGCCAGCGGCGTTGACGGTCCGTACGGCCATGCGGCAGGGCCCGGGGCGCGTTTGCTCCCCGGGCCCGCGGCCGCCCCGCTCACTGCAACTGCCCTTTCAGAAACATCTTATCAATAAGGACTTTTCAAGTCTTATTTTATTGGGGGCCGCCCCCCGGCTTGGTAAAGTGGACGTCTCCCAACGTCCGCCCCTGAGCCGAGGAGGGTCCCCATGTCGCACCCCCACCACATCCACCGGCACCTGAACCGGATTGTCCTGACGGTCACCGCTGCCCTGGCCTTCTGCGCCGCGCCCGCCCAGGCCTACCTCGCGCTGCTGCGGCAGGGCGTCGAATCGGCAGAAGTGCCCAACAGCGGCGACCTGTTCGGCTACACGCTGGCGACCGGCGACTTCGACGGTGACGGCTACGACGACCTCGCCGTGGCCGCACCCTGGGAAGCGAACGGCCTGATCAATGCGGCCGCCCACGGACTGGTGACGGTGAACTGGGGCACGGTCTACGGACTGGGCCACCAGAACGCCGCGACCCTCAGCCCGGGTACACCGCTCGACGATTCGGTGAAGTTCGGCTACGCGCTGGCCGTCGGCGATTTCAACGGTGACGGGTTCGACGACCTGGCGGTGGGGCTGCCCGACAACGACAACGGCGCCGTGGTCGACGCCGGCGGCGTCTGGATCTACGACGGCTTCAGCGGCGGCATCCAGCTGGCGCCGAGCCTCATGCTCTCGGAATCGAACACCGGCGGCATCGCCGAGACAGACGACAACTTCGGCTTCACCCTCGCCACCGGCGACTTCAACGGTGACGGCTTCGACGACCTGGCCATCGGCACCATCGGCGAGGACAACGGAACCGGCGACGTGACCGTCGTGCGCAGCGGCGGCGCGGCGGGGCTTTCGCCGGCGACATCCACGACGTTCCACCCCGGCGTGCTCGGCGGCAGCCTGGGCAGCCCCGGCGGCTGGTTCGGCAAGGCCCTCGCCACCGGCGACCTCGACCAGGACGGCTTCGACGACCTGGTCGTCGGCGCCCCGAAGACCACGGTCGGGGCCGTCGGTTCGTCGGGCCGCGTCTACGTGCTCTACGGCGGCGGCAGCGGCATTTCCGCCACCGGCACCTGGAAGTGGGACACGTCCAATCATCCCGGCTGGCTGCAAAGCACGGCGCTGGAACTGGGCTGGAGCCTGGCGATCGGGGACTTCAGCGACCTGGACGGAAACGCGCCGCTGCAGTTCATCGCCGGCGCGCCCGGCTATGAAAGCGGCGGCCAGAACGACACGGGCGCCATCGTTCTCTTCTCGCACGACGACGCCAGCCGGGCGCTCGGCAATACCCGCATGGTCTACAACCAGCCGGCGAACCAGTCGAATGACCAGGTGCTGACGAACGACCGCTACGGGGAGACGCTGGCGACCGGCGACTTCGACGGCGACGGCTTCGCCGACCTGGCTGTCGGCGCCGTAAGCAACAACATCACCGAGCAGGCCGCGCTGGGCGCCCAGCTCGACGCGGGCTCGGCCTATCTCTACACCAGGGACGGCGCCGTCCTGACGCTGGACACCCACATCACGCACGTCACGCTGAACGACCATGTCTTCGGCGGCGACAACCTCGGCCGCGGGCTGGCCTTCGGTCGCTTCGAGGGCGGCGGCCGCGCGGCGCTGGCCGTGGGTGCCCCCTACGGCGACGACTTCTCGTACGAAGGCGACCCGACCGTCAGCAACGCCGGCCGCGTGTACATCCACGCGCCGTGGCGGCAGCCGCGGAACCGGCCCCACCGCGGTTCGGCCGCGCTCGACTGCAACGGCTACCTGATCTACGCGCAGCGCGCCTGGCAGCGCATGCGCCCGGCCAGCACCACCAAGACGATGACGCTGCAGCTGGCCTGCGACGCGCTGGACCAGGGCCAGGACCCGAACCAGCTGACCACCATCCCGGCCTGGGTGGCGAACAACGTGGGCGGCTCGCAGGCGGGCCACCTGCAGGGCGACAGGCTGACGTTCTTCGACCTCTTCAAGACGATGATGACCGTGTCGGGCAACGATTCGGCGATGTGGCTGGGTTCGCTGATTTCCGGCGAGGGGCTTGGCGGCTGGACCGGGTGGTCGACGCAGTCACCGGGCTTCGCCGCCGACATGGAGACCCAGGCCGACAACTTCGGCATGAGCTCGGCGACCAGCTTCACGAATGCGGCGGGCATCGACTCCGGCGACCATTACACGACGCCGCTCGACTTCGCGATCATGTCGTGGCAGGCGATCCAGGACCCCTGCGTGAAGGGGATCGTCAACCAGCCCAACTGGTTCGTGCCCGTGCAGCGTATCGGCGCCAACGGTATTCCCGGCCAGTACGGCAACATCATCCTGCAGTTCACGAACGGCTTCGTGAACGGAGTGCGCGGACAGAACCCTTCGGCCGTGGGCATGAAGGGCGGTCAGACGCCGGGCGCCCTGCGTACCGGCGTCTACAATTCGTACGTGCCGCTGGCGGCGGCCCACAACGCGGCCTCGGGCTTCGGCGTCTGGGACGACGACATTCCCGTGCTCGGCACCATCGCCGACTGCAACAGCTGCATCGGCGCCGAGCTGCTGGCCATCGCCGATCTCTACTGCCAGCAGGCGGCGATGCCGGACGACATCGTGATGCCCGATCCCGTGCCCGGCCCCTGGTCGGTGCTCAGGGACCTGAGCTCGGCCGCCGAGGACACGGCAAGGGGACTGGTCTTCAATGCAGCCGGCACGGAAGCCAACGAACTGGGCCGGCTGATCCAGGTGGACCTGCTGCGCGCGAACCAGGCCTGGCCGACCGCGAACCTGACGGCGCTCCTGCGCCACACCAGCGAGTTCTGCGTGAGCCCCGGCCGTGACGCAACTGTAGGCACGGCCCCTTACCAGCAGCACGACGGCTTCGTGATCTCCAACCGCGGCGGCGCGACGGTCACCATCAGCGTGATCGCCTCCGACCCGGCCGGATACCAGCAGGTTGTGACGCTCGCACCCGACGACTTCTTCAACGTGCCGGCCACCGACGGCAGCGCACCCGCCCCCGACTTCCAGTTGTCGGTGGCCAACCTCAGCTCCACGGCGAACGCGTGCCTCGAGGTGCAGGAGACGGGCTATCGCAGCCAGGTCTCGCTGGGCGACGGCATGTCGCTGCCCGATGTGGCCACGTTCCACCTCGAGCGCGTGCTCTCGGCGACGAATGACAGCTGGTCGCTGGAGTTCCTGGGCCTGGATCCCCAGCCGGGCAACCTGCTGGATGTCAGCGCCCACGACCCCGGCGCCTCCAGTTCCGTTGGCGACGGGCCCGGCCTGCCGGTGGCGCCGCGGCCCGTGCTGTCGCGCCTGCTGCCGAACGTGCCCAACCCGTTCAACCCCAGCACCACGATCCGCTTCGACCTGGCCGGCGGCGGCAGCGTCGACCTGCGCGTATTCGACGTGCGCGGCCGCCTCGTGCGCACGCTGGCGGCAGGCGCGGTCTACGTGCAGGGCCGGCACGAAGTGGCCTGGGACGGGCGCGACGAGCGCGGCCAGGCGGTTGCGTCCGGCGTCTACGTGGTGGAACTGACGGCCGGCAGCACCCGGCAGTCGCAGCAGGTCATGCTCCTGAAGTAGGCGAATGACCGCCTGCTCGAGGTCACCGGTCATTGAACGGAGGAATTCCGTGATGCGTCTCTCTCGATACCTGGTCGTACCCGCGATTGCCTTGCTGTTGATACTGGGCGGCTGCGGCGGCGGCGACGATGGGCCCAATAATCCCGGTGGTGGTGGCGGTGGCGGCGGAAACTCGTTCACCGCCGTGATCGACGGCGTCAACTGGACCAGCGACGAGGCCTCGATCTCGGTCTCCGGGATCAACACGCCCACGCGCGAAGGCATGCTGATCGTCACCGGCTTCGAAGCGTCGAGCGGACGTGGGCTGTCGCTGGCGTTCTCGTTCTTCATCGGGCCTGCGTCGCAACCGCTGGGCGTCAACACGGGCACCACCCCGGGCGGGACGGGCACGGTCATCATGGCGCCCGATTCGTGGATGACTCCATTGAGCGGCCAGGCCGGCTTCATTACGCTCTCGGCGCGCACCGCCACCCGCGTGGCCGGCACCTTCAACTTCACGGCCGCGGCCGTGGCCGGCGCCGTTCCGGCCACACGCGTGGTGACCGGCGGCACTTTCGATATCACCAAGGACTCCGGCCTGCCGCCCCTGCCGACGGGCGTCGGCAGCACCGCCATCGCCACGATCGGCGGCGTGCCGTGGTATGCCGCCACGATCATCGGCCTGGGCGGCGGCGGCACCAGCTTCACGCTGGCCGCCGACAACACATCCTACTCGATCACGTTGTCGCCCAAGCAACTGGTGAGCGCCGGCAACACCTACGGCATCCCCTCGCAGATGGGCATCACGGTCCTTCGCACCGGCACCGCGGACTCCTGGTGGGGCGGGCTGGGTGCCGATATCGGGAGCATCACCATCACGACGCTGACCACGAACCGCGTCGTCGCGACGTTCAACGGCAACCTGGTGCCGCTGAACGCCGTCGGGAACCTCGCCGTGGGCGGGGGCGCGATCAACGCCTACCTGCAGTAGCGCCCGCATCGGCGCCCTTCGATGTGCTATAATGGAGCGGATCACGGACTTGACCGGGGCGCGAGACCATCGCGCCCCGGTTCCACCCCGGCGACAAGCAGTACCCCGATGCGACTGACCACCTGTACGGCCTTGGGCGCCGCGCTTCTGTGCGCCACCCTCCTTTGCCTGGATGCCCACGCCGTCGACGTCACCTTCCAGGTGCACATGGCCGACCAGGTGCAGCTTGGCGCCTTCGACCCGGCCCAGGATTTCGTCGATGTGGCCGGCAGCTTCAACGGCTGGGGCTCCAGCCCCCTGACGCCGCTGGCCGATGCCGACGGCGACACGGTGTGGTCGGTGGTCGTGGCCGGCTTCACGACCGGGCAGGGCATCGAGTTCAAGTTCCGGCTCAACGGGCAGTGGGACGGCACCGAGGAGTTTCCCGGGGTCGGCAACAACCGCTCCTACACGGTGCTGGCGAGCGGCAACCTGGTCGACGTCACGTACAACGACTATGCGCCTGCGGGCGGCGGCGGCAGCGATCCCGTGGCCGTGGGCCCCACGCACTGGTGGAACGACACCGTCTTCTACGAGATCCTGGTGCGCAGCTTCAGTGACAGCGACGGTGACGGCATCGGCGACCTGCAGGGCCTGACCACGAAGCTGGACTACCTGAACGACGGCAATCCGGCGACGACGACCGACCTGGGCATCACCGGCATCTGGCTGATGCCCATCAACAACGCGCCCAGCTACCACGGCTACGATTCGCTGGATTACCGCTCCATCAACCCCGACTACGGCACAATGGCCGACTTCGAGGCGTTCCTGGCGGCGGCGCACGCGCGCGGCATCAAGGTCATCATCGACTACGTGATGAACCACTGCTCGAATGAACACCCCTGGTTCGTGGCGGCGCGCCAGAACTCGCCCACCTACCGGAACTGGTTCCGCTGGGCGCCCACCAAGCCGGACGAGACGGGGCCGTGGGGCCAGGGCGTGTGGCACTGGAACCAGTCGGGCTGGTACTACGGGCTGTTCTGGAGCGGCATGCCCGACCTCAACTACGACACGCCGGCCGTGAAGACCGAGATGCTGGACACGGCGGCGTGGTGGCTCGACGCCATCGGCGTGGACGGGTTCCGGCTGGACGCCGTGCTCTACATCGACGAGGACCCGGGCCTGTTGCAGACCACGCCCGCCACTCTGCAGTTCTGGCGGGACTTCAATGCGCACATCAAGGCGGTCGAACCGGACGCGCTCTCGGTGGGCGAGGCCTGGACCGCCAGCAGCACCGTGGCGCAGTACGTCACCAACGACCGGCTCGACCTCTGCTTCGAGTTCGACCTTTCGTACGCGATCCTCGGCGCGGTCAACGGCGGCAACGCCGGGGGCCTGGGCGGCAAGATGGCGCAGGTGCACGCGCTGTACCCGTACCTGCAGTACGCGACGTTCCTGACCAACCACGACCAGGACCGCTCGTTCAACGTGCTGGGCTTCGACCAGGGCAAGGCGAAGGCGGCCGCCGGCCTCTACCTCACCCTGCCCGGCGTACCGTTCCTCTACTACGGCGAGGAGATCGGCATGGTCGGCAACGGCGCGCACGAGTACATCCGCTCGCCGATGCAGTGGACCACGGGCGCCGGCGCCGGCTTCACGACGGGAACGCCGTGGCAGGCCATCAACGCGAACTACCCCCAGTTCAACGTCGCGACCGCGCAGCAGGATACGCAGTCGCTGCTGGCTTGGTACAAGAGGCTGGTGCACGCGCGCAACGGCTCGCCGGCGCTGCGGCGCGGCAACTGCGCCATGCTGGCGGTGTCGGAACCGGCTGCGCTCGCCTATGTCCGCGCCGACAGCCAGCAGGTGGTGCTCTGCCTCGCCAACACGTCCGCGGGCGCGCTGGCCGGGTTCACGGCAACGGCGACGGCGGCCGCGCTGGCGCCCGGCGACTACCTCGCCGTCGACCTGCTCGACCCGGCCGACACCCGCACGATCACCGTCGCGGCCGACGGCCTGATTGACGGGCTCGAACTGGGCGGCCACGAGGTGCGCGCGTACGCGCTGACGGGCGCCTCGGCGGTGGATCCGCGCGGCGGGCAACTGCCGCGCACCGGGCTGCTCCTGGAGCAGAACCACCCGAACCCGTTCAACCCCTCCACGACCATCCGCTACGCGCTGCCCGAGGCGGGGCGGGCACGGCTCGGCATCTACGACGTGGCCGGGCGGGAACTGGCCGTGCTGCTGGACGGGACGCTGGCCGCGGGCGCCGGGGAGATCCGCTGGGACGGCACCGATGCGCGCGGCCTGGCGGTCGGCGCCGGGGTGTATTTCGCACGGCTCGAGACCGACGGCGGGACGCGACTGGCGAAGATGACGCTGGTGAAGTGAGTCCCGCCGGCGATGACTACTGAGACCGCGTCCTCAAGTCCGCTTCCCGCCTGCCGATAACGCAGATCAACGCATTTCGGCACCCTTGGCAGACCTATCGTGGAGCCATAGCATGCGGATCGCCATCGTTGACGACGACCCCGTCAACCTGCAGCTGGTCACGAGCCTCGTGCGCAAGACCGGCGACGGCGAACCCGTGCCGTTCCAGAACCCGCTCGCGGGCCTGCTGTGGTGCACCGAGAACGACGTCGACCTGCTCATCGTCGACTTCCAGATGCCGGAGATCGACGGCATCTCCTTCATCCGCAGCTTCCGCGAGCTTCCCGACAAGTCCGACACGCCGATCCTGATGGTCACCGGCGACCAGGATCGCCAGACGCGCTACGAAGCTCTGCAGTGCGGCGCCACCGATTTCCTGACCAAGCCAGTCGACGCGATCGAGTTCCGGGCCCGCCTGCGGAACATGCTGGCCCTGCGCCACAGCCAGCGCCTGCTGGCGGACCGCGCGGCCCACCTCGCGGCCGAGGTCGCGACGGCAACGGCCGAGATTGCGCGGCGCGAGGACGAGATGATCACGCGGCTGTCGCGGGCGGCGGAATTCCGCGACCCGGAGACGGGCGCCCACATCCTGCGGATGGCCCGATATTCGCACCTCATCGCCGTCCAGATGGGCCTGCGCCCGGGCCAGTGCGACCTGATCATGAAGGCCGCCCCGATGCACGACATCGGCAAGGTCGCCATTCCCGATCACATCCTGCTGAAACCCGGGAAACTGACCCCCGACGAATTCGAGATCATGAAGGGGCACGCGGAGACCGGCTACCAGATCCTGCGCGGCAGTGCCTCGCAGATGCTGCGCATTGCCGCGGGCATCGCCCGTTCCCACCACGAGAAGTACGACGGCACCGGCTACCCGCTCGGCCTTTCCACCGGCATGATCCCCTTGCCGGCCCGCATCGTGGCGGTTGCCGACGTGTTCGACGCCCTGACCAGTTCGCGGCCGTACAAGAAGGCCTGGAGCGTCGAAGAGGCGCTGCAGTTGCTGACTTCGGGCAGCGGCTCGCACTTCGATCCCGTCTGCATCAGCGCCTTCATGGCACGGCTCGACGAGGTGCGTGCCATCAAGGACGCGTACCCCGCCGAGGAACTGCTGCCCGAGCCGGAAACCGACCCGCTGGCCATCGCCACCTGACCCTCGCCCGCCGGACCCGCCGGACGGGCCGATGGCAAGGGTACGTTCGCCCCCCTGTGACCTCACCAAGTGTGCTATATTGCCCCGTCTTTCCCCTGGATGCCGGATCATCGGCGGTCGCCATTGAACGGAGCTCGCGCCATGACCATTCATTCCCGGTTCGCAGCCCTCGCCACGGCGCTGCTCCTGGCCTTTTCAGTGCCGGCGATTGTGGCCGCCGCCGCCCCGCTGGCCACCGCAGACCATCTGGTGATCAGCCAGTTCGTGGTCAAGACCCGGGTGCCCTACGCGACGTTCGGCAGCCCCTTCATCGCGATCACCAACCCGACGGGCAGCGATGTCGACATGGGCAACGTCTACCTGACGGATGCGACACAGCTGCCCCTGACGCTGTACAGCAACATCGCGTTGAACAACCCGACGACGGCCAACCCGGGCGGCGGCGTCGGCGGCGACTTCCACGCGCGCTTCCCCGAGGGCTACGTGCTGCCGGCCGGGGCGACGATCTCGGTGGCGCTCAGCGGCAGCACACAGTACGTGGCCGCCTACGGCCGGCTGCCCGACTTCGAATTGTTCGAGGACGAGAACTACGTGCCCGACGCGGTTTCCGAACTGGTGGCCGCGTTTCCCGGTTCCATCGGGGCCGGCCTGGGCGGTGGCGGCACCAACGTGCCGGCGTTGTCGGACGTGACCGAGAGCATCGTCCTCTACAACTGGGACGGCGTGAGCGACCTGGTGCAGGACCTCGACTATGTCACCTGGGGCACCAGCACCAGCATCCGCGTCGACAAGACCGGTCGCACGGTCGGCGCCTCGACCTACCTGCCCGACACCGCGGTCGCTTCGCAGGTCGCGGTGGCCGCTGCCGGCCCCACCTTCGGCCATGCCTTCCGGCGCACGGGCACCGACGAGGGCGCTGAGGTGCCCACCGGCGGCAACGGACTGACTGGCCACGACGAGACCAGCGAGAACCTGAACGTCACCTGGGTCGATGTCATCGGCTCGACGCCGCCGCCGGCCCCCTCATCGCCGTTCCCGTCGGCGCCCGTGTTCACGTCCGCCTCGCATGCGCCGGCTGTTCCCTGGGTCGGGCTGGCCGTGCCGCTTTCGGTCAGGGTCGTCTCCAACAGCCCCCTGACCGAGGTGGTCTTCCACTACAGCGTCGATGGTGGCGCCTACGCCGACTCGACCGGCGTCTCGCTGGGCAACGGCATCTACGAGACGGTGGTGCCGGGCCAGGCAGGCAACGCCGTGGTCAGCTGGTACTGCACCGCCACCAACAGCGCCGGCCGCAGCGTGTCGACGCCGGTTGCAGCGCCGCGGTACACGAAGGGCTGGACCGTGGCGACGGCGCCACCGGTGGCCGCGCTGCGCAAGACGCCGTACCTGATCTGGCCCGGGGACCCGACGACGATGCAGGTGCTCTGGCAGACCCCATCGACCTGGCCCTGCACGTTCGAGTGGGGTCTCGACACGAACTACACGCTGGGCAGCGTGCCGACCGCCGAGTTCGGCACCGATCACCAGCACACCTACGTGATGACGGGGCTGACGCCGGGCGAGAAGTACTATTTCCGCGTCATTTTCGACCAGACCGTGTATACCGGCTCGTTCCGCGCGGCGCCGCCGCCGGGAACCACGAAGCTGAAGTTCATCGCCTATGGTGACACGCGGACGAACTCTTCCATCCACAACCAGGTCGTCGGCCAGATGATGCACGCGATCGACGTCGACCCCGAGCGCCAGACGCTGGTCGTCTCGGTCGGCGACATCGTCACGAGTGGCGACGACGAAACGAGCTGGGACAACGAGTACTTCCCGGCCGTCTACGCCAACGTCCGCCGGATGGGCACGATGGTCCCGTTCCAGGCCTGCATGGGCAACCACGAAGGCCTTGGGATCCTGTTCCAGAAATACCTGCCGTACCCGTTCGTCAACGGTCGCTACTGGTCCTACGACTACGGCCCGGCGCACTTCACGGTGGTCGACCAGTACGTGAACTACGCACCCGGCTCGGTCCAGTACGAGTGGATCCGCAACGACCTCATGTCGTCGAACAAGCCCTGGCGCTTCGTCGTCCTGCATGAGCCGGGCTGGAGCGCGGGCGGCGGCCACCCGAACAACGCCGCGGTCCAGGCCTACCTGCAGCCCCTGTTCGTGCAGTACGGCGTCTCCATCGTCTTCACCGGGCACAACCACTACTACGCGCGCGCGGTCGTCGACGGCGTCAACCACATCACCACCGGCGGCGGTGGCGGTCCGCTGCACACGCCGGTGCCGAATTCGGAAAACGTTCTGATTGCGGTGCAGTCGTTCCAGTACAGCCGCATCACCATCGACGGCACGCGCCTCGGCTTCGCCGCCGTCAACGGCGCGACCGTGCTGGACACGTTCACCATCGACAAGGTCTCCGGCGTGGAGGCCACTCGCACGCCTTCGCTTCTCGTGCTTCACGGCGCGACGCCCAATCCATTCAACCCGACGACCACGATCCGCTTCGACCTGCCGGCAGCGGGCCGGGTACATCTGGCGGTCTTCGACCTCGCCGGGCGCCTCGTCCGCACCCTTGTCGACGGTGATCGGCCGGCCGGCACCGACGGTGTCGTGTGGGACGGGTGCGACGCCTCGGGCCGCGGCCTGGCTTCGGGCACCTATTTCGCGAGACTGGAAGCCGGCGGAGAGCGTGCCGTCACGAGGATGAGCCTGGTGCGATGAACGGCCTGGGACGCGCGGCGCCGCGAAGCCGCGCGTCCCGGTGCACCTGTTTATCCCGGCGACCTCTTCCATCCTGACGCCAACGGCGCCCCCCGCTGATTTCGGCCGGTCAATCCCCTCGCCAACCAGCAAGCCTCATTCGAAATTGGACTTAGGCATGCCGGGCGTTTGGCCGTCCGGGAGTCACTGCCCCGGCCTGGCCGGCTTCGGCGCGAACGGCCTCGGCACCATGCAGCAGTGCCGCGGCAAGGCTATTGAGATTCGTTCCCAATATATGCTACGGTCTTTACTCGGGTTCTCTGTGTATTCATTGGGGAACCGCTCGCTTCGGTTCCCCGGGGGGAGGCACACATCATGTCCCTTCGGCAATTATTCATCCTCATGACGCTCGGTTGCCTGATCGGCGCCACGGCAATGGCCGCGACGCCCGACTATGCGACGCTCGGCGTCACCAACGGCCAGGATCTCGGAACCACTGTCCATCGGCACGCCAACGGCGGCGCCAGCAAGCTTGTCAATACCCATCGCGTGCCGATGAGCGGCACTCCCGAAGAGATCGCGGCCCGCTTCGTGGCCGAGAACGCACAGACACTCTTCGACGCTCCCGCTGCCAGCGACAAGGCCGGCGATGTGCAGGTCGGCAACCTGACCTTCAAGCTGGTGCGCGTGACTTCGTCGATGTCCGGCGACCATGTCTGGATGCAGGCTTATGCCGGCGACATTCCCGTTCGCGGCGGGTACGTGGTGACACACCTGACGCACGACGGCCAGGTCCTGTTCGTGACCAACGAACTGGGCGATGTCGGCTTCGAACTGGCCGCGAGTGCCGTGTCGCTGGACCGCGCCTCGGCCCTGGCGGCGGCGGCCCGTATTATCGGCGGCGACGGCCTCACGCGCGTCGAACCGAAGGCCGACCTGGTCGTCCTGCGCGAGGGCAACCGCGGTCGCCTGGCCTGGCGCACCGAGACGGCCACCTACAACCCGTACGGCGACTGGGAAATCATGGTCGATGCGGCGAACGGCGCCGAAATCTCGCGCCGCGACCTGATCATCTGCCTCAAGCCCGAGGAAAAGCCGGCGAGCATCAACCCGCCGACCGCTCCCATGACGCCCGACCCGATGAACCTGGGCGGCGCCAAGGGCGCGAAGGCCATCGGCACCGGCCTGGCCTTCATCGCCAACCCGCTGAACAACCACGCCGACCGCTATGGCTGGCGCGACGGCAACGCGATCATCGACACGGCGCGCGATGCTGTCAGCCTGACCAACCTCAGCGGCTCGGGCCTGCTGGCCGGCCCCTGGGTCGAGGTCTTCAATACCGACGCCCCCCGTGCCAACGAGCCCACGCTGACCTACAACTACAGCGCGCTCCTCGCCAACGGACACTTCCAGGAAGTGAACGTCTACTACCATATCAACTACTGGCAGGAGTACATGCAGTCGCTGGGCATCCTCAACGCCCGTGACCGCGTGACCAACTGCTACGCCCACCAGGGCGAGGACGACAACTCCGACTACAGCCCGTCGCAGGACCGCATCCGCTACGGCGACGGCGGCGTCGACGACTCCGACGACGGCGAGATCGTCGTCCACGAGTACGGCCATGCCATCCACAACGACATCGTGCCGGGCTTCGTCTACGCGGGCGAATCCGGCGCCATCAGCGAGGGCTTCGGCGACTACCTGGGCGCCGCCCTGGGCAACAACCCGCTGGTGGGCGAATGGGACGCCACGGCCTACAATGCCGGCCCCCCGCCCTTCCTGCGCCGCACCGACACCACCAAGCACTACCCCGAGGACATCGTGAACCAGGTGCACTCCGACGGCGAGATCATCTCGGCCGCGTGGTGGGACCTGCGCAACCTGGTCGGCCCCACGGTGGGCGACCGCCTCGTGATCGAGGGCATGTTCTACACGGGCACCAGCGCCACCTTCCAGGACTACGCCGACGGCATCGTGGCCGCCGACCAGGCCCTGTACGCCGGTGCGCACGTCGGCTACATCTACCAGGCCTTCGGCGGCCGGGGCATCGGGCCCACGTACCTGCTGAACTTCACGCATGCCCAGCAGGGTGACACCGAAGACCTCTTCGGCCCGTACCACCTGGTGACGACGATCACGCACACGAGCCCGATCACCGCCCCCGACGCCGTGAAGCTGCACTATCGCTACGGCAACGCGGGCGCGTTCACGGAAGTCGTGATGAACCCGACCGGCGGCTTCGACGAGTGGGCGGGCGACCTGCCCGGCCCCGGCGCCATCGGCACGGTCGAGTACTACCTGTCGGTCGTGGATGCCTCCGGCATCGCGGCGTCGCTGCCCGCGTCGGCCCCGGCCGCCGTGCTGAGCTTCGCGGTGGGCCCGGACTCGCAGGCGCCCGTGATCACGCACAACGCGATCACCGACAAGCCGCTGCTGGTGTGGCCGGCCGTGGTGAACGCGACGATCACCGACAACGGCGCCATCAGTTCGGCGACGGTCAGCTACACGCTCAACGGCGTGTCGCAGCCGGCGCTGGCAATGGCGAGCATGGGCGGCAACCTGTTCTCCGCCACCTTCCCGGAAGCCGCGGCCGGCCTGGTCGCCGGTGACGAGTTCACCTACTCGATCACGGCGGTGGACGGCAGCAGCATGGCCAACACGACGGTCAACGGCCCGCACACCTTCCAGATCATCGATGCTCTCGGCGTGGTGCTGATCATCGACGATGACGTGGTGGCGCAGGCCGACGAAAAGTACGACGACAGCAAGGGCGCCTTGCCGGTGCACGTGCGGGACGAGGCGTCCAAGGGCGCCGCGGCCAACGCGATGGCCTCGGTGCTGACGACGGCCGGCTGGGTCGTCTACCAGGAGCCGGCCGCGACCAGCGACCCGGCGACCTGGCCCGGCTACAGCTTCATCATCTCGTCGTCGGGTGCCAACACCAGCCCGGTCGCCGGCGCTCCCTACCGCGCAGCCCTCGAGGCCTACGTGGCGGCGGGCGGCAAGCTCCTGCTCGAAGGCGGCGAGGTGGCCTACGATGCCATCAGTTCGCCGGGCTACCCGACGTTCAAGACGAACGTGGTGCACGGCACGACGTGGAACTCCGACAGCGCCGGCCCGCTTGTCGTGCGCGCGGGCATGGCCACGCACCCGATCATGTCGTTGCCGTTCACGGTCGCCAGCCCGCTGGCGATCAGCTACACCGGCTACGGCGACGAGGATGCGTACGTGGCAGCCGCCGACGCCTATGTCGTGATGGGCACCACGAACTACCCGAACAGCGCCGGCATTGCGGTGTACGACAACACCCCTGACCCGGCCAGTGCCCAGATCGTCAACTTCGCGTTCAACTACGCGGCGCTGACGGACCAGGCCGAGGCAGCCGAGTTGCTGCAGAACACCGCGCTGTTCCTGACGACGCCCGAACTCGGCGGAACCGCGAGCATCTCGGGCGAGGTCACGGTGCTGGGCGGCTCGAACGGCGGCGTGCTGATCACCGCGAACCCGGGCGGGTTCACGGCGACGACGGCGTTCGACGGCACCTACACCATCAGCGGCCTCTACGCGAACACGTACACGGTGACGGCGACGCTGGCCGGCTACGGCTCGGCGCCGCAGATGGTCACGCTGGCCGCGGGGCAGCACGCGACCGACGTGAACTTCGGCCTGGCACCCATTACCGAGTTCTCGTACTGCGCCAGCCCCAGCCTGGCCATTCCCGACAACAACCCGACCGGCGTCTCCACGCAGTTGATGGTGACCGACGGCGACATCCTTGCCGGCATCACCTGCTCGGTGAACGTCACGCACACCTGGAAGGGCGACCTCGTGCTCGAACTGACGTCGCCGCTGGGCACCACCGTCCGCCTGCACAACCGGACGGGCGGCTCCACGGACAACATCGTCGCGCACTTCGGCGTCGACACGGCCGTGGACGGCCCGGGTACGCTGGCCGACTTCGCCGGCCAGTTCCCCATCGGCATGTGGACGCTGCACCTGGTCGATGCCGCCGGTTCGGACACCGGCACCCTGAACAGCTGGTGCCTGAACACGAAGGTCACCAGCTATGTGGTGGCCAACGAGGTGCCCAACGTGACCGTGGCCGTCAACGGCGGCCGCCCGCAGTTGAGCTGGAACGTCGCGCCCGGCATGGCCGACGGCTTCAATGTCTACCGCCGGACCCAGGCCGGGATCCGGACGCGCCTCAACGATTCGCTGGTGATGGCCAGTGACGGCCGCGTCGAGTTCGTGGACCAGTCCGCGGACTTCGCCGTGGGCACGGCGCTGTTCTACAGTGTCGGCGTGGTGCGCGGCGGATCCGAGATCGCGGTCGGAACCGAGATCGAGTACCGTGTGGGAGCCGGGTCGCTGCCGACGGCGTTCGCGCTCTACGGCAACTACCCGAATCCGTTCAACCCGTTGACGACCATCAAGTTCGACCTGCCGCGCGACGGCCATGTGGCGCTGCGGATCTATGACCTGAGTGGCCGTGCGGTCCGCACGCTGGCTGACGACAACCTCGTTCGCGCCACCCACACCTACCAGTGGGACGGCACGGACGACGCCGGTCATCGCCTGGCCAGCGGCGTCTACTATTATCGCGTCGATACCGACACCCAGTCGGCTACCGGCAAGATGATGCTGGTGAAGTAGAGAGCAGACAGCCATCGTTCGGTGCGGCGGCCCGGCCACGGAGCCGGGTCGCCGCCACCGACGAAGCATTCATCGACGACAACGGGCCGCTGACCGCGCCGCGGACGGCGGCCCTTCTCTCCGGGGGGATTGAGTCATGTTCCGATCGTCGCCCGCGGTTCGCCGCATAGCCTTCGCAGCCTTCGTGGCCACTGTTTGCCCGGCACTTCTGGCACCCGCCGTTTCATCGGCTGCCGGAGTCGCTTTCCTGCCCGGCGCCACCCGCGAGGCGGCGCCGGTCGGTGGATCCGACCTTTCGGTGCTCGTACGGGAGCTGCCCGAGGGACTGCTGGTGACCGACCGCCTGGCGCCCGGCGCCGGGAACCGCTTCGGCACGCCGTTCACGGCGAAGTCCGCGGGTTCCGAATGGTACCTGATCCAGCCGAAGGGCCATCGGCATCCGGCGGCCGAGATCGAGGCCCAGCTGGAAGGCATCGCCCACATCCACCTGGCCACCGGGTCGGCCTGGGTGATCGAAGTGCCGGCGGAAAACCTCCGCGACTTCGCCCACCTCGACCTGTGCCGCGAGCGCCTGCCCCTGGAGGCGCCGCCTGCCGGCTGGGATCGCGTGCGTTCGCGGCCCGTCATGCCGTCCGCTGCCAAGGATGCGGCGCAGAAGGCGGCGTTCGTCGACATGATCAGCCAGCCCGCCATCTTCCAGACCATCCAGGAGATCAGCGGCGCGGCCCTGTTCTGGCACAACGGTGCACTGCAGTCGGTCAACAACCGGCACATCAGCTCGGCCAAGCACACGCTGGCCGCCGACTACATGGCCGCCAAGCTGGCCGCGCTGGGCTACACGGTCACGTTCGAGTCCTTCACGCAGGGCGGTTACGCCTGCCGCAACATCGTCGCGACGAAGCTCGGCACGGTGACACCGTCCGAGTACGTGATCGTGGGCGGGCACTACGACTCGATTTCCCAGAGCACCAGCACCTCCGCACCGGGCGCCGAGGACAACGGCTCCGGCACGGCGCTGGTCCTGGAGCTGGCCCGCATCGCCGCCCCGCGTGACTTCGAACGCTCGATCCAGTTCGTCCTGTTCGACGCCGAGGAGCAGGGCCTGATTGGCAGCCAGCGCTTCGTCAACACCGCGGTGTCGCAGGGTCGCGATATCGTCGCCGCGATCATCCACGACATGGTCGCGTACTACAGCGCCAACTATGCCATGCGCATCGAGGGCGAGACGCCCTGGGAATGGCTGATGACGATCATGGCCGGCAATGTCGACGCCTTCACCGACATCGGGAGGCAAAAGGACTACTACAGCTGGGGCAGCGATCACGTTCCATTCCAGGACGCCGGCATCCCGGCCTTCCTGTCCATCGACTACGACTACGACAGCTACGCCCCCTACCACCGCACGACCGACACCTGGGCCGCCATCACGGCCACGGCGCCCATCGCCACGCAGATCGCGCGCGCGGACGCGGCCACCCTGGCCGACGTTGCCGGGCTGCTGCCCGACTACGTGGCCGGGACGGGCGACGTGCCGGCCGGCGCCCGGCCCGTGCTGAGCGCGGCGCCGAACCCGTTCAATCCGCGTGTCGAAATCTCGTTCTCCCTGCGGGAACCGGCGAACGCGGCCCGCCTGGCCGTGTACGACCTGGCCGGACGCCAGGTGCGCGAGCTGGCCGGCGGATCGCTGGACGCCGGTGCGCACGCGTTCACCTGGGACGGCCTCGACGATGCGGGCCGGTCGCAGTCCAGCGGCAGCTACGTGTGCCGCCTCGAGCTGGGCAACGGCGGCGAGCCGGCGAGCGTGAAGCTCAACCTCGTCCGGTAGCTGCCTGCCGATGTCGGCCGCCGGCCGGACCGCGGTGTTGATCCGCGGCGGCCGGCGGTCTAGACTCCCCGCCGAAGTCCCGATTCCCCCCAAGGAGATGGTAATGAGAAAAGCACTGCCACTCATGATCCTGCTGATGCTGGCCGTCCCGGCGCTGCTCCTGGCCGACGGAGGCCAGGACGACCCCGTGACGCGCAACGAAGCGCTCGCGCTCAAGACGAGCGTCAAGGCCGTGGTCGACGCGCTGGGTGCCCCTCCCGCCGGTTATGCCAAGTCGAAGGAGGAGTTCGATCTCCCCACGTCGATGGGCATCGACAAGTCGTCGGGTGTCTTCTACCTGACGCAGACCCGCGGTGAGTTCGAGTTCACCAGCGGCAAGAGCGGCGAGCAGCTTGCGCAGGAGTACCAGACGAAGATGATGGCCGCCCAGTCCAAGGGCGACTTCGCCGAGATCCAGCGGCTGACCACCGAGATGCAGACCACGATGATGTCGGCCATGGGCGCGGAGATGTCGAAGGTGCAGGTCAATGTGATCCTGAACACCAACCCGCACCAGAAGATCGACCCCGAGGGTGTCATCTGGGAAGCGCCCGGCGCCATCGCGCTGCGCACCGAGAGCTCCGACAACAACACGCACCTGATGCTCGCCTTCGACCCGAAGGCGCTCGCGGACACCCAGACGGTCTCGCTGGTGGACCTGGGCGAGGGACTCCACGCGGCGGCCAAACAGAAGACTGCGGTGCGCACGATCGTGGTCGAGCTCCAGGGCCCCGAAGCCGTCGTCACCGAGTGGGCGAAGGGCGTCGACAAGGCGAAGATCCTGGCGCTGATCGGCGAATAGCCGCCGCGCAGGCGAGATATGGAGCGGCCCCCGGGAGCAATGCCCGGGGGCCGCGTCGCTTATGGGGCGCCCGCCCCTTCGGCAAGGCGGCGGCCCCGGGCACGTTCGGGTTTCCGCAGCGCCGGCCCATCTGTTACATTCGTAACCGCTTCCCGCGTACCCCCCGACAACGGCACGCAACCCTTTGGAGACGACGATGCGATCGAGATTGGCCGCCCTGCTGGCGCTGGTGTTCCTGGCGTCCCTGGCCGCGACGGCGTGCGCCCAGGCCGACGACCCCAACCTCTGGCTCGAGGAAGTCGACGGCAAGAAGGCCCTCGAATGGGTCAAGGAGCGCAGCGCGAAGGATACCGCCGAACTCGAGGCGGTGCCCGTGTTCGAACCCATCCACGCGCGCCTGCTGGAGATCTACAACGACCGCGCGCGCATTCCCGGCGTGAACTTCGAGGGCGGCTGGCTCTACAACTTCTGGCAGGACGCCGAGCACGTCCGCGGCATCTGGCGCCGCACGTTCCTCGACGAGTACCTGAAGGACAGCCCGTCGTGGGACGTGGTGCTCGACCTCGATGCGCTGGCGAAAGCCGAGGGCGAGAACTGGGTCTGGCAGGGCGCCGACTTCCTGCAGCCGGCCGGCCGGCTGTGCCTGGTGACGCTGTCGCGCGGCGGCGGCGACGCCGCGGTGGTGCGCGAGTTCGACACCGTGGCCAAGGCTTTCGTCGAGGGCGGCTTCGCCCTGCCCGAGGCCAAGTCCCAGGCCTCCTGGAAGGATGAGGACACACTGTGGGTGGGCACCGACTTCGGTCCCGGTTCGCTCACCGACTCGGGCTACCCGCGCCTGGTCAAGATGTGGCGTCGCGGCACCCCGCTGACGAGCGCCGTCACGGTGTTCGAGGGCGAGCAGACCGATGTCTCGGTGGGCGGCTACACCGCCGTGACCCCCGAGGGGACCTACGACATCATCAACCGCACGCCGGAGTTCTTCCGCGGCCTGACGTATCTCCGGCTGGACGGGCACCTGGTCAGGGTGGATATCCCCGCTGACGCCGAGTTCCAGGGCTTCTTCAAGGGCCAGATGCTGGTCTCGCTGCGCACCGACTGGACTGTCGGCGGACACACCTGGCCGCAGGACGCGCTCCTGGCGATCGGCGTCGAGGACTTCCTGGCCGGCGACCGCGACTTCACGCAGCTGTTCACCCCGGGCGAGCGCGTCTCGCTGGGCGGCGTCAGCACCACGCGCAACCACCTGCTGCTGTCCACGCTGGACAACGTGAGCAGCCGCCTCTATCGCCTGACCCTGTCCGAAGGCAAGTGGCTCCGCGAGGAGATCGCCCTGCCGGGCCTCGGCACGGGCGGCCCCGGCGCCACCAGCGATGACCACGACACGTTCTTCGTCAGCTACAACGACTTCCTCACGCCGTCGAGCCAGTACCTGGCGGAGCCGGGCCAGGCCCTCCGCCGCGTCAAGACGATGCCGACGCACTTCGACGCGACCGGGATGAAGGTCGAGCAGTACGAAGCCACGTCGAAGGACGGCACGAAGATCCCCTACTTCATCTTCATGCCGAAGGACTACACGGCCAATGGTGCCAACCCGACGGTGCTCTACGGCTACGGCGGCTTCGAGGTGTCGATGCGCCCCGGCTACTCGGGCACCACCGGCGACGCCTGGGTGGCGCGCGGCGGCGTGTACGTGCTGGCCAACATCCGCGGCGGCGGCGAGTTCGGGCCGCGCTGGCACCAGGCCGCGGTCCAGGAGAACCACCAGAACACCTTCGATGACTTCATCGCCGTGGCGGAGGACCTGATCGCGCGCAAGGTCACCTCGCCCGCGCACCTCGGCATCATGGGCGGCTCCAACGGCGGCCTGCTCGTGGGCGCCACGTTCACGCAGCGGCCCGAGCTGTTCAACGCGGTCGTCTGCCAGGTGCCCCTGCTCGACATGAAGCGCTACAACAAGCTGCTGGCCGGCGCGAGCTGGATGGAGGAGTACGGCAACCCCGACACCGCCGACTGGGACTTCATGCAGAAGTGGTCGCCGTACCAGAACCTGGACAAGTCGAAGACCTACCCGAAGGTGTTCTTCAACACCTCCACCCGCGACGACCGCGTGCACCCGGGCCACGCCCGCAAGATGGTCAAGCGCATGACCGACATGGGCAAGCCCGTCTACTACTACGAGAACACCGAGGGCGGGCACGGCGCCGCCGCGAACCTGAACCAGCGGGCCTACATGTGGGCGCTGACCTATTCCTACCTCTGGAAGATGCTGAAGTAGGCGGCGAAACGCGGTTCGAACGGACAGCGCCCCCCGGCCCCGGCGGTCGGGGGGCGCTTCTTTTCGCCGGCTTCGGGACACGTCCGGCCCATGCGACGCGGGTCGACGCGGGCAAGCGCCCCGTGCTAGACTGCCCGCTCCCTGAAGCGCCCGGTCCCCCCTGCCCCGTGGAGTGCGGTCAATGACCCGTCCCAATCCAGCCGCCCCGGCGCCGGTTTTGCCGCTGCGCCAGATCGGGCTCTATGCGGCAACCTGCATCACCGTGGGCAACATCATCGGCTCGGGCATCTTCCGCAGCCCCCACACGGTAGGCCAGCACCTCGATTCGCTGACGCTGGTCCTGGCGGCCTGGATCCTGGGCGGCGCCCTGTCGCTGTGCGGCTCGCTGGTGCTGGCCGAGCTGGCGGTGGCGCGCCCGAAGACCGGCGGCCTCTACGTCTTCATCCGCGAGGGCTTCGGCGACGCCTTCGGGTTCGTGTTCGGCTGGGCCAACCTGTGGGTGATCAAGCCGACGCTGATCGCCTCGGTCACAAGCGTCTTCGCGCTCTACTTCTGCCAGGCCGCCGGGCTGCCCGGGGCTGCGGCGTTGCCGGTGGGCATCGCCGCCATCCTGCTGCTGACGTTCGTCAACTGGCTGGGCGTGCGCGAGGGCGTGCGCACGCAGACCATCTTCACGACGCTGAAGGTGCTCGGCATCGCGGCGCTGTGCGTGTGCGCGTTCACGCTGCCGCACACCGGCCCCGGCGAGGACGCCCTCCGCGCGGTGGCCGAGGCGGGCCCGAACACGGGCCACCCCTCGCTGCTGCTGGGCCTGGTGCTGGCGATGATCCCGATCCTCTTCGCCTACGACGGCTGGACCGACTCGACGTACGTGGCCGGCGAGATCAAGGACCCGCGCCGCGCGCTGCCGTTCAGCATTCTGGGCGGCACGGTGCTGGTGATCGGCGTCTACGTGCTGACGAACCTCGCCTACTACACAGTGCTGTCGCCGGCCGAGGTCGCCGCCATCGAACCAGTCGGTTCGGAGACGATCGGCCGCATCCTCGGCACCTGGGGCCAGCAGGCGCTGGCGGTGCTCGTGGCCGTGTCCACGTTCGGCACGGCCAACGGCTCCATCCTGACCGGCCCGCGCGTGACGCAGGCGATGGCCGCCGACGGCCTGCTCTGGAAGCCGCTGGCCGCACTCGACCCCAAGCGCGCCACGCCCGCCCTGGCGCTGTGGCTGCAGGCGGGGCTGTCGTGCGTGTGGCTGTGGGCGTCCGGGAGCTTCGAGGATGTCTCGGGCTGGTTCGTGACGACGTCTTGGCTGTTCTACGCGCTGACGACGGCTGCGCTCTTCCGCCAGCGCGCGCGGGAGAAGCGCGAGGGCCGCCGCCTCTCGGACTACCGCACCTGGCTGTACCCGGTCACGCCGGTGCTGTTCATCCTGGTGACGGTGGCGCTGATCGGCAGCGACCTGCACGACCAGGGTTGGCGTGCGGCGGCGGGCGTGTTGATCGCGGCGCTGGGGTGGCCGGTGTACCTGGTGTTCTGGCGGCGGCGCGGCGCCGCGAGGTAGGTTCAGGCGTGCTCACGCCCGGGAAGTGACAGGGAGCAGCCAGTAGTTCAGCGACTTGCCTCTCCGAGGACCCCGGCCTGCAGCGGCCGGGGTCTCCTTCTTGTCCGCAAGCGGATTCACAAGCGTTGTCTGGTGGGACTATGCCCTGCTTGGGGCTAATCCAGGCAATACGGATCGGTCATGCCGATCGGCGGCGAGACGTACGTCATGACGAAACACTGCTCATTCACGGCACTGTCGCCGAAGATCACCGTCGCTCCGGAAGTGTTCTGATAAGTGAAGTCGAGCTTCACTCGATCCCCGGCGCCGAGGGCGACGGGCGCAAAGGATGTGATCCGCGTTTGGCCGAGATCGAAACTCTCGTCCACAATGATGGTATCGGGGAATCCGGTAGTGACCTTCGCATGGGTTCCGTAGCGATTCGAGTACGGCATCACCGCGAAGATGCTGGTGGCCGTTGCGAGCGTACACTCAGCCGTTACGGTGATCGTTTGTGCGGCGGGAATCGACAGAGAAACACTGCCGGCCAGGAATCCCTCGGCTTCCGAATATCCGGCGGCAGCGCCCGCCATGAGCAAATCGATGGTCGCGTGCCCGGCCAGCGAACCCGCCGTGTCATTTACCAGGTGCACAACCAGAACCAGCTGCTCTCCCGGATTCAGCTTGAACCCGACATCATCCGGTAGCGTCAACGCGCCCGTGCCGGTGCCCGCCACGAAGAGAAGGCGCCAATCGCTCTCGAGCGCAGCGGTGCAGGCGGCAGTTCCCGCAGCACCAGGTGTTTCATCGACAGCGAGCCAGACCCTGAAAACTCCAGAACCGAGAGTCGGCGTGAACCTCTTGATCCAGGTCGTGGCTGCCACACCAACTCGTGTGCATTGGTAGGTTTCCGCTCCAGAGCCCACCGAGTAATCTGAACGGATCGATTGCGTCGCGTCCGCGTCATCGGCCGGCCCCGAATCCTTGTCGTTGCCGCCGCAGGAGGCGACTAGAAGTACGATGGCGAAAACCGCCCAGCAGTTGCGCATGTCAAGTCCTCTATGGTTTCGGCGCGCCGATCTCTCACCGACCAGTCCGACCGGATCACAGGCGGGAAGTCGGTGCGCACCGCTGTTACCTTGAGATCACAATCACCCGCCCGATTGTCGCAGTTCCAGCCTCGCCGGTCAATGCGTCCGGATAGAACCTAAGGCCGCTGCTGGACGGGAGCGGCAAGCGCATTCCTGAATTCATGATCGCGCCTGAGTTGGATGCGGCCATTCAAGAAGCCGATCGGCCTTTCCGTCGCCAGGAGGATAGGCATCATAGGGGCATGGCGTCCGCCCGCCTTATCGGAATTGGGCCTTCAGGTCTCCCCAGAAAGTAGAGTCTGTGGGTACCGGCCCGTTCGCGAACGGCTCAAACTGCACCACCGCGTATATCGCCGGGTTGTCATTCCCGTCCACGATCCAGCTGGCGATGGTCGCGGCCGAGTCCGTCCCCAATAGTTGTTGGTCATGTCCAATATCCGGACGGGCGGGGTTGAATACGTCTCGAGCTTCATCGACGCCCCAGCGCCGTGCATGATCTGACACCCGTGCAGTTGCACATCACTCTTGCCAATGATGACCGTGGCAAGACTGCCACCAGAGAAGATATTGTCCCAACCGACGACGGTCGACATGCTTTGAACGCGCTGCGCGGAGCGGAAACGGCGGTCAGGCGCGAGAGCGGGGTGCGCCGATTGACTTTCGGGGCGCCATTGTGGAATACTCGTGGGGTGTCGAGGCGCTATCGCGATGGCTTGGCGGGGGGAATGGTGGTTTCAATTTCCTATTCATCGGGGCCAAGCAGTGGCTGGGCGCATACAAAGACGATTTGGGGTCACCGCCATACAGCGATCCGCGGTTCCGGTTGACCTTCAATCTGATCGGGAATCCTGGCTGGTTAATCGTCAGGCGTGATGGCCGGGCCGTTCCCACCGGCAACAGCGCATGTCACAGAGCAGCGCCCCGCGCGACATCGGATCAGTTGGACCAGTTCAAGAACGCCCTAGATGCGCGGGCGGAGTACGGACCCACTGCCGCTCGGCAGGGTCGATTGACTTGGACGTTCCCGTGAGGCTGGACAATGACGGAGAGGAGGAACGATATGCGCCGCTGCCGCACCCTCATTGTTGCGCTCTTGGCCTGCGCGATGCTGCCCGCAAGTGCGCACCAGGTGGCCGCGTCGTCCGAGCTGGCGCGACGCGCGCTCATCATCGGCGTCAGTGAATACAGTCACGTTCTGTCGCTGGATCACGCCGACTCGGATGCGAGGCATTTCTATCGCATGCTTACCAACCCGGACGTGGGGGGGGTCTACGGCGAGGATGTTCGGTTTCTCTCCACGATGGCACCCGGAGTCGAGTCAGACCTTCCGACGCGTGAAAATATCCTCCGCGCGCTCGACGCGCTGGCTGCCACTCCACAGGTGGGCGGCACGCTGTGGTTCTACTTTTCCGGACACGGAATGGAACTCAACCGCTTCAGCCACATTGCCCCCATGGATGCGGATCCGACCGGCCCGCTAACGGAACAACTGATCTCCATGGCCGACGTGCGCAGCCGCCTCAAGATGGCGTGTCCGGACGGCACCATTGTCATCGCGCTGGACGCCTGTCAGTCCGGATCGCCGCGAAGTGTACGATTCCGGGACATGGCTGGCGAGAGCGAGGAAACCGCGCCCGGCCGCGCCAATGTCATAACGGCGGCGGCCGCAGACGTTAACCAGTCCGCCATGGAGGTCGTGGCGCCGCCCGGCGGCGTGTTCACCAATTTTTTCGTGCGCGCGCTCTGCGGCGATGCGGACGCCAATCAGGATGGGGTCGTGTATGCCTCCGAAGCCAAGGACTATGTCTGTTCCCGCGTGAGCGGCTTCGCGAGGCGCTGGACGGGGGCGGATCAGTCGCCCCAATTCATTCTCCATCAGGGTCACGACGTAGCCCTGACGCGCAGCAGCACGCCGGCGATTGAAAGCCTGGAGACGCTGGGAGACGATCTCGTCGTAGCACCCGGCGCGAAACTCACGCCGGGAGTCGTTCTGGCGATCGAGGGCGACCAGGAGAATCTGGCGATGCGGGCATTTGCCAAAGCGGTGCCCGCCGAGGAGTACAGGCTCGTCGACTCCGGCGCCGCAGCGACGATGTCGGCGGTTAGCACGGCTCTGGGTCCATCGCGCGGACGCACCGCACAGGTGGACATAGGCGCCCGCTACCTGGTTGTGATCAAGGTGTCCACGCCGACGCAGTACTACCGGCAGACGGACAGCTACAAGTGCATTGCGAGCGTTCTGGTGCAGGTATTCGATGAATCGGGTCAACTGATCGGCATCGCGGAACAGGAGGCCACGCGCCCGGCCTTCGATGAACACGAGTCGGTCCGCACCGCCCTGCGCGCGGCCTGCTCGGCTCTGGTGGGGACGCCACAACAGTCGCGATTTCTGGAGGCACTTCGGGGCGGCGAAACCCAATGACAACAACACGCAAAAAGGCAGGCGTCCAGCCGGCTCACCGTGGCGGTGGCTTCTTGGAGCGATCCCATGCCGGAGGTCGCCCACCGCGAGCAGGCAGGCACGCAATTCTCGCCTGTTGGCGATCGTAACGGAGTCGAGATGGATGGGCCCTGCCACAGACCAAACGGACCGGCAGCGCGAAAGCTCCTGCCGGCCAGACAAGGAGACATCGAATGAAGCGCTCAAGGGACGGCATTGGCAGGGCAAGATCCGGATTCTTCCTGGCACGGCTTGCGGGATTGTGGATGCTCCTGTCGGCAGCCGCGCTCCCGGGTTCGGCTCGCGCGCAGGGCAATCAAGTACCCTGTTGGTCCACGGACGACTTGCGCGCGTTGTTGGAGGGGGCCGTCGACGCGGCAGCAGGATGGGGCCAGGCAATGGATCACGTGAGCGAGGTTTACCGCGAGTTAAGCGGGAAACAGGCGTTCGATCGTGCGGACAACATGCTGGTATTCTCGGGCCAACTTGAAACTCTTGTGACCATGCACGCTTCTTTGGTAAGCACAGAACTCCTCTGTGCAGCCATCACGGACCCGCAGATGCGCAGGTGGGCGTTGCTTATGCTTTCGTCGAACTATGAACATATGCAAATGCTGTGCGATAACATGGAAAAGGTGTGTGCAGCCGATACGGACTACGAAGAAAGCCGCCAAATGCAGGGCGAGGTCCTTCAGGTGACCCGTCAGTATGACCAGGCGGTCGTCCTTCCGCGTATCGCCGAACTCAACCGCTTGAAAGTGAACCTTCACGTCGATCCGAATATCGATGGAGCGGGCCCCCTCGGCAGTCCCGCCAGGTAGCGAAGCAAGTCCCGTTTCTTCGCTGGCGAATGGTGCTAGCTTCTTGGGGAGCAGAATCTGAATGAACGACAGGCGATACACAGCTGGAGCGGCGATCGCCGACTTCTACGTTGCCGCGACCGTGGCCGGCGCGGCGGAGGCCTTGTATGGTATCGCCGCGTGCCACGCCAAGGCAAGCGCTCCTGATCTGGAGGCCAAATATGCGAAACAACAAAACAACCCACAGCGCAATTTTTGACTGAGAACAGTATCAATAGGCAATAAAAAAATACAATTGCAAATACCGGGGGCTTTCGCCCTGGTCGCCGCTGAGAGCCGATGATCGCAACGCTTCGATCATTTGTGGCGCCCCCCGGCAGCTGCGTTTTATTGACGAGAAGATTGGGCCGCTATTGGCAGTATAATCACGGGGCGTGCGTATCCACGGCGACGATTGGGATCAGACCCGCGCCGCCGAAGGCCGTGGCGGACGACAAGGGGGCGTCACCCCCCCTGTCACACATCGGGAGCGGTCACGACCTGTGAAGTTGCCATGCGGAGTGGATTCGCAGCAAGAAAGCGCCCGGCTTGATGGGCGTATCGATTCCGGTCGTTCGGACAGGAGGCACAATTATGAGGTTCAGGAACAGCATCGCCTTGTTGACGATGATTTTCGTGGTCACGGCCACTAGTGGCTTGCTCGCGGCTGAAAGCCAACCCGGCGGTGATGGCCGACCCTATTTGCAAGGCAAGGATGAACAGAAGCCCTTACCCGAGGATACGGCCAAAATCAAGGACAAGGAGTGGCTGAAGATTGGCTATCCGGCATTCCCGGGTGGATTCAAGCCGCGACTGGCGGTGACCTTCTCCGAACCGCAGGAACGGCAGGAGAATCTGCCTCCGATCCAGGATGAATACCTGCGCACTCTGGCGTCGCTTTTCAACGAAGGCCGGGAACAGCCGGACGCGTCGCCGCTCAGCCACGTGGAGGACATTGTTCGGCAGGCGCTGGGAAGGACCAACCGCTTCACGATGCTCGAACGCACGTCGGCCCAGTCCAATGTCCTCGACGAGCAGCAGATGGGCCAGAGCGGTATGGTCGACAGCAAGACCGCCCCGGCGGTCGGACACCTGAAGGGTGCAGATTTCGTGGTCAAGGCCACGATCATCGAGATCAACCCGGAAAAGGAATCCAAGGACATCACCGGTATCGCCGGCGGGATCGGTGGCGGGACCTTGTGCGTATTCCAACTGAAATCGGCCACTGATTCCGACGCAAATCGGCCACCCATTCCGATTCAATTCGGCCACCCATTCCGACCGAAACCGGCCACCGATTCCGACGCAATTCGGCCACCCCTGGCAGGGTAGACGGCCGACAGCGACGCAGGACACCCCAGCGGGTACCGTGCTTCTTCACTCGCCACGCCGAGCAGAAGGAGCCGAGGTGCCCAGAGAGCGGTTGTCCATGCGAAAGATCAAAGAAGTCCTGCGTTTGAAAAGAGGCTGCGGCCTGAGCAGCCGGGCCATCGCCCACAGCTGCGGCATCGCGCGTAGCACGGTGGCGGAATATCTGCGGCTGGCGGAGGCGGCGGGTCTGACATGGCCGTTGGCCGAGGATCTGGATGACGCGGCGCTGGAGTCGCTGCTGTTCCCGCCGCCGTCGTCGCTGCCGGCCGATCAGCGGCCGCAGCCGAACTGGGCACAGTTGCATCTGGAGCTGAAGCGGCACAAGGGCGTGACGCTGTTCCTGCTGTGGCAGGAACACAAGGAGGCGCATCCGGAAGGTCACCAGTACAGCCGGTTCTGCGAGTTGTACGGCCAGTGGCGCGGTCGTCAGGACCTGGTGATGCGGCAGACGCACCGCGCGGGCGAGAAACTGTTCGTCGACTACGCGGGCCCGACGGTGCCGGTGGTGGACCGGTTGACCGGCGAGATCCGGCAGGCCCAGGTGTTCGTCGCCGTGCTTGGTGCGAGCAACTACACGTACTGCGAAGCGACGTGGACGCAGAAGCTGCCGGACTGGATTGCGTCCCATGTGCGGGCGTTGCATTACCTGGGCGGCGTGCCGCAGGTGCTGGTGCCGGACAATCTCAAAGCCGGGGTGACGAGCCCGCACCTCTACGAGCCGGACCTGAACCCGACGTACCAGGAGATGGCCAGTCACTACGAGGTGGCGGTGCTGCCGGCGCGGGTATGCCGCCCGAAGGACAAGGCGAAGGTCGAGGCCGGGGTGCAGTTGGCCGAGCGCTGGATCCTTGCCAAGCTGAGGCACCGGACGTTCTTCTCGTTGGCCGAGCTGAACCGTGCGATCACGGAACTGCTGGAAGCGCTGAACAACAAGCGGTTCCAGAAACTGGCCGGCAGTCGGCGCAGTCTGTGGGAAGAACTGGATCGGCCGGCGCTCAGGCCATTGCCGTGTTCGCCGTACGAGTACGCCGAATGGCCGCGCGTGAAGGTGCACATCGACTACCACGTGGCGGTGGACAAGCACTACTACTCGGTGCCGCATCAACTGGTGGGCCTTCGCTGCGAGGCGCGGGTGACGGCGTCGACGGTAGAGGTGCTGCATCGCGGCCGTCGGGTGGCGAGCCACGTGCGCAGCCACTTGCAGGGCCGCTACACGACGCTGCCCGAACACATGCCAGAGCACCATCGGCAGCACGCCGAGTGGACGCCGGAGCGAGTGGTGCGCTGGGCTGGCGAGGCTGGTGGCGCGGTGGCGGCGGTGGCGACGCGGATCATCGCGAGCCGGCCCCATCCCCAGCAAGGCTACCGTTCGTGCCTGGGCGTGATACGACTGGGCGAGCAGTACGGAAATGCTCGTCTGGAAGCGGCCTGCGAGCGCGCACTGGCGACCGGCGCGTGCAGCTGCAAGAGCTTGGGGTCGATCCTCAAGAGCGGCCTGGACCAGCAGCCGCTGCCGTCGCCAGTGCCGCCGACACCGTCGATCGAGCACGAGAACATCCGGGGCGCCGACTACTACGCGCCCGTGCTGCCGTTCGCCGCCGCGGGAGGTCGCCCATGTTGATCCATCCGACGGTGGAGAAGCTGCGCGACCTGCAGCTGGGCGGGATGGCCGACGCCTTGGTCGACCAGCTGCAGACCCCGGACGCATCCAGCCTGAGCTTCGAGGATCGGCTGGGGCTGCTGGTCGATCGGGAAGAGGCCGCCCGCGAGAACCGCCGACTGAAGACCCGCCTGACGCAGGCGCGTCTGCGCCTGCCGGCGTGCACGGAGGACATCGACTACCGCAGTCGTCGCGGGCTGAGCAAGACGCTGGTGTTGAGCCTGGCGTCGTGCCAATGGATCAAGGAGAATCTGAACGTGGTGATCACCGGACCGACCGGCGTCGGCAAGACGTACCTCGGCTGCGCGCTGGCGCAGCAGGCATGCCGTCACGGGCAGCGGGTCACGTACCAGCGCCTGCCGCGGCTGTGCCACGATCTGGAGATCGCCAAGGCCGACGGCAGCTACCGGAAGCGGTTGGCCAAGCTCGCACGCGCCGACCTGCTGGTGCTCGATGACTGGGGACTGGCGCCACTGACGCCAGAGAACCGGCGGGACCTGCTCGAGGTCCTCGATGACCGTTACCAGACGCGGTCGACCCTGATCACGAGCCAACTGCCGGTCAGCACCTGGCACCAGTACCTGGATGACCCAACGCTGGCTGACGCGATCCTGGACCGGGTGATCCACAACGCGCACAAGATCGAGTTGACGGGCGAGTCCCTGCGCAAAAAGAAAGGAGAAACGTTGACCGCGACTGCGGAGGCGGGCTAAGAATGAGATCCCTGCGTCGCTACGCTCCGGCGGTGGCCGGAATACGTCGGAACAGGTGGCCGGAATGGACTGGACTGCGCGGCCGGAATCGATCGGAACGGGTGGCCGAAATCACTGGAATACGCACCTTGGGCATCGGGAGCGTTGGCGTATCAGGCAAGGTAGCTTTCTGCCGCCTAAACGTTCGATTGGTCAACGCCACGTCGGGCATTGTTGCGCACGACATGACCGTGGACGGGACCTCCAGCAGCTCGGGCCTGAAGATCGGTGGCGGCATCCTCAAGGGCGCCACGGGTGGCATCTATGGCGGGGGTGCCGGCATCGACCAGAAGAAGGCGGCATCGCTGGCGGACGCCCTGCAGTCGTGCGCGAACAAGATCGCCTACTTCTTGACGCTGAGTGTCGATGACGTGCCCTGGACCGGAGCGGTGGCCATGGTCTCGCCGCTGATCATCAACGCCGGCAAGAACATCGGCCTGCGGGAGGGGCTGGAGCTGCAGCTGGTTACGAAGGGCGAGGGGATCCCGGATCCCGACGATCCGTCGGTCATCCTGGAATACATCGAGACTCCCAACGGTGCGATCCGCATCACCCGCGCGGGCGAAAAGACCTCGACCTGCGAAATCATCGAAGGTGGCGAGGGCGTGAAGGTCGGCGACTATGTGATCCTGGAACCGAAGAACAGGTAGGACGCAAAAATGCGGGGCCCGGTTTGTGCCGCCGGGCTCCGCGCACAATACGACGCCGTTCATTTTCGAGAAGATTCCGATGCCGTGGGCGCAATCGTATCCAGGGCGCTCCAGATCGACTCGCACAGCCCCGGGCGGTACACCACCGCCCGAAAGGCCTCGTACTCACGACGGTACATTTTCCATCGCTTCAGATCCCCCGTGTGGCGGCAGTAGATCGGGTTGTCCAGCCTGTCCGCGGACTTGACGATGAGCGCCATTTCCTTCGGCCCTGTCACACGCCGGCCAGCCATTTGTGAGCTGCCGCCTTTCGCTCGCGACAGGACATCCCCGTTGAATCCGTGACCAGGCCCACGCAGTCAACCACAAAATCACCGAAGGGTTTGCGCACACACTCAAGCGCGGTGTCATTCTTTTCCACGATATCATAAAGGTAGGCGATGACCTGGGCGATCCTGCCAAACCGTGAGCGTGGCGCGCCAGAGTGCCGGCGAGACCCGCCAGACCGACAAGCCGCCCCCTGCGCCACCTAGAAGCGGGGCAGGGCCTCCAGACATGAGACCCAGGGCCAGTACACAAGTATCCAAGTCACACATCGAGCCAGCCCACGACATTGATCTTGAAGAACAACCCAAGTGCGATCCGGGGATCACCGCCCGGAATGATCGAAAGAACCCCGCGAGCTAACTGGAAAGGGGACCTGCATGAACACCCGTTACGAATGCCGCCTTGCTGCGGCTGCCGCCATCTGGGTCCTGGTCGGCTTGTCATTCTCAGGATGCGATAAGGAATGCCTGGACTGTATTCCCGACGAACCGCCCCCGCGTCTGACCGAAACCGGCATTTGGGATGTCAGCAGCGAAAGGCGCGATTGCACCACCAACGAGGTGCTGTCAACCGGATACCATGAGGACAAGATATGTCCCGATGACTCGGATTTCGGTGATCTGGATCTGTGTTCGATAACAAGGTCGGGCAACAACTACACGCTCAACTGCACCCTTCCGGTGGTTTCCGCCGAGTGCAGCGGGACCATTCAGGTGGTCATGAACTACGCGCTCATCAACAGCAGGTCCTACACGGTGGATGGGACCCTAGCAATCGTAGTTGAGCCGGCCGGCTGTTCGCAGGAATGGTTCCCCGACTTCGGTCCTGATGGGTGCGCCCGTGTGCACGAAGTGCACGCCTGGCGCGAACCTGTCAGCCTGGAAATCTGCGGTCTGAAAGAGTTGCAGAAATCCGGCGGGGACACCGCCGCCTTCGATCCCTTCGTCGAGATCAGCGCGGCGATTCATCGCCATCTTGTCGAGTACGTAAATCAGGCGGCAGGCTGACCGGCTAGGTGTGAACCCGGCGAAGCACGGGCACGGCGGCTCTCCTGCTCTCAAGGGAGCCGCCGCGCTCGAATAGTGGAGATGCTCGGCGGCGGGAAGCGCGCTCATCGCCGCGCAGCCCTCTTGCCGGCCCCCTGGGCAGTGGACGTCCACTGGACCGCAAGGGTGGATCAGCCAGAGACAAGTTGCGGTTTACCGGTCACACACCTCGGCGGGGGTCGACATCAAGGCCATGGTGGCCACGGCGACCAGCGGCAATTGACGACGCACACCCGGGAGGAATCATGTCGAACTCGCGCCTTCACTCTATCCTAAAGGCGGCAACTGGGCCATGGCTTGCCGGCCTCGTTCTGGCGCTATACGCCGCCGGTTGCGCCAAGGGGCCGACTGAGCCCAGCCCACCAGCCCAGAACTACCCGGCCGCGGAATTGTCATCGGAGTCCACGAATGGATACCTCGGCGTGCTGGCTCCGGATGCCGGGACCCGCGTCCATCTATTCGGGGCGCATTCGCAATCCGGACAGCGCGACACCCTTTCTTCTGTATTCATTCAGTCACAGTCGGGAGATTCGGTAGCGCTCCACCTAGATGAATTCGAGCGCATCACCGACCTGGACGCGAACGATGGATTCTCGCTTCGCATCGAGTATCTTGACAGCGGCGAAGCGCAAGTGACCGCAGTTCAAGGTGATTCGCTTCTCACATTCTACGTGGATCGGTGGGGACATGCCGGAACGCCGTCCCGGCAGGCGGCGACAGCGGCTGCGGGTCGGGATGACGTTCCGCTTCAGTTGGCGGACTCCAGGAGCCTGATCCAGCTCAACACCACCTGCGGGGGCGCCCCCTATCCGATACGATCCGTGCGCGGGTTCTTCGTGCCCAGGACCCCTGATTATCGGCGGCACTATCCGGTCCAGGTGCGACGCACGTGCCCGGGCTGGCCGTGTGCCTCCTACGATATTCGGGTGCCAGTGATCGGGCGACTGATTGAGGCCAACCTCGCGCAGGCCTATTGCCTGCAGACAAGGCCGGCGATCTGCAATCTGATGCAGCAGGTCAACGGCAGCGACCTGGACCACAGATCGGTCGCCATGGTTGCCCTCGAGGCGCTCTGTCCGAGCAACGGCGGAAGTGCCGCCGCGTGCAGGGTCGCGCAATTCCTGGCGAGCCATCTGGGCTCGGTATGCGATATCGGGTGCGATTTTCTCTACCCGATCACCCACGACCGGTCAGATCCGGGCCCCGTGACCGGGGGCACGCTCTATCTCGAGGCCCGGCTTGGGCACCGCATCGTGGAGCCGCCATCGTACGAGGTGGAGTTCTCCGGGCTGCTGACGCAGCCGATGGTTATCACGCTCGACGTTGGAGGGGGCGAGTACAACGATGTCGGATCGTCTGCATCGCTGGTCATCCGCGGCCACTCGATCTACGCCCAGGTCAACGGATATCTCGCCTGCGCCCCGGAGGGCGAGACGGTTCAAATGTCGGCATCAAGGATGGGCCTTGGTGAAGAGGATCAGACGCCCATCAGGGCGACCGCGAGCTTTCTGCCGGCGGACGGTTCATTTCGGGGAAACCTCGGTCCGCTTCTGCCCTGCGAGCGGTACGCCATTGTCGTCAGACCCGTGCTTCGGGACGGGACACCGAATGGAGTGTTTCCGGCGGGTGAGTTCGACGTTCCCGCCGTGGGGGTCGGGGCAAGTGCGATGCGGCTTGGCGCAATCGTACAGGATCATGGTGCGGATCGACTGCGCCTGTCCCCGATGGCATTCGACTTCACCACGGGCATGATCTATCTGTCGGACAGGGGGCTCTGGTGGGATGTCGGGGTGAGCGGCGAGAGAGTCGCGGGGATTGCCGGCCTGGATTGGCATTCGGACGAAACCAGCGTGATCACCGGTGAGGAAATGACCTGTTCCGATGGCGCCTCCCTGTCGATCAACCTGTCCTTTCCGGGGTCGCAGCGGGTCAACTACTGGGATGAAGAAGGGGTGTTGATAGCCAGGAGCATCCCTGGACGAGTGGAAATCCATATCGTCGACAAGCCACACACCGGATCGGTCTGCGAGGGCTCGTTCACACGGGATGCCGGGCACGGCGGCATCGGGGGGGATGGCAGGATCTTCGCGGTACCGCTGGATCTGGGGAAAGTCCGGGTCGAGTACAATCCGTAGGCACCATTATCGCGAGGTTCCGTACCACTGGACCGGCGCGTCTGTTTGAGGCCGCTTGGAGACTAGGGAGTGGGCCGCGGCCGTGGCCCCGGTCACGACCCACTCCAGCCACAGACAGCTTGTTGGCCACTTTGCGCGGGTCTCCGCCTGATGCGCGCCGGCGACGTGTGCCGGAGACCGGATGGGCATGCACGTGAATGACAGACAACGGCAAACACCGCGACGCGATCGTTGTGCTGTTGGGCCCCAGCGCCCAGACGCACGATCTCAGAGCGCGGCGCCTCCGGACGGAGCACGGCCATGCGGCACGGCATCGCTGCGCTGACGCAACCCGCTTGTATCAAGGGGCTTCGTTGTCGAAGCGTCCTGCCTCGTTCGCCCCCTTGACTGCCGTGACCATCAAGGGGAAAAGAAAAGGCCGCCTTCCCGAGGAAGTTGGCCCTGGGGTTCAGCTCAGGCCAGGTGGGAGATCTTGGGTGGCTGCCCGTGAGAGTTGGGGCGGGACCGGACCGCCCTCTTTAGACGCCCCGGCCCCGGCTGTGCGGCCTCGCCGCGGCGGTTTGGTAGGCATCTTCCCCGGTGGCCGATCGGTCCGATCCCTTGCCGGATCGAATTAATGGGAGGCACAACAGTTCGGCTCACTTCTTTCCCGGTGCCTGGAAGGGAGACGCCTTCGCCTTTCCAAAGTCATTCGGAAAGATGCCGTTCGGACTAAAGGGGGCGTAGGTCTGCAACGACTCCTCCAGGACCAGTTTGCCAAGACCCAGACCCAGATCGGAACTTACGAGCTTCGTGAGTCTTCCGTCTTCGCTCGCGTCGAACACGACTTGAACTAGCGGGTATGTCATGCCCGCCAGTTGATCCGCGGGAATGACCATTGCGAGCATCCCGAGGGCGAGGAGGCCCTGCATTCCATTCGGCGCGTCTTCGTCCTCTCCCGAAACATCAGTAGCAAGAAGTTGGATCTTCTCGCTCATCGTGAAACGCAACTCTTTGACCGTTCCGTCGAGCAGAAGGCCTCGCTCCACCAGGCTCCGCTCGAGTTGTTCCGACGCTTCGGCATCGACCGCCTCCGCGACAAAACCCACGGTTGCGAATTGCGGGCCGCCATCGTACCCCACTTCCGAGTAGAGAACCGACCCAAAATCCGTGTTCTGCAGCAGGATCAATTGTGTAAACGCAGTGATGCGAAAACAATTGGGATGATCTGAATCGGGCTCGACCACTGGCGTAACGGGAATTCGAAAACGAATTCTGCGACCCACGAAGTCCCTGCGTTCGGCCCAAGTGTTGGCGACCGCGCAGGCAGTCTGAGTCCACGAGCCATCGGATGCGGCTCTGGCATTGGCGGGAAGCGCCTTCAGGATCTGCTCCATGAACTGCGGGTCTTCGTACCAGTGAATCAGCGACTTGTCCGTTTCCTCATCGTTCCCCTGCGCGAGTGCAGGGGAACTCGAAACGGAGCCGGAAGTAAGAACAAGAAGAAGCAGTTCAATCAGAATTGTGCGCACGAGGCTTCCTCCCTGCCGAATGATCCACTATCGTGAAGTTCGAATGACGCGAGTATCGAGTGCACCCCGCTACACTTTCCAGCTGCGCACCATCCGATCAGGTTGTTTCTGGACATACAAAGCCAAGACACTCCACACAACTCGGCGGCCAGCACGCTCATGGCTTCTCTTCCCCGAGTTGCCGAGAGATTCGGTCACGAAGCGCTAGGGCGTGGGCCCCCAGGCCAAGCCAATGCAAACCGTTGACAAGCCCAATGATGTCCACCCAGCCAATTGCCACTAAGGCCATCCAGCCACCGGAACTTCCGGCAGCCAACGCGAGACCGGTGCCGCAAACCACAATTGGGATTGACCTGCCCCCAGTGATTGTACCACGTCCATCGTTAGGCGACTCGCCCCAATGGGGGCAACCTGACGGCCTCCGGGGCTGGCGGCCGGTAGCCCAGGGAACTGTGCGGTCGGACTTGATTGTAGTGCCGCCGCCACTGCTCCACCAAGACCTTTGCCTCAAGCACCGTGTAAGAGATCTCTCCATTCAGCAGCTCGTCCCGCGGCTTCCCGTTGAAGCTCTCGATATACCCGTTCTCCCACGGGCTGCCGGGTTCGATGTACAGCGTGTCCACGTGCAGCATGCCCAGGAACTTCCGGACTTCCTTCGCCGTCATCTCGGAGCCGTTGTCTGACCGGATGTGCTCCGACACGCCGTGCTCATGGAACAGCCGGGCGAACGTCGCAATCACGTTCCTCGAGTTCAGCCGTCGGCCGACCTCGACCGCCAGGCATTCCCGGCTGTACTCGTCCAGCACCGTCATCACCCGCAGAGCCCGGCCGTCCTGCGTCCGCTCGTGCACGAAGTCGTACGTCCACACATGGTTCCGGTGCTCCGGTCGCAGCCGGTTGCACTAACCGTCGTTCAACGGCGGTGTCTGTGTCTTCCGCGATATCATAAAGGTAGGCGATGACCTGAGCGATCCTGCTAGTCCGTGAGCGCGGCGTGCCAGAATGCCAGCTAGACCCGCCAGACCGACAAGCCGCCCTCTGCGCCACCTGGAAGCGGGGCAGGGTCTCCAGACATGAGACCCAGGGCCAGTACTCAAAAGTCCAAGTCACACATCGAGCCAGCTCACGACATCGATCTCGAAGAACAACCCAAGCGCGATCCGGGGATCGCCGCCCGGAATGACCGAAAGAACCCGCGAGCCCACTGGAACGGGGAACCGCATGAACACACGTTACAAAGGTCGCCTTGCAGCGGCTGCTGGCATCTGTGTCTTGGTCGGCCTATCATTCTCCGGCTGTGGCGGTGAATGCGAGACCTGTCCCCCGCCCCCGCCTCCGTCCGTGCGTCTGACCGGAGTCGGCATCTGGGACGTCAAAGGGGAAAGGAGCGATTGCACCACAAACGAAGTGCTGTCAACCGGATACCAGGAGGAGAAGGTATGTCCCGATGACTCAGATTACGATGTTCTGGGTCTGTGTTCGATATCAGGGTCGGGCAACAACTACACGCTCAACTGCACCATTCCGGTGGTTTCCGCCCAGTGCAGCGGGACCATTCAGGCGGTCATGAACTTCGCGCCCATCAACAGCAGATCCTACACGGTGGATGGAACCATAACAATCGTCGTTGAACCGGCCGGCTGTTTGCAGGAATGGCTCGCCGACTTCGGTGCTGATGGGTGCGCCCGCGTGCACGAAGTGCACACCTGGCGCGAATCTGTCAGCCCGGAAATCTGCGGGCTGGAAGAGTTCCAGAAATCCGGCGGGGACGCCGCCGCCTTCGACCCCTTCGTCGAGATCAGCGCGGCGATTCATCGCCATCTTGTCGAGTACGTAAATCAGACGGCAGGCTGACCGGTCGGGTGTGAACCCGGCGAAGCACGGGCACGGCGGCATTGGCAGGAATGGAAGGATCTTCGCGGTGCCGCGGGACCCAGGGAACGTTCGGATCGAATCCGAACAGCGAACACGGGCTTCCCGGGGCTCCGCGCCACCTGTCCGGCGCATTTGGTTGAGCCCACGAGATCTTGGCAAGAGCAGTCCCCGGCGTACCGGCTCAACATGAGGCTACGGACAGCCTCGTCAACTATCGACCTGAACGGTCGCGCAGGATGGATCAGGGGGACCCGCGTTGTTTGCGCCAAACCAAACTCCAGAGAAGCATACGGCAGGCAATACCGGCAGGCTTGTGCTGGCCTGCATCTGCATCATCACCGCCGCGGGTGGTTGCGCAAGCTACCAACCGGCCACCATCAGGGGGCTGGGTGATGAGGGCGCGTCCAGACGCGGCGCGAGTGGCGCTCAGAGCGAAGAGATTGCTGTGACATTGATCAGTGCCGACATCGGTGACATGGTCCGTGTGACCCTGCTGTCACACAGGCGGATAAGCGGCCGGATCGAAGAACTAACAGACAAGGAAATGGTTCTGATCATTGCGGACGGCGGCGGCCACAACCGGGTCATTGCGCGCGTCTCTGAAATAGACAGGCTGGAGGTTCGTTCGTCATCGCGCGCCCTGGAAGCAGGCGTCGCTACGGCTACCATTGTGGCAGCGTCCATGGCTCTTGTGATGGTGTCTGTGCTTTCGACGCTGCGGTGAGGCCCCAATCTCCAGACGGAAGATTGCCGACAGGGCGACGTTTTCGGGCGGACAGATTGGGCTATTCAGGCTGAGCGAGAGACGTAGTGGCCGCCGGGCCGAGTGGCACGACGCGGACATTGCGCCCTTTCGACGAGCGCCCGTGGCGTATGTCGCCGACCAAGCGGAGTCCTGGCATCCGTTCCAGTCGCCAGCAATCGACTTGTTCGTGCGGAATCAATCTGATATCGTGCGAGCAGGCGACAGATTCAGACGTTTCATGCGTCTTCGGGTAGCATGCGCCAGAGCGCCATGCCCGCGGCAAAACCATCGCACCGGTCGGCGGGATCGCCGGGAGGTTGTTAATGAACTCAACGGAAGACCTTGGCCACCATGACTGGGATCAGGCGCGCGGATTCCTGTCGCGGCGGCTGTCGCGGAAGCTCTTCCGGGCGGATCAAGCCACTTTGGATGATCTGACGCAGGAGGCGCTCGTTCGGCTAGTGCGCGCCGCGCGCCGCGAAACCGTACTCAATTTTGAGGGCCTGATGGAGACCATCGCCGAGCGCACGCTGGTCGACTACCTGCGCAGCCGGCGGGCGTGGCAGAAAGACCCCACCATCGATCCCAATGAATACCCGGAACACCCGGGACTCGCGGCCCTGCCTGCCGACGATTTGACCCCTTCCCTCGAGCGATTCCAATTTGCCGTGCTGGAGTTCTTTCAGGAACACAGCTCGGGCTGCCTGGATCTGGCCCACCACTATTTTCTGGAACGAAACTGGCTCGAAGTGGCACGCAAACAAGAGCGACCGCACACAGCCATCCGCCAACAGTGGAGCCGCTGTGTCGCTCTGCTGCGGAAGAGTGCGGGCAAGGGCGCCGGCTGGAGTTGGGAGTGGGCATGAGCAAATCACGCAGTGACTCCTTCCTTGATGATCCCCACGCCTGGGTCCGGCAGCGTCTTTTGCCTTTCGAGACCGGCCTTCTGGACGAGGCCGAAGAACAGCGCATCCGAGGACATATCGATGGTTGTGGCGAATGCTCTGAACGATGGCGGATCCTCTGCGAAGAGGCGGCCCACGCGGAAATTGGTGCACATATTCCGGCCGCGATCATGGCCACGTGGTCGCTGGCCGGCGCTCGGTTGCAGGGGCTCGAGCGCGCGATGGTGGAGCGGCACCTCGGGCGCTGCGCGGACTGCCGTGAGGATCTTCGGGTGCTGGGATTCGAGCCAGCGCTCGGGCCGGCACGTGTTGCCGAATCCGTTGAGCATCCCAAGGTGGTGGCCGGCGGTCGCGGTCAGCGCCACCGGGGCCCGTCCCGCGACTGGGGTTTCGGCAGGTGGGCGATGACGTTATGGGGCCCGACGGCTACAGCCGCCGCCTTGCTGCTTGCGGTCATGCGTGGTCCAGCCACGAGGCAATTGGCTCAGAATGAAATCGATGTTCCGCAGAGCAGCGCGCCACCTGTCGAAGTCGTCACCGTGCCCCAAGCGCCGTCGGTCGTGCCCGCCATACCGAAACCGGATGATCGGCCGGCGCGGCGTCCCCGACAGTCAGCGCGGCCCAGTATCGGGTTCGCAATATTCGCGCAGACTGTGGGGGACACGCGGAGCGCCAGTCGGGCATTTGGCGATGATTCGTTTGCGCCGGAACCGACACCCGGGCCATCAAGCGGCGAGACACTCAATATCCCTTTCAGAGCCGATCTTCCTGAATTGCCCGACGATTCACCGGCCTGGATCGTTGTGCGCGATTCGGACGACAAACTTGTCGCGCGCTTCAGGACCACCCTGGGCAAGTTCAAGGAGAACAATGCGAACCTGAGCCTTTCGCCCGGCGACACTGGACTTGCCCCTGGTAAATACGTCGTGCGGGTGGTGTTCGAACCTGCGGCGCCGGCCGTTGCCGAAAGCCTGACCAACCGTTTCGCCATCAAGTAGTACAGCGAAGCACCATTGTGCGACAACTGAGCGGCCATTTCCGGCATGATCACGGCAGTGGCCACGCGCCTATTCGTCCAGTGGGCCTACGTGACGAAATCTGCGGCGTCACACCACGAACCGGATCGCGACAGCACGACGTGGTTGCGGCCGACCGAGCCCGAGGCCGCGGCCTGGACCTGCCTGAGCGGCATTGCTATCTGTTCCTCAAGCCCCGGAAGACTACCAAAATGTTTGGCGGCGCGGCCCAAGAATCGGCGAGCAGTGCCGGTTGGAACTGCGAAAGTTGGCGGCCTGCGCCCTGATGATTGCCGTGTCTCAAATGGCTAGCGCGAGTCGGAACAACTTCGGCGAAATGCGGACTCGGCCGCGCCCCAGCAAACGTTGGGCGCACCGGCGGGTTACCGGGGCCGTGGATGCATATGACTGTTGCTGCCTTGCGGAACATCATGCCGCCCGGTCGCGCGGCTCCTGCACACAAATCAATCTGTCACACCGCCGGGTCCGCGCCGACGATGGAAACGAGTTCCCCGCGTCAGGCCAACGTCCTGCATATTGGGGCGCGGGCGAGGTGGTGGGGATTGCACCAGGCTGTCAACTGCGGGGATTGCTTCGCGTGCCATGGCCCCGCCGAACAGGTGCGGCGCGGTTCGCTGCTGCCGATCGCGGGGATGCCGCACCGTCTTGGCGGCCGAGAATCAGATTGGAGCGTTTCAGGCCAGCGAGCCCGCGCGCGGCGATTGCCTCGACAGAATGGAAATGCTTGTGGTCCGCGATCGCACGTGTCCCGCAGGCCAAAGACAGGAAACGGGACTCGAGGCACTGGTGAGCGAACTGATTCAAGCGGGCTCCGCCGGTGACGCACTTCTTGTACCGATCATGCCGAGAATGCTTATCAAGATGACGGAAATTACCCGGAGGTGGAGTGATGAACATCGGATTAGCGACAGGATGCCGGAAGGCCGGCGCGGCAATTGAAAGGATCCCACCGACGAAAGGGGCATGGCGGCACTTCGCGCGGCTTACCTTCGGAATCCTGATCACGATCCTCGGCGCCATCGACCGAGTCCCCCTGGTTCACGCCACCCAGTCTCTTTCGCCTGGCGCAATGACAGCGTGCGGTCCTGACTTCGGGCACGACGGTGTTTTGCTGCTCGGCACGACGCTCGCGATGTCCGTCGCCGCTGGTTCAGGTAGTGAAGAAGTTAAGGTCAATATTGGCCCCATTGCCATCGCGAACGGCTACGCGCTTTTCGCCAGCGGCCATGTTCTTCAGATTGAACTGCGCAACCCACCCTCACCGGGTCCCGCACCCATTGCGAGGTCCATTCACCTCAGCGTTGACCAGATGGGAAACCCACCATTCGGCACCGGGTTCTGCGCCGGCGGTGCGATTACAATGGTGCTGGCCGGAACTTGCCTCACGGCAACCGCAACGGGTGCAAGGTCGACGGGGTTTCTAGGAGCCACAGGCATTTCGGGAGCGCGGCTGGTAGCCCCATCCAGATGCCATGGCCGCGCCGCACAAGCCCGCAGGTCGCACATGGGCCTCACGATCTCCGTGGTTCATTCGGGCAACTGGCCGTGGAGCCCCGCGCCCTGCCGAGATCGTTATGTTGCCAACGGATCGCTCATGGGCGAGATCATGAAGGTGAACAGAAGCGTCCGCACGGTCTCAGTCACGGACTGCGGTGGTCCCGTCGACGCCGGCCGACAGCATTTCGGGATCGGGCCTCGGTCCGGATATCCGTCAGGATTCGGCACAGTTCCATGGCCTTCAACGATGTGACCCGCCTCTCCGGGGCACCGGTAGCATGACGGAGCGCGCGATTACCCGTGCCCCGGAGGACCGCCAGTGCCGTCGTCGATTGCGTGAACTTGGCCCGAATCGCCCGTTCGATCAACATCGCATGTGACTCGGACTGGTAGAGAATATGCCGGCCGGCCCAGTATACCCAAGCCTCCTCGCCCTCGGCCCAGGCCCGCGAGATCTTCCGGTTGGGATTCGTACCTGCCCGCCGTGCGGCGTGCCCAGTCAGCGTCGCGATACGATGCCGCCGGGCCGCCTTGGGGCCGTCCTCAGGATACTTGATCGCCTGGATGAAGGCCTCGACTGATGCGAAGTGCTGATCGTCCAGCACGAACGGTGTCGCCGCGAGGTTGGACAGCAGGGAAAGCGGGTCCCCGTCGCGGAAGATGATGTTGATCGGTTCGCCGTCATGATCCGTGCACAAGGTAATCGCTTTCGGCTGCGGCCGGGACGAATGAGGGACAACAGCGGTCGAGTCAGTTCATTAGTGACGATCGACATTCAGTGAGCACCGGCCTAGGGTGATCGGGTCGCGCGATTCCAGCCACGCGGATGAGCCGGCTGGATCTGCATCACGCCCGGTGCAGGACCAGTTCAGCTCACCGGGCGCGGCCGTCGCCAAGGGATTCGAACACGGTGCGCCAGCGATCATCGGCATTCGCCAGAGCGCTTGCGTCTTCGAGGATCTTCCCGTCCATGGACTCGCAATTTTGTCGTTCGGTGTTATCGCATGCATCGATCCACTCGCGGACTCCCGGCGCGCGCTCCTGCAATGCGGCACCCGCCGCCTCGCTGTAATCGGGCGCGACCGGGGCGGTAATTGTGAAACCACTCGTGGGATTCCCGAGCGGTCCACGCGGTAAGCTCTCCGCCAGGCGGCGCGCGTCCTCTCCCGAATAGACCCAGAAGTGGGGCCCACGATAGGCCAACGCCAACGCGTCGTGCGACAGATCCGGAGCCACACCGTCGACTTGTGCACAGTAATTCATGCGCTCATCGGCGCCGGAAAACTGCGCGAAGGCAAGATAGTATGCGGCAGCAAATGTGTTCCGCGCCTCGCTCAAGATCTCCGTTCCGGCCGCCAGAAATTCCCGGCCGGCCTCAGCGGCCACGGATTGCACCTCCTCATCTTCGTCGTTCTTTGGTTGCTCGATTAGCCGACGAACCAAGGCCAGATTCCGGACGCTTATCCCCAAACTGTCAGTGCGGGCGTACTCGGCCAACCGGAGCAACGCATGGTCCCGATCGAATGGCCACCAGGTCCGCCCCAAGAGCAGCGCCAGGCCCAGGCGGGGACGGTGTGACAGTAGCAGGTGGGCGACCGCCTTCACCATCCCGGGCCCACAGCGATCGCTGCACGAGACTCGTCCGCACGATTGGATCGTCGAGCCAATGCGTGAGCCGGTCTGCGGCCTCTCGCTGTCGTGAGAACTTCGCGGTGACCCAGTATCCCGCTTCGACCGGAGCAATGACCGCCCAGCATCCGTTGACGATGAGCATATCACGAACCAGCATGGCCTTATCGTTCACGTTCATTCGCGCGCCGCTCTTGGTTCCTTCAGCTACAGTGATTTGGCCGCCAACATTCCGGACGCTACTAGTCCAACGCCGTCACTATTCGCAGGGCCCGGCCGTGGTGCGCCCGCTGGTGCGCGAAGTCGCGCGTTAACAAACGATTCCGGCGCCACAACCGTCGCCGGATGATATGATCCGTCGTTCAACCACAGCCGGCCGCGCCTCTTCTGTTGCGCCGGCACTATCAACCCTTCCAGACGCCGGATCCGCCTCACTCGTTTGTGGTTGACTCGCGAGCTATCGGGCCGCAGCAACCGCGTCACGCACCGGTCGCCGTACCGTCCGCACTGCTTCGCCAGACCGATGATCGCTGCTGTCAGCCGCTCGTCGCGAGAGAACGGGTGTGCGCGCTCGCTCGAACTCGATGAGAGGTTCAGTGGATAGGCGCCCGAGCCGGGCGACCATGACCTGCCCCCAATGATTGTACCATGTCCAACGCCAGGCCACCAGATCCCAGGAGGCCATCCGGCGGCCCCCATCATTACAGGTAGCGTAAGGACGGAGGTGACATTATCACTGGGGGCAGGTCAATGTGGACACCGTGAGCGGGCCGGCGCCCGCGCCAGCCTGTGGTCAGATTCGCCTGACGCTCGGCGAACAACCGCCGGAAGTCCCGAGGAGTGTCCCGATGAGATCGATCGGCAGTACTGCACGCAAGAGGTGGGCGGATCAACGCTTCGGCCGACTACAGAAGGCGAGCGCAACCTTTCTATTCCTGTTTCTGGGCGGAGCCGCCCCGCCGCCAGACCAGATGAATGATGTCATGAGCCAAGCGCTCAGGGCGCTGAACGGGGCCCCGCAGGCGAGCCGCGATGATGGTGGGCCGGGCCCACGCTTCGTGTCATCTGATTTCAGCAATCTGTCCACACTTGATCTCGAGGACATGCGGGTACTCGAGGATGGCGTGCAACGGCTTGCCAAGGCCCGGGACGATCTCTACGCCAGCTATGGGCTCGGAGCCGGATTGCGTCCGGAGTTCCTTGAACTCATGCAAAGCCGCTATTCTCTGACAACGGACCAGGACCGGGCGTGCACCCGGGTCGCTTTGGCGTTGACGCGTGAAGCCCAGGCGGAATCGGGCGATATCCAGGTATTTGGAAGGGCTCTCGCGGAGTTGCACTCGATCGACCGAGATTTGCTCGCGATGCGTGCGCAGAATCCGGAGAACGCGGTACAACTTGTGGCATCCTATCGGCTGCTTCTGGCGACGATGCAAACCACCAGCGATCTGGTGAACGACGAGATCCGCAGATTCGGCGTGCCGGCAAGCATCGATGAGGAGCTGCTTGCGGGCAGCGTTTCCGGCCAGTCGCTGATCGAACTCTACGATGCGGCGCGTGCGCACAATGCCCTTGCCATGCAGCTACCGGTCGTGGGCAAACAGCTGGATGAGTTCTGGATTCAAGCCCGGGACTCGGGACTCATCGCGGTCACGCCCGGCGAACGCCTGCATTTGTTCAGGGAGGCCAAGACAGCAGAGGAAGCCGAAGCACTGGTCGCGGGCCTTTGTGGGGTTAGGTACTTTGACAACCATGGGCAAGTTCTCGAGTGTCTTGTGGCCTATGCAACCAACGCTGGCTGGCCGCCAAAGGTCCTCTACGGTGATTGGCGGCGGGTGTATGAACCGCCTTCATCCGTCTTTGCCGGCGCATCGGCAGAGATCGGCGCGGTGCTCGCAAAGTGGTTCAGTGAGGCCGGCGGCGAGTCTCCCTTGGGCGAGGTACTGGAGGGGCGTTTTCCCGAGGACGCTGAGTTTGTTCGCCGGGTGTTTCCCTGACATCACCGCGAGCCCTAGAGGCGGCCACCCCATGCGGCGGCCGGCCCCGGCTGACGCCCAATGCCGGGCTGCACGCAGCGGGGCGGCCGACCAGGCAACCGGCGACGGCCGGAGCCTCAACCCGTCGCCGCCAAATGGTGCGTGGCACGGCCGTGCTGGGGAAAGTTCGGCTATGGAGACAGAACATGCTCGTCTTTCTCGATGACGAACGTCCGACTCCCAGCGGCTGGACGCGTGCATATTGGCCGGAAGAGGCGATCGCGCTGCTCGAGTTCGGTCCGGTCACAGAAATCAGCCTCGACCATGACCTCGGGGATGATCAACATGGAACCGGCTACGACGTCATCGTCTGGATCGAAGAAGCGGTTGTTGTCAGCGGATACCTCCCACCCCGCATCGGAGTGCATTCAGCCAACCCGGCTGCGAGAGCGCGGATGGAGGCAGGCATTGGCGCCATTGAGCGGCTGTCGGCGCCCGTACGGGACAGGGTTCGGCCGGATGGCACTTTGCCGCAACCGCCCCGAAAGATCCCCAGACAGGCAGACGCTCCGGCCCCCACGGGTCTCAGTGCCGGGGTAGCACGCGCAATGGATGTGGGTCGGGCCAGGGCATTCGCCATTGCCGCACACGCGGGGCAGCTTTACGGCGACCGGCCGTATTCATCCCACCTGGACGCCGTGGCGGAGTCGGTGAGCCGGTTCGGCAGGATCGCCCAGGTTGTCGCCTACCTTCATGATATCGTGGAAGACACCGACGCCACGCTGGTGAGTGTGCGGGAGCTCTTCGGTGATCTTGTGGCCGACTGTGTGGATCTGGTCACGGATTCCCCGGAGATGTCTCGACGCGAGCGAAAGGCTGCTGCTCACGAACGGCTGGCCGGTGTCACGGGGTCGAAGGAATTGGCGCTCATCGTCAAGTCTGCGGACAGGCTAGACAATCTGATCAACTGTCTCCACTCAGGGGATCTGAAGCGGTGGGAAATGTACCACCGTGAGCACGAGGCCTTTCTGGCGGCGGTGTATCGCCCCGGGCTGTGCGAGTCGATCTGGGACCGCTTGGATGCGGTCGTGTCGACAGGGCCGGAATCTCCGCCACAATGAGCCACATCACGCCGCGCATGACGGCCTGATTTCAGGGAAAGTTCTGGTCGGCCCGCCGATTGATTTCATGCTGTTCCGAGCTGGCAACCAACGGGAAAGACTGACCGGAGATTTCCCGGTCGTTACCCGTCACAAGCCGGGCCGACACCCGACCTTGTGAACATCGCGCGGGGGCTTGTTCCTGGCCAAGTTTCGGAATGTGCGGATCTTACTGCTCATCACTGCCGGAGCCATCTCGCTGGCGCTCTGGTTCCATGAACGCGATACGACACTGACCTACGACGCGCTCGTGATCTTCGCGATCGTGCTGTTCAACGGAATCCTGGGCTACTTCCAGGAGTCGCGCGCGGAGCGCTCGGTGGCGGCGCTGCGGGCGATGGCCGCGGCCGATGCATCTGTCGTGCGTGATGGGCAGCCGAAGCGTGTCCCGGCCGCCGAACTGGTTCCAGCACGGATGATTGCGGGTCGGAAGGGGTCAAGAAGTTTGTCCGGGACGGCGCCGCCTTCGGTCCTCATGATGAACTCGGCGCGGCAATACGTCGCCATCTTGCCGAATTCGTGAAGCAGGTTGAACGCTGACAGGCCGGGCGTGAGCTTGGCTAAGCGCAGGCGCGGAGGCTCTCTTGTTGTCAGGGGAGCCGCCGTCCTCGAAAATCAGACGAATCGGGCATAGCTCGGGCGCTCAACTTTCAGCAAACAGGCGCGCGAACGCTAGCGCACCACTACCGCAGCCGGTCGGGGCTGCCCGCTCGTGACCGCAGGCTATCGCGGCGATCCGACCAACACAAACCCAGACCAGTAGCCGGGATTCGCATACGGACGTTGTCCCAATGTGTCCCTGTAATCGCGCAACCATTGCTTGGCCTCGCGCAATGCCGCCACTTTGGACATTTGCTGCTGCCAGAGATTCTCGTAAAACCTGGTCATTAGCAACGCGGTTGCGCGATCATCCACCTTCCACAGGCTTACCAGCAGGCTCTTTGCCCCCGCCTGTAGAAACGCATGCGCGAACCCCACCAGGCCTTCGCCGCGAACATCCTGGCCAAGGCCGGTCTCGCACGCGCTCAACGTCACCAGATCCGCATCCAGTTCCCATTGCTGCAGGATCTCTTGCACCGTCAATCGGCCGTCATAGATCCGTTCACCCAGTTTCGCCGCCTCGTAGGCATCCGGCAGATCTACGCGCGAGAGCACCAGGCATGACCGCTCCGGTCGCTGCTGGTCAACCAGCGCATGCGTTGCAATATGAATCGTTCGGTACGCGCCAAGATCCCCAGAATCGGCAAGTGCGACGAGCGCTTGTTCCGACGCCTCCGGGCCAAGCAGGACGGACGTGTTGCCGGCCAGCTTCGCGATGGAACGCACCTCGGTCCGCGAATTGCGCAGTCTTGGGAGCAGGGCCAGCGCCTCCTCGTCTCCGACGACGGCACTGCGCAAGTTCGCCGCGGCCACAGGGCTGGCGGTAACCGTGACAACATCTGTTCCTTCCGCCGCCATGGCGGCCCGCTGGGAAGGCGTATACGGCGGGTCGCCAATAAGTAGCGCCCTGCTGACAGCCGCTTGACGGTCGTCCGTTGAAGAGGCCCCCGTGCTTTCCTCGTGCAGCCAAGTGTAGATCGTCGATGAGGGGGCGTAGGAAATTGAAAAGGCGTCCAAAAGCGGGCGACCAAGCTCGTCGACCAGCGCTTCGACCGGAATGGTGGCCATCGCACCGGTTGGAACGACGACCAGGGCCTCAATGCCGCTTAGAGCCGGAAGAACGGGTTGAACGCGGGCTGCGGAAAATGCGGCAACGATTGTGTCCGAGTTGCCTGCGTGGTCGAGCGCGTCGTAGCAGGCACGAGCTTGGTCAAAGGGCGATGGGGACTTCGTCCCGGCGAACCCGGGCAGCTGTACCCAGGCGACAGGTCCCCGGCTGCGTATCACGTAGACCCAGGACACGAATGTGCCTTTTCTGATCTCGAAATCGAGCCAGCCCACGATTGCCTGCTTGTCGCCAAGGGCCGCTTGCACGCGCGGCAGGGGGTAGCTCTGGCCTTCGGCGATCGGATACCTTAAGGCCATGGCCTGCCTGAACTCGCTCAGGTGGGACTCGGCGGACAGCAACTCGAGCCGGGTCGCCTCCTCCCGTTGCATGGACTCAGGCGTGCTGTCGATATGTGCGGCTCTGATAAGAGCCTCTAACCTCGGCTCGAGCTCAATGACCGCCCGTTCCAAGCCGTCCTCGATAGCCGTTTCCGATTCCGTCAATGGACGCCGCCTGGCTGCCACGAGCAGATCAGCCAGTGCCCGGCCGCAGGATTTCTCCATCGCCGGCCAGGCCTTTTCGAACGCACCACTGGACAGCGATGCTATCGCCAGACTCGGGTAGGGCGATTCTTGGAACGTGGCGCGGGCGGTGCTTCGGCCAACCAGCAGCCGAGCGGATTCGAAGCGACCAGCCGCGTCGGCCAGAATGATTGCAGCGCTGTCGGGATGACCAGTTGACAGGTAGAGCCCCGCAAGATTGACGAGACTATGCACCACATCGGGATGGTCCGGGTTCAAGGTCCTTTCCCTTATAGCCAGTGCGCGCCTGTACAGCGGTTCGGCTTGCTCGAAATGGCCCTGGGCGTCGTGAAGTTGCGCGAGGTTGTTCAGGGCCAAAGCCACGTCGCGATGAACCGGGCCGAGGGACTTTTCCAGGATCGCGAGCGAGCGGATATGGAGAGTCATGGCCTGGTCGTACTGGCCCTGGGCGGCGTACAGAAGTGCCAGGTTTCCGAGATCACCCGCCAAATACGGATGATCCGGCCTGAGGGTCTTCTCGTCTATCGCCAGCGCTCGCCTGTAAAATGGCTCGGCTTGTACATAATGGCCCTGGGTGGCGTGTAGCAGTGCGAGATTGTTCAGGCCCGTGGCCACGGCGAGCGAATCCGGGTCGCCGGCCGTCTCGCGGATCATCAGCGACCGCTTAAAAAGGGGCTCGGCTCGTGCGTATTGACCTTGATTGAAGTAGGCGAGCGCGAGACCGTTCAAGGTAGTGGCCACATCGGGATGGTCTGGGCCGAGAGCCGTCTCACGGATGAACATCGCACGCCTGTGAAGCGGCTCACCGAGCGCGTACCGGCCTTGGTCGGCGTACAGTAGCGCGAGGTTGTTCATGTCTGTTGCTACATCGGGATGATGCGGGCCGAGAACAACCTCCTCAATCGCCAGCGCGCGCCTATAGAGCGGCTCGGCATCTTTGTACTGTCCCTGAGTAGAGTACAAGAGCGCGAGATTGTTCCAGCATGTGGCGACCTTTGGGTGATCGGGCCCCAACAGCCGTGTGTAGATTTCAAGTTGTCTCTCCGTTAGTGCTACCGCTTCGCCGTAATGGGCTTGACCGTAAAGATCCCCGACGAGCCACAGCAAACTGTCCGCTTCTGCAAAGGCGAGCTGACCCTCCCGTGACAACCCGGCGACCGTCGTCATAGTTGCCAGGATCTGCTGCGCGTCTGTGATTTCGTACGGGAGCGCAGTCGAATCTTGACTCACTACCGCCATAAATCTCTCGGCCAGAATTCGTGCTTCTGCATAGCGTGCCTGGGACTGCAACGTGCCAACGCTGTCCTGAAGCGCGGCGCGCCCAGTGATCTCGCTTTGTGCGCTTGCGATCACCGGGCAGAGCTGCAATACCGTTGCCAGCCAAGACATGGCGAGACGGGACCGTTGACGGCGGATTGGCTTGGGGCAATGGCGCACACTGGTCTCCTCTGAAGTCCAAAGATCGCCCGGCCCGCCTATGCTGACCGCTTCATGGCTGGCGACATCTCGAGTATCCAAACCAAATCACCGGCATCGCGCATCAAGACACACATTGGGCACACAGCAAGACGGGACAAATCCCACCACAATCTTGTCGTTCCGGATTCGGCCTGGTCGCCGATTCCCAAGACTCAGTCGCCGGACCTTTCCGTCATCAGGAACTATGAGGCCACACTGTCCGCCGGGGCGCCATTTGAGGGGAGGATGCGAATTCTCAATGTGTAGGCGCCAGGGCTCGGCGTCTTTTCCCCCGGGATGAAGGAAATGACCGTTTGTCCGTGCAGATCTGCGAGCATGGTCTTCATCTGTGCTACCGCGCTGCCGTCTGGGCCAATCAACATAATCCATGTTGGAGAGTCAGCCGGATAGTCCGGAATGGGGTCGGGAATGCGCAGTGTAAGCGTTTCACCGGGTCGGGGAAGGGGTGTCGGCTGAGGCTCAGCCTGATCGGGACCAGCGCCGCGAGTAGTGCCCGTGGCCGCCACCACCACCGTCAGCGCCAGTCGCGAACTCTGAGCGAGCGACGGGCCTCGCGATGATATCGGCTCCTTGGGCGGGGTGGATATTGGGGGTGGCTGAGCCAAGCCCGGATCACTAACGACGGCGATTTCCCGTGTTTCCGCCGGCCCAACCGGTAGGTCGCGCTCGGCGACGGGCGCCGGATTGCGCAAGATCAAGAGGGCGAGAGCCGCCGCCGTCGCTGTCGTTGCCCAACCACCGAGGAGCCATGGCTTCCATTCGCCGGCCAGCCACCGATTGCGCTCCCTGTCCTTGCGGCGATCGGCCCATGGCCGCGGTTCCGCGCCAGCCAGATCGGCCGCCGGCGCGAGGACAGGCTCAAACCCTAGGACGGCGAGATCACCGCGGCAATCTGCACAGCGCTCAAGATGGCGTTGCACCATCGCCCGCTCGAGCCCCCTCAGAAGCCCGCTAGCCGTAACCCAGGTGGCCATGATCGCGGCCGGTATATGAGAGCCATCTTCCGCCTCGAAGGGCGCCTCCACCACGAGGCGAAGACACTCAGAGCACGGCTCACAGATTTCCAGATGGTCGCGCAGAGTCTCTTCTTCGGCCTCGTTCAGCAACCCCGCTGCGAACGGCGCCATTCGCTTCAGGGCCCAGACGTGGACATCGTCCTGCGAATCGTCGCGACGCGAACGGTTCATACCCACTCCCAGCCCCAGCTGGCGTCCTTGCGTGCGGAAGCCCGCAGAAGGGCCCGGCAGCGGCTCCACTGCTGGCGCACGGCGGTGTGCGGCCGCCCGAGATCCTGGGCCACGACCAGCCAGTCCCGGTTCGCGAAATAGTGGCGCGCCAACTCCAGGCAACCCGAGTTGTTCTCTTGGAAGAACTCCAACACGGTGAACCGCAAACGCTCAAGACAGGGAACCGGGTGATCTTCAGGCGAGAAAGCGAGGCCCGGGTGATCGGGCTGTTCATGTGGGTCGACGGTGGGGCCATCCCGCGTGATCCGCCGGCTGCGCAGGAAATCCACGACGGTTCGCTCGGCAATGGTCTCCATCAGACCCTCTAGGTTGTGCACTGTATCGCGGCGCGCGGCTCGCAGAACGCGGACCAGTGCCTCCTGCGTCAGATCATCCAATGTCGCGTGGTCTTCTCGGAACAGCTTGCGCGCCAGTCGCCGGGAGAGAAATCCACGGGCCTGCTCCCAGTTGACCTGAGGCTCCTCCGGCGTTTCGCGGTTCTCTGTCTCGCTCACCGATGTTCTCCCTGTCGAGACCCCAGCCCCTGACGGCCAGCAGGGCCGCCATCGAGCCGCGCACCATCCTATCAGGTTGTTTTTGGACAGACAAGACCAATACACTCCACGCTGCTCGGCGGCGAGCACTCTCATCGCTTTTCTTCCCAGAGTTGCCGCAAGATTCAGCCGTGAAACGCCAGGGCGGCGACTTCCAGGCCATGCCAACGCAAACCGTTAACAGGTCCGGCGATGGCCAACCAACCAGTGGCCACCGAGGATATCCAGCCACCGGAACTTCCAGCAGGTTGATGGCCCCTGATTACCTCGCGCCCGATAGCCTCCAGTGAATCCGGCCCCACCGAGAGGTCGGAAAATACCGCAATCTTCAGCGATACAGTGCCTTAACAGACGACCACGAATGATGCTCCACCGGCGTGGCACACTCAAGGGAGACCTTGAGCCCAAGATCGACATCTTGGCCGTTCTCATCGAGGATCTCCAACCAATCTGGGTCAAAGGCGCGGAAATGTGCCTTGCCGCCTGCATAGGCGCTGGAGCTGTCGCCGAGCCACTCGACATAGATCCAAGGAGATTCCGTGGTGTGCATTGCGACGGCCAGCGTCTGGCCCGGGGTGACCCAAATATCGGCATCAGAAATGTCCAGGGCGACGTCCTGCGGCGCGCCCAGGTCGGCGAGGTAAACGAACCACTCTGCCAAGGGCTCATGCGGCACAATAGAGCCGGATACAGCACGGGTTGAGTAGACGCTGACTACCAGCGGACCCGAAAGCGCGCCAACCACGGCAACGCGCATTTCAAGGCTCGCGATGCGGCCGCCCAATTGGCAGGTGATCGTCTGGGATACTTCGGTTTCGGGGGCGATCGCCACACCTGCGGTTGCCTCCGTCTCGATGGCTTGGTCCAGACAGTCGTTGGCCATCGAGACACCGTGCAAGATCACGAAGCAGATCGCAGATGCCACAATGACCCGAGAGATCGGGAGTTTCATAGTCTCTCTCCTTCGGTGGGCAGGTTTCGATCGCGCGTCTCTCGCGCGTGCCTGCGTGGACTCGGGAAACGCTCTCCCTGACAGAGACTCATGTCGTTGGTCCAATGCGGTTGTGACAATCTTGGATGGCGCCGTGTTCTTGCGACAGGTATCGAATCTCGGCGATACTGGAGCGTGGCCCTGCTGTTCAGGAATGCTGCCGATGGAGCATGAGTGGGGCTGGGGTCAGTTCAATGATTGGAATTCACCGGCTCTACTGGGGGGGGGCAATAGACGCCCGACGCACCCTGAATCCCCGCAATCTGAACGCCAATTATCAGCATGTCACATGCGCTCGGCCAAGCCAGCGCGCCATTTGTCGCGACATCGCGCCAACGTGGTTCGCGAGGCTTGGCTCATCTTGTCGCACTTACAGCGACTCAGATGTCACACCGCAGGAGCCTCCGCGACCTTTGGGGTGTGAGGTCAGATGCCTTCGCGGCGTTTGAGGTGCCCCCTGGATCCAGAGAAAGTGAAGTAAAATGAAGCTCGCAACAATCGTGAAGGCCGCGTCGATTGTCATCATGGCCGGCTCCGTATCCATAATGGCGGGGTGCGGCGGCGACGTCATTGCTCCCTCTCCCCCCGTGCCGTCGGCGACGGGAAGCATGGCGGCGGCAATTGATGGTCAACTCTGCTCAAATGTGAGCCAATCGCCACCTCAGGCACAACTTGTCTCGCAAGGAGGCCTCTCGTCACTCAGCATCGTCGGGCTTCTCTTTGCGCCCACCGGACAGTTGGTGGGTACGATGTTCCTTGAGTTGGGCGGACCTATTGAATTGGGCTCCTATGACCTCACCCGTGACGCCATCAATGCAGATCAACCTGGAAACGCAGGATGGCTCTTCCTTGAATCGAGGGCCACGCTGTGGGGTACAAACGAGACCCACGTAGGAGTGGTGACGATCACAAGATTGGATATCGCGGGCCTCCTTGTTGAGGGCACATTCAGCTTCGACGGGATCAGCCCGGAGACTGGTGCATTGAAGTCCGTTCGGCAGGGGACGTTCTCGGCGCCGCTCGTGATTGCTGAGTGAATCCTGTGATGGGGCCGCAACTGCGCCGCCAGTACGGCCGGCGGCGTGAGCAGCTCTCTGATGTGAGCGAGGATCTGCGAGACGCAGGACCGGCAGTGGTCCCCACCTTGCAATGACGATTCTGATTCGTGCTACGCGAAGGCCGCCGGCGTGAGAGTTGCGCCGGCGCAACTCTCTCGCAGTCACAATATCTCACAGGTGCGCCGCATTTGTGCCGGCGCAACTGCCAACCGGCATCACCGCCTCCCACCGCCGCATGGCATTTGGGAGCGCTCGTGCCCGCTGCAGCCTGTCCACAGCCGGCGACAGCCCCGGCCGCGCGCGCCTACCGCCCGCGACGTCCGGCCGCTACGCTGCTGCACGAACTGGTGCGCACCAATCTCGAGACCTGGCTGGCCACGGCCGCCGAGCGCGACGAGTACGGCAGCGGCGTGCCGCTCCACGTGGCGGCCGCGCTGCGCAACTACCTGAAGTGCGGCATCCTGGCCCACGGTTTTGCCCGTGTTTACTGCGGCAACTGCCGCACCGACTTCATGGTCACCTTCTCGTGCAAGGGCGCGACCTGTGCCCGTCGCGCGCCACGCGCCGCATGGTCGACGTCTCTGCCAATATGGTCGACCAGGTGCTGCCCCGCGTGCGGCACCGGCAGTGGGTGCTGTCGATGCCCAAGCGCGTCAGGTGGCACCTGCGGCACAAGCCGGAGGTGGTCAGCGGCCTTCTGACGATCTTCCTGCGCGCGGTCGAGACCACACTCAGGCAGCGCAGCCCCGGCGCGCCGCCTGACGCCCGCTTCGGCGCCGTGGCATTCGTGCATCGGTTCGGCAGCTATCTCAACAGCCACGTCCATTCCCGACCTATTGCATGTGCTGGTGAAAGACGGCGTGTTCAGCGCGGGCGAGGGCGGCGAGGCGGTTCTCCACCCGGCGCTCGATCTGGAACGGAAAGACATCGGGGCGGTACAAGCAAAGATGCGCCACCGCCGCCTGCGCTGGCTGCACCGCCACGGCCACCTCGACGACGACGCCCTCCATGTCCTGGACAGCAGTGACCACGCCGGCGGCTGGTCGGTCGACGCCTCGGTGACATTTCCAGATTGGGACCGCCACGGCCTCGAGCGGCGGGCACGTGACTGCGCACGGCCGCCGCTCAGTCAGGAGCGGCTTGGCCGTCTCAACGAACAGACCCTGGTCTACAGCCTGCGCCGCCCGACCGTCGACGGTCGCACCGAACTGCAGCTGTCCTCGCTCGAACTGCTGGACCTGCTGGCCCAACTCGTGACCCCGCCCAGGTTGCGCAAGCACCGCTACTGCGGCGTGCTGGCGCCGAACGCGGCGCTGCGCGAGGCGGTGACGGCTTCGGCCGGGCCGGCGGGCGTGACGCTGCAGTTGCTGGAGCAGGCGCGTGCGAGCATGGGGCTGCCATCGGCTTCGCCCGCTGAGCCCAACCCTCCATCACCGCTGTCGCCTCTCCGCCGCGCTGCTGCCCGCTGCTGGGCGCTGCTGCTGGTGCGAATCTACGAATGCCTCCCTTTGCGATGCCCGAAGTGCGGCGATCCGATGCGCACCATCGCCTTCGTGCTGGACCGCACGACGATCGAGCGGATCCTCACGCACATCGGCGAACCGACGCAAGCGCCAGCGGTGATGCCGGCGCGTTCGCCACCGCAGCTCGCGTTCGGGTTCGACCAGACAGTCGCGACCGCGGAATGGCCGGAGATGGACCAGACGGCAGGGCAGCCGGCGGACGACTGGGAGTGATCCCGTCACAGAGAAACGGGAGCGGTCCGCAGCTTCGGCAGCGCGGCGGATGGGAGCGTGTGCGAGCGGAGCGGCGAGAAGGGCGCTGTGCGAGCCGATAACGGGGGCCAGGCGGGGATTGGGGGCAGGTCGATTGACTTTCGGGGCGGGGGTGAGAGATACTCAATGGGTGTCCGACGGTATCTCGGGGCGGCGGCGAGGGGAATGGTGGTTGATCTTTCTATTCCCCGAGGAAGGTAGCAAGGAATATTATGAACCCGGAAGGGAAAGTCAGTATTAACGCATTTCCAAATTTCGCGCGGCTTCTCCGTGAAGCCATCCTCCTGCGCCCGTCACTCTATCAGCTGGAGAGGGATCCGAATGGCTGGTGTCCAGTGGATGCCGTAATTTGGGAGCTAAAGCGCGAAGCGCCGGAACTGCGGAGTTTGAATATGGAGATGCTGATAGCTGCGGGGCGCAGCGCATTTCCTCACGCGTTTGAGTTGAGTGATGACAAGATCCGACTTGTTGGCTCGGCGGCTAGTTCTCCGGGTGAAGCAGCTATCACGGCGCCCCGGTTTATTTATGCCGCGTCAAGTTCGGAAGATCTGGATGAAGTACTCCAGAATGGATTACGCCCCTTGCCCTACAGATCGAGCGTCCATCTCTTTGACACACCAGAGGAGGCTAGGGAGGTTGCGGGCCGCATGTCCCATCGGCCGGTTGTTCTGCAGATCGCGGTGGACGGTATTGTCGATGCTGGTTTGAGAATCTCTACGGTTGATGGTCGTGAATGGCTTTCAGAGGCGCTGCCCGCGCACCTGGTAACATGTACCCGCGATAAAAGCGCTCTGCCGTTCGCCGACCCCTTTATTGGCCCATCTGGAGTGGACGTAGGCTTGCTCCCGGATAACAAGCTTCCCTCCTGGTTTCGTTACCCTCCTGAATTTCTGAATCTAGCAGGCGAGATCTCCGCGCGACTGAGAAGGTGGTGCATGCTCAAGGAAGAAGATTTGGCTTTCTGGAAATCCGGCCTGGAGGAGCGATATCCGGAACGTAAGGTGATCCCCTTCGCCCGCAGTGTAGACTCTGATGATATTGCATGCTGGGATTACAACTATCCAGGTAAGGTTCTAATAGTTCACGATTTCGCATCCTCCGGCTGGGAGCATGAGAAAACATACGAGAGTTTCCCAGCCTGGTTGATGGCCGAGGAGGGGCTCAACGCAGACACTTTTGGCAGGTAACTGCTGACTCTCGAGTAGATTCCTTCCATGGGGCAGGCTGTCAAGACACATCTCTCGGTCACGCTGACTGTACTTCGTAGCTCCGCACCAGCAGCAGCGCCCAGCAGCGGGCCGCGGCGCGGCGGAGGTTCGACAGCGGCGACTGCTTTCAGGCGCCGGATCCATGCGTTGTTAGCCGGCGGGGGTTGCCTGCGGATTGAATCACTGCGATGTTCCCGCCAGAACACCCGATCACGGCGGAGGACCCATTGCTGCTGCTCGTCAATACCACCAAGCTCATGGACTTCGACAACTCGACACCGTCCCGCCTGGCCACGACCGACCCTTCGTTTGCCGACACGGCCCGTGGACTCGTGAAGGCCCTGCGGCGACACGACGCGCGCACCCTCGCCCGTCTGATGGACCTGAATCCCGAGCTGGCCGACGAGACCCGGTTGCGCCTGCAGCGTTGGGGCGGGCCGGACTCCCCGGTCGTCCCTGCGCTCTACGCCTTCTCCGGCCTGGTCTTCAGGCATCTCGACGCGTCGACCCTCGACGCCGCCGCCCGGCGCCGGGCACGACGCCGGCTGCGCATCCTCTCGGGGCTCTACGGCCTGCTGCGTCCCTTCGACCGCGTCGAAGCCTATCGTCTGGAGATGGGTTGCCGCTTCGCACCGCCGGGCGAAACGAACCTGACCGGGTTCTGGCGGGAACGGCTCACCGACGCGCTCAACGCGGAGCTGCAGGACGACGAACCCGTGCTGAGCGTCGCCTCCCAGGAGTACCTGAAGGCCGTCGACGAGAAGCGGCTGCGCGGGCCGATCGTGCGGCCCGTCTTCAAGGAGCGACGGGCCGGCGGAAGGCTGGTCACGCCGGTGGTGCACGCCAAGATGGCGCGCGGCGCCCTGCTGCGGTACGCCCTCGACACCGGAGCCCACGGCCCCGCAGACCTGCTCGGGTTCTCGGCGATGGGCTGGGAGGCGGCCGAGGCGCCGCCGCAGGCGGGCGAGTGGCTGTTCGTTCGCGCGCCGCAGTAGCAGTGCCTGCGCAGCCGGCGGGGCACTGGTTGGGCCAGCAGGTCCAGCAGCGCGGGCGGAGTCGGCAACCGCTTCGTGGCCTATCGAATCACTGCGCCGATCCGCGGCCGCAGTTCGGCGATCACCGTCTCGAAACGCGGCAGCTCCGCGACCAACGGACCGAGCCATTGCGCCCAGGTCCTCTCCACATGGTCGAGAACAGCGTCGGGGAAGAAGTCATCCGGCTGCGAGAACGCGACGGACCGCACGGCGCACTTGGCACTCAGCAGATCCGCGAATCCCGCGAAGTCCATCCTGTCACCGTAGGCACCAAACAGTCGCCACAGATCGTAGTAGTCCCGTGCGCGCGATCGGCCCCAACCCCGTTCTTCCAGCCTGCGCGCATGCTGGAGAATCGCCCTGAGCTTCTCCGCTACGATCTCCTCCAGGGTATAGACCTGGACATCTGCCTGGATCGGCTCGCCGTATTCGTGCAGGATCGGCCGCATGATTGCGGTCTTCAGGAGGGGCTCATCCACCGTCACCTCAACCATCACGCGCGTGGTCGATGACTTCTGCCACGGCAACCGGGCGCGAATCGTGAAGGCCTCCTGTCCGCCGGGATGCGGCTCCCGCTCCTCGTAGCGGGTGCATTCGATTCCGACGGGGGCATATTCATCGATGAGTTCGGCAGCGGCGGCGCAGGCCTCGCTGACGGCGGCGAACAACGCATCGCCGGTCGGGGCGTCCGGTAGCCCTGTGAAATCCAGGTCCTCGGAGAAGCGGTATTCCCCGAAGTAGCACTTCTTGAGCGCCGTGCCTCCCTTGAAGACCAGGGAACCCTTCAAAGCTGGCACCTGACCGATGCCGGCCAGAATCCACGAGAGCAGATAGTCCCGCTCCAGGACCTCCCATGGCAGGCCCAGGTCCCTCCGGGATTCCTGAAGCCGGGTGCGCAGTGGTCTCACGTCGCGATCCTTCCGGGCAGGTTGACCTGGATCATCCAGCGCCCGTCGCAAGGACCCTGCCGTTCACCGGTTGGATCCAGAGTCCGGTATCCCATGACCGGCGCCGACCGGAGCCGTTCAAGGTGTGGGGACTCCAGGCCCAGATGCTCCAGTACCCAACCGAGCCGCCTGGCTGTGGCGCCATCGAGCCGGACGGCGTAGTCGATGATCCGGTCCAGATCCAGTTCGGCCAGCCGGACCTGGAACGCCTGCAGGACTTCCGCGAAGTCGCCGCAGAACTGCGGCTTCGACAAACCGTCGATCAGCGTGCGTTCCGGATCGGTCATCGTCACGCGGGCCTCGCCGATCCAGACCTGCCGTGTGCCGAAGAACCGCGTGTCGTAGACCCCAACGAAGGTGAAGGTCGCGCCTCCGGCGGGGAATCCGTCACTCCCGTCGGAGCGCCCGGCGGTTCGCTTCCGTGGCGTGGAGACATCCGTCGTCGTCAGGACATACACCCTGCGGGGTACCTGCTGTGTCAGCCCGTGGAAGTGCATGGCCGACCAGTGCGACACGGCCGCCGGCTGGACCAGAGCCATGGCGATCTCGAACTCGTGGATCGGAGCTACCCCTGGGACCTCGGCAGTCAGGGCGTAGAGCCCCCGCCGCAACTGGACGATCCAGCGGTCACGCCGCAGATGGTACAGGGCCTCCACGAGGTAATCGTCCTTCAAGCCTACCTGCGGGGCCCTTTCCCGGGCATGCTCCGTGGTGAAGATGCGGCAGCCCTCGCAGGCTAGTAGCCGTACCAGGTCGATTCCAGCCGCAGATCTCTTTAGCTTTTGGTTGGCATTCATTGGACATCTTCCAAGTTTTACCAGTCAACAACAAGCATTAATTGCCACAATACGGCATTCATTGGATATTGTCAAATATACGACTATTCATTACTAGCCCAGCGCCACCACCCGCCACAACGGCAGCTCGTCACCCAGCTGCGGCGCCGCCAACAGCCCGTTCTCGACCGCCCCGTCATCGCTCTCCGGTTCGCAGAGGTAAGCGGCGATCGCCGCCAGCGGCTGGTCCATCGGCACGAGCACGGCGCCCGGGAACGCCGCGCGCGATGACCGGCGCCAGCTGACCGCCAGCTCACCCACCGCCGCCGCCTCCAGGATGGCCCGCCCCCCGATCTGGCCGATGCCTTCGACCACCGGTGCCTCGACCTCGTACGCACCCGTCGCCTCCCGCACCGCCAGCCCGTGCAACCGCAGGTGATCGCCCAGCGCGCGCGGCACCAGGTACGCCGCCGGACGTTCCACCACCTTCGTGCCCGTGAACCGCCCCAGGTACGGCAACGTCACCGAGCACGGCGCGCCGTCCAGCGTGCGCGGCGTGCGCGTCAGGATCTCGACGGGCTCGGCGCACCGCTCCAGCGCATAGCGGATGGCGATCCGGTCGCGCGGCGCCCGGCTCAGCGCCACCGTCTGCACCACCTCGTCGCCGTGCGCCGCCACATACCGCAGCGTCTCGAGCATGAACGCGTACGCGGTGCGCACGCGCTCGCTGAACGGGATGTAGCTGTAGCACTCCAGCAGCAGGTCCATGCGGTTTGTCAGTCCACGGTAGTTGCTGCCGAACCGCGGATGATGCGGGTACGTCAGCCACCCCTCCCGCACGGACGTCGCCGGATCGGCCTCGCCACCCGTGTCGAGCACGCGCTCGTCCTCGACGAAGTTGCCGTACCAGCCCGCGTCCAGGCCGTGGTTGGCGCGCAGCGCCGCCGTCACCGGCGGCAGCAGGCGTTCGCGCATGTAGCGGATGGGCTCCTCGCGGCCGCTCTCGACCGTGTGCGGGATGTCGTACGTCATCGAGAAGCGGTGCACCGAGCCGTTGGTGGCGTGGTTGTCGATGGTCAGGTCGGCCGCCCAGGGCTGGCAGACGCGCGTCTGCAACAGGCGCATCTCCGCCGAGGCATAGCGCAGGTAGTCGCGGTTCAGGTTGATCTTGGCGGCGTTCTCGCGCGTGCCCACGCCGCTGTCGGGGCCCAACTGGCCCCTGAGCTTCGGCAGGTGCAGCGCGCGGTTGCCCGGGTCGATGGCGTCGTTGCCGTCGGGGTTGAACAGCGGCACGATCACCAGCGTCACGTTCTCGAGGACCTGCGCCGCGTCCAGGCCCGGCGTTCTGGCGAGCAGGTCGCGCGCCAGCATCAGGCAGCCTTCCTTGCCTTCCACTTCGCCGGGATGGATGCCGCTGACGACCATCACCACCGGCCGGCCCAGGCGGCGCGCTTCCGCGGGCGTCTTCACGCCGGCCGCGGACAGCACCAGCAGCGGCAGTTCGCGCCCGCCGGGGCTGGCGCCGAAGCTCGTGACATGCAGGCGCGGATCGCCCATCGCCGCGAGCCCGGCGATGAACGCCATCACGTCGGCGTGCAGGCTCGTGAATGTGTAGCCGCTCGATTCGGCGCGGGTCAGCGGGGGCATGGGAACCTCATTGGTACGGGTGCTTGAGAAGACAGGAAATTCAACCCGCCCCGCTCGCCGACCTGGGCGCCGATTCGGCCCCTTCGCGGTCGCACGGGTATCTCCTGAGCGGACGGTGCATCAGGTCCCAGCATCATGCTCGCAAGCCATACAGATTTGCCAACTATTCATGGCTGGAAGTCCGGATGGCCAAGCTGCCAGAGCGCGAAGGCGAATGCGTCCGCGAGCCCTTCCGATGGTCCGAACAGGTAGGCGTCGTGGCCGCCATGACGATCGAGGTCCAGGAGAACGGGCCGCGCGCCGCCGTTCGCAGCCTGAAGGCGGGCTGCATACTTGGCGCCTTGCCCGGGCCCGAAGTTGTAGTCCTCCGCGCCGCTGTGCACGAGCACTGCGGGGTACCCGACACCGTCGCGCACACGCTGGTAGGGCGATGCCGCCAGGATCGCCCGCAGCCCCGCAGCTGTCTGGTCCCAGCCGTACTCGCTCAGATTCCGCGCTCCGGTCGGCTGACGGGACATGCCGACAAGGTCGGCGGGGCTGACATCGTGGATCGCGGCGCCGAACAGATCGGGCCGGTCGACGATGGCGTTTCCGACGAGCAGCCCACCGGCACTGATCCCCATCAACGCGATGCCTCCGCGCCGGGTGTATCGCTTCGCGACAAGGTGTTCGGCCGCCGCAATGAAATCCGCCGTGGCGACCGGCCGGCGCTCGCGCCGCGCGGCCTCGTGCCAGGCGCTGCCCAGTCGCCGCCGCCGCGCACATGTGCGAACGCATAAATCCCGCCGTGTTCGACCCAGGCCAGCAACTCGGGCTGGAAGACGGGATCGACGGCGACGCCGGCGGCGCCGTAGCCTTCGAGCAGGAGCGGTGCGCCGCCGTCGAGCGGCGTCCGGAGTGAGCGCACGATCGAGACCGGGATCGCCGCGCCGTCGCCGGTGATCGCGATGGTGCGTTCGGCAACGATATCGGCGAAATCGGCAGCGAGGGGCGGCTCGATACCAGCGGACCGCACGGATCGTGTCGCGGGATCGTAGCGAAAGCTGCGCGGGGGCAGCAGCCACGACTCGACGGTCACACGCACACCCGGAACGTCGGGTCGCGCGCTCAGGGCCAGCGTTCCGGTGACGGGCAGATCGACGGGCGTTGCCACGCGATCCCCATGGGGCAGCCTCTGCAAAAGCATGGATCCGCCAATGCGCTCGCTCAGATAGAGCGCGTCCTTGGCAGCGCGCAGATCCACCAGCACTCCGGAACCTTCGGCAAGTATCGTCTCCCAGGTGCCGGCAGGGTCGGTGAGGTCCAGGCGGACGAGCCGGCCACGCGGTGCCAGATTGGCGCTGAGGGCGTAGGCGGCATCCCCAACCAGGACGAGTCTGTCCAGCTTGTCGGCGGGTGTGGCGATCCGGCGCCACGGCGTGGTCGCACCGCGCAGGCTATCAAGAGGTGTCGCGTACATCGAGACACCGAAGCTTGCCGCCTCCCACACATAGCCGACCAGCCAACGCGAGCCGGACGAGGTGATCACGCGACTCGGCGTGTCCGCCGGCGCCATCGGCACCGTCGCGGACAGCCCGAAGCCGAAGACGGCTTCATCCGCCTCCGCTTCAGTGCCCAGTCGGTGAAAGTGGATCCGGCCACGAAAGAAGCGCTCGCTCGCCGGCGCCCCCGGCACGGTCCGCGCATGAAAGAATCCGGATCCATCGGGATGCCAGGCAATCCGGATACTGCCGCCGCTTGCGAGCAGGATGTCGCCGATGCGGTCCGGCAGCAGACGACCCGAAGCTGTCTCGACGACGAGGATCTCCGGGTCCGCATCGCCGACCCGAGTGAGGCCGACGGCGATGTGGAGCCCGTCGTCGGTGGGAGCACAGGCAACGATGTCGGCGGCTTCTTTCGACTCGTGCGGAGAGGTATCGAAGATCATGCGCTCAGCGGTGTCGCTGCCATCGGCGGCCTCATTCCGGATGGTGATCGACACCCCCTGCGCGCCCTCGCGGACAAGGATGAGCCCCGCCGGAGTGTCGATGGACTGCCGGATGCCTGAGCCCATGGTGCGCAGCATGGCGAGGCGAGCGGCCAGTTCCTCACGCCGGGGAATCGCCGCCAGAGTGGTTCGCGTGTGCGCTTCCTGAAGTGCAAGCCAACTCGCCACAGCGGGATCTTCGGCGTCTTCCAGACGGCGATAGGGATCCGGCACGACGATGCCGAACAGCGTATCGGCGTGTGCACCGGCCGGAAACGCAGGTTGCGAGGCGGCTGTCGCACCCGCAGCGGCGAGACTGAGCAAAGCGAGCAGAACGGCAGGACAGCGCATTCTCAACTCCCGGGTCGTGTTACGGCGCGTGCAGATCGCCATGAAGCGCGTGCCTTGGCGGAATGATCAAGGTGCCTCGAGTAGCCACGTCCTCTCGGGACCGGACGGTTGCGTCGGCGCGCCCGGCGGCTGCCTCTTGAATAAACATATCATTATGATATGATATATGGGGAGGGAGATTACTGAACCGGGTGCAAGCCACCCAAGGGGGAATCCATGCCTACAAACCCTGCTTCGACCCACTGCGGACGCCGCCGTCCGGGCCGCGCGTACGTCCTGGCCGCGGCGACGCTCCTCGGCCTCGGGCTCGGCAACACCTCGGCGTCCCGAGCACAGGGCCTCGTGCAGTCCCTGACGGCTCCCGGGGCGCGGCTGATGCTGGTCGGCGACATGGACCTGGACGGGACGAACGAGATCGTCACGCTGCGCGATGACACCTACCCGGCGACGGTCCATGTGTTCCGGCGCTACAACGACTTCTGGCTGGACAGCGAGTCCTACGAGTTGCCGAACCTGGACCGGGAGGGGATGCCCATCCAGCTCGTGCCCAGCCTGGGGCCGGCGGGCGGGCGGCTCAGCATCCTGTACGTGACCTACGGCAGCGATCCCTTCGCGCCCTGGGGCCTCAGTGTGCTGCGCAACCTGGGCCCCGGACCGCTCGTCGATGCCAGCATCGTCGGCGGGCTCGACCGCCGGCCCAGGCTGCCGGCCTCGATCTCGACCATCGGCGCCAGCCCATCCGGCCCCGGTTGGACGCTCATCGCCGCCGCCCAGGGCGGCTCGGCGACCAGCGGCATCTACACGTTCCAGGGCCTCCAGGCGTGGCCGGCGGACTTCGAGCTCGCGCCGGGTTTCTTCCCGCTGCAGATGATCACCGCCAACTTCTCGAACGACGGGTTTCCCGATCAGGTGCAGATGGGCACGATCCCGACCGGTCCTTCCAGCAACCAGCTGGCGGGCCAGGTGCGCTACGGGCAGTTCGGCGGCGGCTTCGGCCCCTGGACCCTCATCGGCGGCGTGGCGGATAACGAACAGCCGCTGCGGGCGCTGGACTGGGGCGGCGATGGGCTGCCCGACCTGCTGACGAGCGGGCACTACTACGGCAACAGCGTCCTGACCCTCCACCCCAACACCGGGACGGGGCTGGGCCTGGAATTGGGACCGATCTCCAACTTCCTGCGCGACGACCTGCGCGCCATCCCCTGCGACCTCGACGGCGACGGCGTGCTCGAGGTGGTGTCGCTGTCGTACCTGCTCGGGCCGTCGACCGAAGTTTCCGAAGTGCTCGACACGGGCATCACCGTGTGGCGGCAGAACTTTCCTCCTTACGTGGAAGAGGAGAACCTCTACCTGGTGGGGCCGGCCACGCCTGCGCCGAACGCGCGGTTCGATCTCGCCGTGGACCAGCTGGACGGCGACCTCAACCTCGACGTCGCCTTCCTGGCGGAAGGCGTGATCACCATCTATCCCGGTCTCGGCGACCGGACCTTCAACGTCACCGGCGCGCCGGCGCCCCGGAGCGCGCGGATACCGCTGGGAAGCGATCCGGCGCGCGTGCTCGAGGTGGGCGAGCTCACGCTCACCAACGGCCGCCCCGAGCTGCTGGTCGGGTTCGAGAGCGCCACCGCCTCGCTGCGGGCGTTCACCTCCACCCTTGGCCTGAATTTCACCGAGATCGGCAGCGCCGATGCCGGTCCGGCCATCACCCACCTCGCGGCCGACCCGTTGCTCGGCGGCGTGGCCGTGGGGCGCGGCGCGGAGGCGCCGGCCTGGGTGCCGTGGGACAGCGGCGTGCCCGGCTTCGGCGCCGCCTTCGAACTGGCCCCGCTCGACAGCGCCGGCGGGCAAGGGGAGATGCGCGGGCTCGCGATCTCCGACGTCAGCAACGACGGGTTCGGCGACCTCGTCTGCCTGACCCCGGGGCTTCTCGGCGACCGTCTCGAGTTCTACCTGTCCGACGGCGCCGGCGGGTTCCGCAGCCCGGTCGCCGACAACCTCTACCCGTGGTTCACCGGCGTCGTCGGCCTGCAGTTCGGCAACTTCACCGGCGCCCCCTACCGGGAATTGCTGACGCTGAACACCGATGCGGCCGGTGTCCAGCACCTGGCTGAAATCTCCGCGTCCGGCTACAGCTACAACGCCGAATCGGCCGGACTGGGCATCGCGCCGCGGATCGACTCGCCGCACCCGTTCGCGGTCGCGAAGTTCCGCGGGCCGCAGGGGCCGTACGACATCGTGACCACCGATGAGACCGGCTTCGGCGCACGCATGCTGCAGATGGCGGCGGTCATTTCACCCTACTTCACGGACGGCCCGGTCTACCCGACCGCCGGCATGCCCGTGGCCTTCGCGGCCGGCGACCTGGACGGCGATGGGCGACAGGACTTCGCGGTGGCCTGCCGCGATCCGGACGCCGTGACCGTCTATCGCAGCGACGGCAGCGGCGGCTTCGCGCGGCAGGACATCGTCCTGGGTCCCGGCAGCGAGATGCAGGACGTCCGCATCGCCGACTTCGACGGCGACGGCCAGGCCGACCTGGTGTTCCTCATGAGCAACGGGTTGATCGTGCCGGCGAGCGGTGATGTCGCGAAGGACGGCGTGGCGAAGGACGGCGGCGCGGTGGCGTCGTCGGCGATGTACGTCTTCAGCTTCCCGGCGGTCTATGCCTCCGGTGTGCCCGACACACGTCCCGACCTGCCGGCGACGGCGCGAGCCGAGCTGCTGCCAAATAGCCCGAATCCGTTCAACCCGCTCACCGAGATCGCCTTCCGGCTGTCCCGCGACGCGCACGCCGTCTTGCGCGTGTTCGACACGCGCGGCCGTCTGGTGACGACGCTGGTCGACGGCGACATCGCGGCCGGCGAACACAGCGTACGGTTCGACGGGCGCGGGCTGGCCAGCGGCATGTATCTGGGCCGGCTCGAGGCCGACGGCGTCGTGCAGACGCGCAAGATGATGCTGGTGAGATAAGGGCGCGGACGGACCAGGACGAAAAGCAGGCGTGGCGGCCGCGATGGCCGCCACGCCCTTTCTTGTGCTCAAGCTTGTGGACGGGTTCGTGGCCGGGGACGGTGCGCGTCAGCCGCGCGGCACGCTCGCCTGGTCGGCCTGCTCCACCGCCCGCGGCGCGGCTTGCACCTGCACTTGCACCTGCACCTCGAGCCACTTGTCCTGATCGCGTCTCTCCGGGCCGTTGTAATGCAGGGCGCGGATGTCGCCGACGCTCTCCCACCCGGGGTTGGCGGCCAACCACTCGTGCAACTGCGCCATCCCTTCCCGGACGCGCTCAAGCGAATAGCCGCCCTGCATGCCGAGCGACAGGTAGGTGGCCTGCTCGGTATCCACGACCACGACCTTCGCGTCCTCGGCATCGGCGCCCACCGGGCCCAGTTCGGGGGAACGATAGAGGAACGACATCGTCATCGCCTTGAGCGGCGCGGGTTCGGCCGCGACCGGCAACGGCTCACCGCCGACCGACAACCCCCGATAGTCCATCTCCACCGGCGATGTCATGGCGATCTCGCGGCGCTGGATGTGGTTGAACAGCGGGAAGAAGGCCATGTTCATGGCGAGGCCGGCGTTGCCGACCTTCGAGGTGACCTCCGCGCGCCGCAACGACGGATAGGTCTTCAACTCGATGGCGCCCGGCGGAGTCGGTGCCGGGTATCCCACCGGCAGGGGCGTGGTGATGGCCGCCGAGCCGCTCACCCAGTCGTCACCGATGCGCCGGGAAACGACCTCCGTGTCGCCACCCAGGCGTATCGTTTGGCCCGGGGCGGGAACCGCCGTCGCGGAACGGGAGGGAGCGGGCGTCGAGACCAGCACCGCCAGCGCGGCGGCGGGCAGGAACTTCAGGCGTTCGTTCATCCGTGACCTTCCTCAATGGCTGATGGGGTCAGCATGTCGCTGTCTCGACTGTCGATCCGACAGATGACAGTATCGCACAGGGAGCGAGATCTGTCAATTGTTTGTATAGAATTTTTCTAGACATTATTGATACACTAACGAGTGGTGCCGGCGGGCACTTGTGCCGGCGCAACTGTGGCGGCTCCGATCGGGAAGGGCGGCCCGGCGGATCAGTCGAAATGGCGCAGGTCTTTCCACAGGGCAGACGGTGCAACCTTCAAGCCGCGGCAGTAGATGATGCCAAGTCCCTTTTCGTCCGGGGGTCCCAGGTCGGCACCAGCCAGGGCGCCGAGGGAGCGCGTTTCGCTGTACATCTGCCCCAGCCACGCCGCGTCGTAGCCGATGAAGACCAGAGGATCGAGGGCCGGCGACGACTCCCAGAAGGCATAGGCGTTGTGTCCGCTGAGGGCAGGCGCCATCCCGAGCGCGGCGCCGTAGACATCGATGGCTCCAGCCACGCCGTAGTTCGGTGCCAGGATGCGCAGGCCGGCGCTCTCGGCCGGCGTCAGCGCCTTGCACGCGTCCGCGATCTGGCCGGCGATTTCCTGCCAGCCGAACATGTTCGCCCAGTCGTCGTTCGGCAGCCGATCCATGATGGCGCCGAGATGACGGGCGGGAATGATCGGCAGGGATAGAGGCGTCATCACGACGTGCGACGCCAGCAGTCCTGCGGCCACCCGGCCCCAGACGCGCGACCGCTGCCGGGCCAGCAGCCGTTCCACGAGCACGGCACCCCCGGCAAAGAGCATGGGGTAGGTTGGACCCGCGTAGTACGGCTTGCCGCCGGTGACCAGGAAGATCGCCCACGCGACGGCGATGGCGATACCCAGCGAACGCCAGCGCCGCCCCGCCCGGCTGCCCAGCAGGAAGGCGAATCCCGCCAGCAGCAACGCGGTGCCCGCGATGGGCCCCGACATGCCGATCTGCGACCGCAGGAATCCCGACGAGCTGAGTTCGTCGTCGGCCCGGTTGTTGGCGAGGAATTCGAGCAGCGGTCGGCCGTGGTCAAGTTGCCACCGCACGATGGGCACGGCACATCCGGCGGCAATCGCGGCACCGAGCCAGATCCACCGGCCGCCCAGCAGGCGACGGTCGCGGGTCAGCACCAGTCCCGCCAGCAGCCCGGCACCCCAGACGAGAATCGTCAGCTTCGCCCAAAGGCCCAGCCCCAACAGCAGCGCGAACACGACCAGCAGCCGTGGCGATGCGCCGTTGATGACCGCGACCAGGACCGCGGCGCTGGCTACCCAGAACAGCTGGTCGAGCGCGACGGTCTGCATCAGCGAGCCGGACATCAGGTACACCGGTGCCAGCCCGACCGCCAGGGCCGCCAGCAGTTGGGCCCGGCGGCCGCCACCGAAGCGGGATGCCAGCCAGCCAGCGAGCAGCACGATCGTGGCGCCGGCGAGGGCGGGCCACAACCGCAGGCCCCAGGGCGAGAGCCCGAACAGGTGCTCGCTCACGGCGCTCAGCCACGGTGTCAGCGGCGGTTGATCCGGGTAGCCCCAGGCCGGGTGCCGCCCGCAGACCAGATAATAGAGTTCGTCGCGGTGGAACGGGTAGTTGCCGGCCGTTGCCATGTGGGCCAGGAACTTCATGCCGGCCAGCAACGCGACCGCACGGGACAGCGGTTCGGGCCGGCCGACGGCATCGGGCTTCAAGGCGCTGGCGACGTTGGACATCGGGCCGGGATCCGTTCGGTGCCGCATGGTAGTCGGATATCGTGAGCGGTCCCCGACGTGAGTTCCGCGAAAATGTTGCAGCGGGGGCGGTTCACTTCACGTCAGACCCTATGGAGTGACCGGCCCCCTTGTCGTATCGTCGCCACCGTCGTTCAGGTGGTAGGCGATGGCGGCCGGGTGGCAAGCACCGCAGTCGCGGGTTAGCGCCGAGGCGCCAGAGCCGCATGCGACGAAGGGAGCCGGCAATGAGCAGTATAACCTACGTCGGGCTGGATGTGCACAAGAGGACGATCGCCGTGGCGATGCTCTGCCCCACGACCGGTGAAGTGAACCAGTGGGAGGTCACGCACGAGCCGACCGCGTTGCGCCGGTTCATCCGCAAGCTCAAGGCGTACGCCCCGTTGCGCTGCGTCTACGAGGCCGGGCCGACCGGCTATGGCCTGCAGCGGCAGCTCCAGGCAGCCGGGATCGAGTGCATGATCGCCGCCCCGTCGCTGATCCCGGTCCGCCACGGCGACCGGATCAAGACCGACCATCGGGACGCCCGCAAGCTGGCCGAGTTGCACAGCGCCGGGCTACTGACGGCCGTTCACCCGCCGACCGAGGACGAGGAAGCGGTCCGGGACCTGTGTCGCTGTCGCGAGGACGCGCAGTTGGACCTGGTGCGGGCCCGGCACCGGCTGGGCAAGTTCCTGCTGCGTCGCAGCCTGAGCTTCCACGCCGGGTACCTGTGGTCCCAGCAGCACCGGTACTGGCTCCACGGGTTGAAGTTCGAGCGACCGGCCGACCAGATCGTATTCCAGGATTACCTGCTGGCGCTCGAGCAGCAAGAGGCACGGGTCGCCGCACTGGACGAGCAACTGGCCACTGCGGCGGAACAGGAGCCGTACCGCACGCCGGTCGCCCATCTGCGCTGCTTCCGGGGTATCGATACAGTCACCGCACTGTGCCTGACCGCGGAGTTGCACGACGTGCGGAGGTTCACCACGGCACCTTCCCTGATGGCCTACCTCGGGCTGGTGCCGTGCGAGTACAGCAGCGGCGACCATCGACGACGAGGTGGCATCACCAAGACGGGCAACCGGCACCTGCGCCGCCTGCTGATCGAGACCGCCTGGCACTATCGGCACAAGCCCACCGTGGGCGTTAAGCTGGCCAAGCGCCGACGCGGTCAACCGGCGGCGGTGATCGCCAGGGCTGACCGCGCACAACAGCGCTTGTGCCGGCAGTACAGACTGATGACGGGCAAGGGCAAGCACCACAACACCATCGTCGTGGCCATCGCACGCATGTTGATCGGGTACGTGTGGGAGACGCTGCGCGAGGCACAGCCCAGCGAGGCCTGAACACGATCGAACCGGCAGCCGGAGACGACGGATGAGAGCAGGCACGATCCAGAGAACCCGCGTTACCGTTGTGCGACTGGACTCCAACGTCCAGACTCACGATTTCAGAGTGCGGTACCTCACGACGGAGCACGGTCATGCGGCACGGCACCGGTGCGCCGGCGCAACCCGCGTATATCAGAGTGACTCGTCGTCGAAGCGTCCTGCCTCATCCGCCTTCTCTGGCTGCCGGAATCGCCAACCCGAAAGAGAAAGGCCGCCTCCCCGGAAGAAGACGGCCTTGACAAGGGTCACTCCATATCAGCGGTACAGGCCCTTGATCGCGCCGAAGCTGAGCGATTCCGCTGCCACCGGGCAGGTCGGGCTGTTCCAGCCAGCCACCGGGATGCTCACATGTCCGGACGACACGCCGCAGCAGCGGACCGTCCCGTCGACGCTCCAGACAACGGGGCCCGGGCAGGTTCCGTACGGGGGCACCGGCGGCCGGATGTAGAAGGCCAGATGCCCCGCCGCCTGCAGCATGACCTGGAACGTGGCCAACACGATGTGGCCGCTGGCCACCGGGTACGGGGACTCTCCGCCGACCAGGAAACCATCGAGCGCGGCATCGATGTCCAGCCGCCCGCCCAGGTCCGTCGAGAGCACGAAATGCGGCGCCCCCACCATGGAGACGCGGCAGGCGAAGCCGCCGGTCGGCGCCGACGGGTTGGCCAGCAGCAGGTAGGCGGGCTGGATAATGAACGGGTTCAGGGCGGCACAGTTGGTGTTGCCGGCCGTGTCGAAGTAGATCCCCATCGAGTCACGGTCCGGGTCCAGTCCGGCGAACGCGGCCGGGCCGGCCAGCGCGGCCAGCACGATCGGCAGGAACAGGCGCAGGCATCGCTTCATGGGATCGACCTCCCGGGTTTTTCATGCGTATCGCTCGTCACGTCGCGGCGATCCGCGCCCCGGCTACGCGCAGCGGGCGGGAACGCGGTCGATGGGATCTCCCGCCACAACTGTCCCACATCCAACAAGGCAAAGTCAACCGGACCGACCAGCATCTCCGGACGGCGCGGTCAGATGGGCGAACGGCAGCGTGCCGCGGCGCGGCGACGTTTGCAACCCGCCGGCGCCGGGGGTCGTATTCATGGTTGGCCCTGTCGCATGGACGGCGCGTATCAGTCGCTGGATGATTCCGTTCCCGCAGCAGTCCCGGAGGATTTCGTGAAATACCTGCGCCTGGCTCTGGTCATCGCCGTACTCGTGGCCGGCTTGGGTTGGGGCCTGGCGAAACTGGACGGGCCCGCCCCACATTCCGGGAACCCTGCGGCGCTGGCCCTCTGCGATGACGGCACCAGGGATCTGAACGCGCTGCGCCTGCAGGACGCCGTACGGAAGCTGGGGCAGTGCCTGGAGATGGATCCATCGCTGGCCGAGGCGGCGATCGCGCGCACCATGGCCTTCTATCGCCTCGGTGAGCGCCGGAATATGAAGGTGGAACTGGCGCGCGCCGACAGCCTGGTCCAGGCGATCCGGGACGACGACCGCCGCATGGTGGCCCAACTCCGGATGGGCGCTTTCCGCCGCAGCCGCTTCTTCACCGACCGTGATTCGCTGCTGGCGCGCCTGCGGAAAGAACAGCCGAAGAACATTCACGTCCTGGTGGCCGTGGCAGCCCAGGCCATGCGCGTCGACGACCAGGACGCGGCCGAACAGGCCTGGCTGGACATACTCGACATCGATCCGAACTACGCCATCAGCTACAACATGCTCGGCTACATGGAACTCGGTCGCGGCCGCTTCGACGAGGCCATTGACCACATGCAGAAGTATGCGTTCCTGTCGCCCGGGCTGGCGAATGCGCGCGACTCGCTGGGCGAAATCCTGATGGTGATGGGCCGCTACGAGGAGGCGGAAGCCGAATTCCTGGCTTCGGTCTCCATGCAGCCCGACTTCTACCAGTCGCTGATCAATCTGGGCGGAAGCTACCTCGTGCGCGGGCAGATCGCGCGCGGTATGGACATCCTGGAAAAGGTGCGCACACAGGTCGCCGGTTCCGACCTGGAGATGCTGGTGGACCTCATGATCATCCGCACCTTCCGCGAACTCGGTCTGGTGGAAGAAACGGAGCGCGCAACGGCCAGCTACATCAGTCGCTATCCCGACGACAAGCTCAGCGTGCGGATGCGCTGTTTCCGGCTTGCCGAGCAGGGGCAGGCGGACCGGGGCCGGGCCGTCGTCGACTCCTCTCTGGCGGTCTGGCGCGAGGACGGAGACGATCAGGATGCCGGGGAAGCCGTCGAGGTCATCGGCAGAGACGACTTCCAGTTCGAGGCCCGCGTTGCCGACGCCCGGGGCGATGTCCAGGCCGGAGCCGGCGCCTGGCGGCGCGCCATCGAGGCGCTGGCCGCCAAGCCTTATCACGAACGATGGTATCTGCACCGACGACTGGCGGCCGACCTGCTGGCCGGCGGTGACGCGGCATCGGCGCTCGTGGAGTTGGATCGCATGCTCGCGGTCAATCCGCGGCTGGTCGCGGCGCTGGTCCTGAAGGTGGAGTGCCATCTGGAACTTCAGCAGGGCACTGCCGCGCGGGCCGCCCTGGAGCGACTGAAGTGGTGCCTCGGCGGATCGGATCCGGAATTTCCGGCGCGCAGGGAAGTGGACCGGCTCGAGGCGCGGATGTCCGCCCTGGCTGGAGGCTGACCGCGCTACACTTACGGAAGGAAGCCGACAGCCTTGGGCGCGGTCCGGCGTGACCGAATGCGGAAGATGGCAGACATGGCGCCGTCCGGTGTCAAAGTATACTACGACGGCCTCTGCCAACTGTGCTCACGCGAGGTGGAGCATTACCGGCGGGAGTCGGGCGCCGAGGGCCTCGATCCGATCCGCGTCCATCGCGCCATGCATGTCAGGAAGTCCGACGGGACGCTGGCGGTCGGATCTTCGCCGCCGCCAGGCCCTGGCTCCCCAAGCGCAAGCGGCCATGCGGGCCGAGCACTTGATGCGCGTCAGACGTGCCTGATCCACGATTTCGCAATGGCCTTCAGGGCCGGGAGATTGGCCTTGAGCTGGGCGCCGCTACCGAGCGTGGCCATCGCGCGATCCTTGCCGAGCCATTTCAGCAGGCCTTTCGTGTCGGGGATGGCGTTGGCCGGCGCCTCCTTCCCCGGCTTGGCGCCGAGATGCATGATCAGCTGGACGGTGTCCTTTGAGCGCAGGTTCACGGTCGCGAACCACTCGGTGGTCCGGAACGACAGCGCGTTCCACTTCACGCCGTCGCTGATGGACTTGTCGGCGGAGAGGATCGTCTTGCGGACGGCTTCGAAATCGGCCTTCAGCGGGTGCTCAAGGGCGGCGAGGAAGTCGTTTGCTGAGGGCTCGGGCCGCTTTGCCTTTGCAATGACCTTCGCGGGATCCTTCGCAGGCTTCGGCGCGGACTTCTTCGCCGGCGCCTTGGGCGCGACCGTCTTCGTCTTCGTCACTTTGTGGACCTCCCGGTCCCTGTTGCAGGTCGTCCGCGCGCCACACTCTTGCGGCTAGTAGAAAGAACCACCATATCCCCCGATCCACAGCCGCTCCACGCCCCGTGATTGTCCCATGGAGCCGCCAGCCCGTCAATCCGCCGGCATCGCCGCGTGTCCGGGCGGCCAGTTGTCGGCTGTCTTTCGACGCCTGATGTCGGGAGCAAGACGCCATTGATTCCCGCATCGCAATATTAATCGAGCCATGGTACGGTTCCGGTGCCATCGGGCGCGCGCCTCGCCGAACTCGCTGGCGGAAGGGAGTCCCCCGCCGCTGCGCCGCCCGCCGATCCCGAAGAAAGGCGACACCATGAAGTCCGTGTTGGCGATCCTCGTCGCATGTTCCCTGGCTGGAGTGTCTCTGGCCGACTCACCGATCTTCTTTTCGGAATACATCGAAGGCTCGAGCAACAACAAAGCCGTGGAGATCTACAACAACACCAATCAGCCGATCGATCTGAGTCAGGTCGTGGTGGAGCGCTACAATAACGGCAGCACGACGCTATCCTACACTGCGACCCTCTCCGGCACGCTGGCCGCCGGCGACGTCTGGGTCATCGCCAACGCCGCCTCGGTGCAGGCCATCCTCGACGTCGCCGACGACGTCGTGCACAGCGAGTTCACCTTCTATAACGGCGACGACGTCCTCCTGTTGTACTGGGACGGCATTCTCCAGGATTCGATAGGCCGGCTTGGCGAGGACCCGGGCATCGAATGGGGTACCGGTACCGCCACGACGCTGAATCACACTCTCGTGCGCAAGGCGAGCGATTGCACCGGCGACATCGACTCCAGTGACGTCTACGATCCCGCCGTGAATTACGATGGCTTTGCCCTCGACACGTTCACGGATCTGGGGACGCACACGAACAACTGCACCATCGTGGCCGCCGAATCGTCGACATGGGGTGCGGTCAAGGGTTTGTTCCGCTGATCCGGAACGGCCGGCGCGACGCCTCCGCGAAGCCGACACCGGTCGCGCGACAGGATGAGTCCGTGGATAGTAAGCTCCCCCTCCCTTGGCGGGAGGGGGAGCTTACGGCATGACGGCGCGATCCGGGACCTCGATATCGACTTCTTTGCCATCCTGAGTCGGCTGTTGCGTCACCGTACGACTGCAACCCGCGCTGTTGCTGCGAATGTCCCTGATTCTATGCGGAGAAAATAGATTCCTGCTGCAACTTCGCGGTTGTTCGCATCCCGTCCGTCCCAGACGAGATCATGCGTGTCCCCAGCTGGAACTTCTGTTTCAAGCACTCGCACGCGCCGGCCGGCAATGTCATGCACGATTGCGGTGTAAGCGCTGCTGCGCAAGCCGCCGAAGCGAACAGTAACACGGTGTGGGGCTGGATTCGGAAACACCGCAACAACGCTCTCGATTTCGGATGGCGCAATCTCCACAGCACTCGGCTGGGAGCTGCACTGCGTCGGCGCCACGAAGAAGCCGGCTTGGTTATGCGTCGCGTATACAAGATCACCCGCTGCCACAACCGACAGCACCTGGCCATCAAATTCAACTGGGGTGGGGTCCATCCCGCCCACAACATGCGCGTTCACCGGTGTGGAAATGTCGACAACATGCAAACCATATCGCCCGTCTGCGACGTATGCGTAATCACCGGCGATCGCAATGTCCGATGCACCGCCGGGCGTATCGACGCTGCAGACAATGAGGGGTGCATATGGGTTGCTGATGTCGGCGACGTGGAATCCTGAGCCTCCTTCCATGATGTAAGCATGAGTGCCATCAATCTCAACATTGTACGCAAAATTGGTCGCAAAATACGGCAATACGATCTGGCTGACATATTGAGGCATCAGTGGATTGGAAATGTCAATCACCCACACGCCGAAGCCCTGGCACGCCACGTACACAAAAGAACCGGACACCGCCACATGGCCCGCGTTTACCGACACGCCAACGCTTGCCACGATTGCCGGAATCTCCGGATTTGCCACATCGACCACATGAAGGCTCCCACCCCAGTCCGCGAGGTAGGCATAGTGGCCCGAAACGACCACTGCTCTTGCGTCACCCGGCGAATCGACCAGGCCCGCGGGCTCCGGGGCTTCCGGGTGCGTGACATCGACCACTTGAAGCCCAAGCCCATTGGCGACATAGGCGTAATTGCCCGCAACGGCAACACCCTTGGCCGATCCCGGGAATGCGACACTTCCAATGACGACTGGAGCCTCGGGAAGTGCGATGTCGACGACTGCCAGCCCGCGATTGTTTCCCAATGTTACGTAGGCGTAGCTACCCGCGGTCGCGATTCTGGACCCCGTGTTCGGGAGCGAAGTGGTGCCGAGGGGTACAACTCGATCGGGGTTTGAGATGTCGATGACATGCACACCGTGGTTCCAGTCGGCAACGTAGGCGTACCCATCGCCCAGAGCGAGATCATATACATAGCCCTCCAGGTCGAACGCGCCGACTGCAATCGGGTCCGTCGGATCTTCGATGTTGACAATCTGAAGACTGGAAGAGTAATCAGCCACATAGGCAAGGTCCCCCATGACAGCCACGCCGCGTGCGCCGCTGGGGGGTATCAATACTGCCAACAACACTGGGGTTGGATGGGTCGCCGACATCGACCACTTGTAGTCCGTCCAGACCTGCAGTTACATATGCATAACCGCCAACGACAGCTACGTTATTTCCAGCACCTGGAGTGCTGACCGCACCAACAGCATGGGGGGCGTAGGCATTCGAGATATCAACTACATGGAGATCCATCGCCGTTGCGGCACCTCCCGAAGTGGCGACGTAGGCGTAAGAGCCCGATACTGCAACGCCTCCGTTGCAATACGGAAGGCTCACGCCGCGCACGATCCAAGGTTGTTGCGGATTGGAAACATCGATCACCAACAGCCCAGCAACATTGTCTGTCACATAGGCATATTCGCCAGCAACCGCGATTCCGTAAGTCCACCCTCCGGTGGCCTCCACGCTTCCGACAATGTGCGGACTCGTTGGGTCGGAGATGTCTATCACCTGAAGGCCGGATGAGTAATCAGCGACGTATGCGTAGTCTCCCGAGACGGCAATGCTTCGCGCGTCCCCTGGCGTGTCGACACTGCCCACTATGTACGACTTCTCGGGATTCGTGATGTCGACCACCAGGACACCCGACGAACTGTTGGCCACGTACGCGTGCGTGCCCGTAACGGCGACATCATAGGCCGGGGCGTCCACCGAAACATTGCAAGCCCAGTGCAGGTAGTCAGCGTAGTTCACGCATTCAGCGGCTGCCCTGCCAGAAAAGAACAAGCATCCCAACAAGACGGGCACGATCATGCGCGATAGCAGATCAAATTGCCTGGATCTGGGAAATCCCAGGATTGAAGGACTCTTAGCTGTCATGTGCCCGTGGGCACTATCCAACAGAGTCTGCGGTTCCATATGTTTCTCCCCCGGGTTGCGACTACGGCAACACGTTTGCAGTCAGGCCATATGACCGTTCACCCAACCAAACCCATCCTCACCGTCTCCGCTTCTACCTGTAGCTCCAGCCGCGCCAGGCAATTGCCCGAGCCGACCTCCGTACCAACCGCGGGCCCGGCCATCTCAGCCGGCCGGGTAGCTGCCGGAGGCACTATGGCTGCAATAATACCACACCACCACCCGGGCGCGGTCCAGAGATGCGGCTGCCCCTCGCCCGGGACCTGACGCAGGACCGAAAACGACAGCACACAATCGTTCCGCCTGCCGGAACGATGCTGCGGCATCCTGGCGGATCGCAGGAAAAACCGCCATGTCCCCGGCCCGGAGCCGCTCCACGTCCCGTGATTGATCCACGGAGCCGCCAGCCCGTCAATCCGCCGGGTCGGCTCGCCGAGGTGAGCGAGGATCCCCGCCCGCCCGTCGGTCTCGTCGAGCACGAGCGGACAGGCTCAATCTTCGATGGTCGGCGGTACGTACGGTGCAATGAAACGCACCCACCACAGATTCCGTAACTGCTGCACACGCTCCCACGGACCCCGCACTGCGAGCCCCCGCATTGGAGGGAACCCACCCCGGTATTCGAGACCGAGGTCCGCGATATCACGTAAGCGCATCGCATGCTCATGTTCCGATCCGAAGTAGTAAATATCGTAACCAGACTGGGAGGCGTTCCACGTCGACAGGTGCTTCATCGCGGGAGTGAATTCCTCAACTCTCCCGCAGTAGCCCATCCGGCTGACGCGACTAAGCGCCGCCACCGGAGCGCGCAATACGAACACATTCCGCTGCACCATCGCGAGGACGCGAACGCCACCCTGAAAGAGATCGGCCATTTCCGCAATTGACAAGCCCCGGTTTGTAACAAGGATCGCCACAAATCGAGAAGTATCGTCGGCTGCTTTCTCCAACAACAGGCGCTCCGGATAAGAACGGCCGCGCATGTTCAAGTCGACGCCAATGATCCCGATCCCGACTCGCAGCAGGCCGCTCGCCGTGTCGCCAAGGCTGGCCCCCAATCCATCCGTCTGTATCTCATTGATGTCGAGCCCCAGCGCGATGGCATCTCTCTTCATGCGATCGCCTGCCTCAACAAGATCCTGCGAATCGTGATACGACATGTCGCCCAGTATCTTGGCCACGCTCGCCGTCGCGAGTGCGTCGCCCGCCGGGAGACAAGTCATAACGATCATGACCCCGACAATCCTTCGCGGAATGGTCGCCGCGGTCATCGTGCCGCCAGGCCCAGGTACACGAGCCCGGCCACGCCCACGACCGTCACCACGACGCCGATGAAGCGCGCGAGCCAGACTGATTGCAGCACGCCGAGGCGGCGGACCGTCTCGGGCGTGCAGTGGGGAAAGAGCAGCAACCCCGCGCCGAGGACCAACAAGCCGAGCACGATCACGCCATCGGACCTGGCCATGCCGCCGCCAACGACCAACAGGCCGGCCAGGATGCTCCCGAGCAGCGTCCACCGCGAGTTCTGGCCGTCTTCACGAGGTAGGCGTGCATGAGTTCAGCGTGATCGGCACAGGTGCGGATGGGCGCGTGCGTGGGCACGAGGATGCCGTTGTATTCGCACCGGTGGGGCATGGCGTACAGATCGTAGCGCTCCTGCCCACACCACAGGCACCGGCCGCGTCGGCCACCGTCCTCAGCGTGTTCCATTCCCTGCCACTCCCCGTTGGCGTTCGATGATCCCAAGATAGCGGCTCCCGGCCAGGCGGCGGCCGGACTCGATCGTCATTCGCACCATCCCCGCCCGGTCCCCACCCCAGGAGCCTGCGATGTATTGCCGCGCCAGCGCATCCAGTTCCCGGCTCACCGCTTCGCGCACCGCCGCAGTCAGCGCCGCACACCGCAGGTGCGTCGCGGGCGCACGCTCCGACTTGCGCCGGCGCAAGGCGCTACCTGAACAGTGCCTTCACCGCCCCGAAGGCAGCCGATTCGACAGCCACCGGCGGGTTGAGGTGCGTACCGATCGCGAACTGGGGCAGGCTGAACAGGGGTTGGGTCCCGTACGCGCCGACATGGACCGAGCTGGCACCGTTCCGGTAAGTGAACGCCAACCGGTTGGGCACCAAGGCGGGCGAGCTCGGCTCCAGACGAAGTAGATGCTGATGGGGGTGTACAGCGGAGGCTGGAAGATCTCAGAACTGGTGGCCGATGCCGTGGTGTAGATGCCGATGGAATTCGGTGAATGGACGATTGTCTGGCTTGCGGCAGGCACGGCCACCAGCAGCAGCGCCATCAGGAGGATCAGCAGTCGCGACATGGATGGCAGCTTTCGTTCCGAAGTGTGGCACGCCGGGATCTGCGTCCGGACGCGCGGGCGATTCCCCTGATGGCCGGGACCGTCCCCCGGGGCCCGGGTGGATCGAGGATGCCGGGCATTCTCCATGATTCTACCACAACGACAGAGGCTATTGGAAACAAGCCACCAGGCGATGACGCGCGTCGGCGTCGCCCCGACTAGGGCCGGGAGCGCAGCCGCTTCGCGGCATAGGGCAGGTTTGCCCACGGTCGCTCGAAGACGGACGACATCTGCCACCCGAGCAGGCACCGCGAACAGTCCAGACGAAACATCCGTCGTGCACCGGGTGCCGTGCGCTCAGGTGCCAGAATGGCATTGAGCGGATCGCGCAGCACATTGCCAAGCGCTCCGTACTCGAAGCATGGCCCGTAGACGTCCCCGTTGGAGACGATCCGCGTCTCGGCATAGCCGAGCAGGCAATGGCGGAACGGATACTCCTGCTTCGTCAGGAATGTGCGGGCATCGGCGGCCACTGACCGTGTGGTCATGCCGCTTTGGAGCATCGCGTCCAGCACGGCTTCGGTTTGCCGCGCATCGGGCCACAGCGCGGTCAGGTTTTCCTGGATGTCAGGAGCCGCGGAATACGGCAGCACCCGGCTGGGGAGAACGATGTCATAGTCGTATCCCATTTCCCGGCACCAAGCGAGCAATGGACCTATATCACCGGCCAGGTGCTTCGTAACCACGCTGGCGATCTTGATCCGTTTGCCTTTCAGGCGGCCCAGCCCACGGCGGACGGTTTCGAAGTCGATGCCACGCAGCAGCTCATTCGTCTTGCCGAAGCCGTCGAGGGAAACACTGACGTTGGTCAGGCAGGAGTCATTGATCTGGTCCGCGTATCGATCCAGCAGCAGCCCGTTGGTACCCAGGATGACCTTCGAGAAGCGGCCCGTGGGAATGTGCGCGAGAACTTCAAAAAGATCCTCGCGCAGGAGGGGTTCGCCCCCGATCCAGCGAATGTACTCGAAGTCGAGGCCGGCGATCTCATCCACAAGCGCCTTGGCGCGCGCCGTGGAAATCGGCTCTTCCTTGCGGACCTGCCAGTAGTTGCAGGTTCGGCAGCGCGCCTGGCAGTTTTCCGTCAGGTCGATCGACACCAGGAGCGGGCGAGGTGAAGGAGGCAAAAAGGCTTCGCGGTGGGTGACGGCGGCCAGCACCATCCTGGCCTTGTACGTCAGCGAAGCGGCTCGTGTGCGCATGGCAATCATGACCTCCGGCAGGTGACCAGCGCACCTTACCACACACGCAGTCCAAGGTCGATTCACCGCTCCTGCATCAACCGTGACGGCGCCGTGAGACTTGCGCCGGCGCAAGCCAGTCCAGTGCCTCAGCCCGCCGTCGGCGGCACAACCCCGCGCTCGCCGCGCGAGACAACCACCGCCGCGGCCAGGTCGCCCGTCACGTTGAGCGTGGTGCGGCACATGTCCAGGAAGCGGTCCACGCCCAGGATGAGCCCGATGCCCTCCACCGGCACGCCGATGGTCCCGAGGATCATCGCGATGACCGGCAGCGAACCGGCCGGCACGCCGGCCGTGCCGATGCCGCCCAGGATGCAGATCACCATCACCACGAACTGCTGCCCCAGCGACAGGTCGATGCCGTAGAACTGCGCCAGGAACAGCGCTGTGACGCCCTCGAACAGGGCGGTGCCGTTCTGGTTGGCGGTGGCGCCGATCGTCAGCACGAAGCGGCTGATGTGGGAGGGCAGCTTGAGGTTCTCTTCGGCCACCTTCAGGGCCGTCGGCAGTGTCGCGTTGCTGGACGAGGTGGAGAACGCGGTGATCATCGCCTCCTGCACGGCGCCGAAGAAGAACCGCGGGCTCATGCCGCCCAGCGTGCGCACGACCACCGAGTAGACCACGAACTGGTGCAGGCACAGCGCCAGCACCACCACGCCCACGTAGCGCGCCAGCTGGCCCAGCACCTCGTAGCCCAGCTGCGCCGTCAATGTGAACAAGAGTGCCGCCACGCCCAGCGGCGACAGCGCGATGACCATGCCGATCAGGCGCATGGTCACGTCGTACAGTCCTTCGAGTGCGCGCTCGAACTGCCGCGCCGCCTCGGTGCGCGTGACGGCCAGGCCGATGCCGAGCATCAGCGCGAAGAACATCACCGCCAGCATGTCGCCCTCGGCCATCGCCGAGACCGGGTTGCGCGGCACGATCTGCACGAGCAGGTCCACGCCCGACTTCGGCGCGACACCGCCCGTGATGGCCGCCGCGCGCTGCCCCGCCCCTCGACCAGCCGCGCCCGCGTGGCTTCCGACATGCCGTCGCCCGGCCGCAGCAGGTTGGTCAGCCCCAGGCCCAGCAGCACGGCGATGGTCGACACCACCACGGTGTAGGCCAGCGTCCGCATGCCGATGCGCCCCACACGCCGCAGGTCGCCCAGCCCGGCGATGCCGAGCGCCAGTGCCGGCAGCACCAGCGGGATCACGAGCATGAACAGCAGGCGGATGTAGACCTGCCCCACCGGCTGGGCCACATAGCGGATGAAGGTGGCCAGGCCCGGGTCGTCGCGCAGCAGCACGTGGGAAGCCAGGCCGCCACCGGCGCCGACCAGGCCGCCGACCAGCATGCGGGTGTGCAGGGGAATGGCGCGCAGGGGTTTCATGCCGTCACCGGGGCCCGGGCACGGAAAGAGGCGATGGCATGGCCCGCTCCTGCAGTTGGCGCGTGGGAGTCCGAACGGAGGCTGGATGCTAGCTTGGGCGCGGGAAGAGTGTCAACGTGGGAGTCGGCCACGCGGGGCCCGGCAACGGAGAGGTCCTGCCTCAGGCCGTCACGATCACGCGGCAACGGTATCCAGGGCCACGCGGATCATGCTCTCGAAGCTGGTCCGCCGCTCATCCGACGTCAGGTGCTCGTGCCGCCGGATGTGGTCGGAGACGGTGGCGATCGTGAGGGCCTGCACGCCTTCCTCGGCGGCGACGCCGTAGAGGCCGGCGGCCTCCATCTCGACGCCGAGGATGCCGTACTTCTCCATCACGTCGAACATTTCCGTCTCGGGCGAGTAGAAGAGGTCCGACGAGAACACGTTGCCCACGCGCACGGGCACGCCGGCAGCGCGGGCAGCGGCCACGGCCCGTTCGACCAGGCCGAAGTCGGCCAGCGCCGCGAAGTCGTGGCCGCGGAACCGCACGCGGTTGACCTTCGAGTCGGTCGAGGCGCCCAGGGCGATGATCACGTCGCCCAGCTTCACGTCGGCCGCCAGCGCGCCGCAGCTGCCGACGCGGACCAGGGTCTTCACGCCGTAGCTCTGGATCAGCTCGGTCGCGTAGATCGAGATGGACGGAATGCCCATGCCGTGCGCCATCACCGAGACGGGCCGGCCCTTGTAAGTGCCGGTGTAGCCCCAGACGTTGCGCACGTCGGTGACGCGGCGGGCGTCCTGCAGGAAGGTGACGGCAATGTGCTCGGCGCGTTGCGGGTCGCCGGGCATGAGGACGGCCTCGGCGAAGTCGCCCGGCCTGGCGTTGATGTGTGGTGTTGGCATGGCGATAAGGTAGCGTGGAAGCGCCCCGGTGCGCAATCGCAATGCGCGCCGGCTCGCAGCGTGGCCTCCTTATTTGACTGTTTGCGTCATTTTTTTTGGTTCTGTCGAGAGAGACCGGAATCATCGGCACCCCGGCAAGCCGAAACTGGAAAAGCCGCGCCGCCGGGTCGATGGTAGGCTGGCACGGATAATCGGTCCCCGGCGGAGAACCCGAGAGGCCCCATGCTCCACATCTACGTCGATGGCGATGCCTGCCCGGTCAAGAGCGAGGTCTACAAGGTGGCCGAACGCTACGGCCTGCCGGTGACGCTGGTCGCCAACAGCTATATGCGCGTGCCCACGGCGGCCTGGCTCAAGCTGGTCGTGGTGGAGCAGGGACCGGACGAGGCCGACGACTGGATCGTCGAACATGCGGAGAAGGACGACATCGTCGTCACCGGCGACATCCCGCTGGCGGCGCGATGCCTGGACAAGGAGGCGCGCGTGCTGGGCCACACCGGGCGGCCGTTCACGCCCGAGAACGTGGGCGACTCGCTGGCCACGCGCCAGCTGCTCAAGCAACTGCGCGAGCAGGGTATCATGATGGGCGGTCCCCCGCCGTTCGCGCCGAGGGACCGCTCACTGTTCCTGCAGCAGCTCGACCAGATGATCCAGGCCATCCGCCGCGGCAGCTGACCCCGCCCGGCCCGGGCTAGGCCTTCGGCGCCGCCGCCTTCACGCTGTCGCTCGCAAAGGCCGAATAGGCCGTGAAATTCTCGCCGAACAGCTTGGCCACCTGCTTCGCCTGCGCGTCATACGCGGCCTTGTCGGGCCAGGTGTCGCGCGGGCGCAGCACTTCGTTGGGCACGTCGGGGCACGAGCGCGGGACCATGACACCGAACACCGGGTCGGGATCGTACCCCGCCTTGTCGAGCGCCCCGCTGAAGGCGGCGCGGATCATGGCCCGCGTGTGCTTGATGCTGATACGGTGCCCGGTGCCGTACGGGCCGCCGGTCCAGCCGGTGTTGATCAGCCAGCAGGCCGACTTGTGCTCGGCGAGCTTCTTGCCCAGCAGTTCCGCGTACACGGTCGGGTTCAGCGCCATGAACGGGGCGCCGAAGCAGGCGCTGAACGTGGCGGCGGGCTCGGTCACGCCGCGCTCGGTGCCGGCGATGCGGGCGGTGTAGCCGCTCAGGAAGTGGTACATCGCCTGGTCGGGGCTCAGCTTCGACACGGGCGGCATCACGCCGAAGGCGTCGGCCGTCAGCATGACGACGTTGCGGGGATGCCCCCCGCGGCCGCTCTTCACGACGTTCGGCAGGTGCGTGAGCGGGTAGCTGGCGCGCGTGTTCTCGGCCAGCGTGGCGTCGGCCAGGTCGCAATGGCGGGTCTTCATGTCCATCGCCACGTTCTCGAGGATGGTCCCGAAGCGGCGCGTGGTCTCGAAGATCTCGGGTTCGGCGTGTTCGTCCAGGCGGATGACCTTGGCGTAGCAGCCGCCTTCCAGGTTGAAGACGCCGTTGTCGGACCAGCCGTGTTCGTCGTCGCCGATCAGGGCGCGATCCGGTTCGCTCGACAGCGTCGTCTTGCCGGTGCCCGAGAGCCCGAAGAACAGCGCCACGTCGCCGTCGCGCCCCTGGTTGGCCGAGCAGTGCATGCTCAGGACGCCGCGCTGCGGCAGCAGGTAGTTCATCACCGTGAATATCGACTTCTTGATCTCGCCGGCGTAGCTGGTGCCGCCGATGATGACGGTCTTGCGGTCGAAGTCGACCAGCACGAAGGCCTCGCTGTTGGTGTGGTCGATCTCGGGAATGGCGTGGAAGTTCGGGCAGTGCAGGACCGTGAAGTCGGCCTGCCAGGTGTCGAGGACCGCCTGGTCGAACTCGCGGATGAACATGTTGCGCACGAAAACGTTGTGCCAGGCCGTCTCGGTCACCACGCGCACGCGGATGCGGAATTCGGGATCGGCGCCGCTGTAGGCGTCCTGCACGAAGACGGTGCGACCCTGCAGGTATGCCTGCAGCCGCCGCAGCAGCCCGTCGAACTGCGCGGGCTCGTACGGCTTGTTGTGCTTCCCCCACCAGACCTTCGCTTCACTGCCCGCCGACTTCACCACGAACTTGTCGTTGGCCGACCGCCCCGTGTACTGGCCGGTGCGCGTCACCAGCGGCCCCAGGTGCGACAAGTGCCCCTCGCGGCGGCGCACGGCTTCCTCGACCAGGGCCGGCGTGGCCAGGTTGTGGTACACGCTCTCGAGGTTCGTCAGCTTGAGATAGCTCAGGTCCAGCATGGTGACTCCCTGGTGGATGGCGAAGATCCGGCGGCGATTCGTGCCTGACACATATAGCGCCAATGAGCCGCCATGTCGATACGCGTCGATGACCGCGGGGCCTCGTCATCGAAATGAAAGCGGAGTATCCGTGTTGGCAAAAGTGTCCCACCGGACCCGGCGGGACGCGACAGCAGGGCACGAAACGGCCCGGAGCCATGAAGGCGCCGGGCCGATTCTGTCCGCCATCCGCGCGGCAATCCGCACGAAAATCCGCGGCTAGTTCGATACGATGATCACGTACTTGTTGGCGCGGAACGCCGCCGGATCGAGGATGCGCAGCTCCATGCCGCCGTCATACTCGGACAACTCGTAACTGCCGGCCGGCTGCGTGCTGACAACGCGCGCTTCGTCCACGTCGAGGGCGATGGTCGCGTTGGTTTCGGTGTCCAGCGGCATGAACGCGCCGCCCTCGACGTTGCCGGTGGGCCGCAGGGTGCGCCCGATCCCGAGCAGGCCGCCCTTGGACTCGATCAGGCCGGCATCCTTGAGCTCGTCCTTCGTGCCGACGACGTAGTACACGGTGTCCTTCTCGCGGCGAGAATCCTCAAGGTTCGCCGTCTGCATCTGGATCGTCTGGTCCTTGGCGGCCACCGTGGTCTCGAGGTCGACCACCTGCGTCTGCAGCTCGGCCACCCGGATGGTCAGCTGCGCGATCTGCTCTTCCTTCTCGGCCACGTTCCGGCGCAGGCCGCGGATCAGCTTCTCCATCCCGGCGACCTGGACATCTCCCTGCTTGACCTTCTCCTCCAGCTCGCGGATGCGGGCATCGGCCTTCTCGACGCCGGCCTTGATCTCGGCGATGCGCGCGAGGGTCTGTTCGCCGCGATTCTCGGACAGGCGCTGTTCCTGCGCCAGCTCCGACTGCAACGCCTGCGTGCCCTGCTCGCCCAGGTCGATGTCCTGCAGGCTCTCCTGGATCGACGCCACTTCCTCGATGGCCGCGGCGTAGCGGGCGTTCGTGGCCTGCTCCTCGGCCTGCAGGGTGGCGAACTCGGCGCGGCTGCTGCCGAGCTTCTGGTGGTATGAGAACGACACGCCCACGGCGATGATGGCCACTGCCGCGAGTACGGGTAGGATGATCTTCTTCATTTCGGCACTCCTTGCCTTGTTGGTGAATCCAGAGGTATCCACAGTATGGGCCCGTTCGCGGGAATCCGCAGCCAGCCGGGTTCGCGACAGCGTCGACAGGCTACGTGCGCGGAGCCGTAAGGTCTTCGAGTTCGGTGAGATGCGCCATCGCGTGGTCGCGGCCATCGCCGCACATCTCGCGCGTGGGCCGCAGGGAGGCACAGACCGCCGGGCGGTCCGGCGACATGAAGATGCGGCAGCCGTAGTCGGCCTGCAGGTGGATGCAGGGGACGAACGCCGGCTTGCCGACCGGCATGCCGGGGATCGGCGACGAGATGGACAGGACGATGCAGCAGGCGCCGCAGCCCGGCCGGCACAATGTCGGGGTGTCGTTCATCCCGTATGGTTAGTCCGGAACCGGGCGACAGGCAAGGCGCGCCTGCGCCGGCAGCCCGGCTGCCTGCGGGCTGGTCCGATCAATGCATACTCCCGGGCGACACGCCACCCAGCGGGCAGGAGGACACGCCATGCGGGCCAGAAACCCGGTTTTCGCGGCTGCAGCCCTGGTCCTGTTCGGCATTGTGCACGGATGCGGGCAGGGTGCGGCGCCGGAGGCCGACGGCATCGAGGTCTTCAATCCCCTGGCCCATCCCGAGTACGGCCCGCCGGCCGGCAATCCCGACGGGGCCAGCCCCATCCCCGCCGAGGCGGGGCCTGCCGCCATCACCGCTCCCGACCACGTCATCGGGAACGGCACGCCCGAAAGCTGCACGGCCCAGGCCTTCGTCGACGCCGTGGCCCAGGGCGGCACCATCGTCTTCAACGGCGGCACCGAGCCCTTCACCATCAGGCTGGAGCAGCAGGCCGTGGTCTTCAACGACGCGAACCCCGACGTGGTGATCGACGGCGCCGGACTGGTGACGCTCGACGGGAACGGCGTCACGCGCATCCTCTACATGAACACCTGCGATCCCGACCTGGTCTGGACGACGCCGCACTGCGACGACCAGGACCATCCGCGGCTCACCGTCCAGAACCTGACCTTCGCGAACGGCAACGCGATCAACGACGACGCATACGACGGCGGCGGCGCCATCTGGGTGCGTGGCGGACGCTTCAAGGCGGTCAACTGCCGCTTCTTCAACAACCGCTGCGCGTACGAAGGACCCGATGTGGGCGGCGGCGCGATCCGCGTCTTCGACCAGTACCAGGACCTGCCGGTCTATCTCGTGAACTGCACCTTCGGGGGCGGCGACGAGTACGGCAACGTGGGTGCGAACGGTGGCGGCATCAGCAGCATCGGCGTCTCGTGGACCATCATCAACTGCCTGTTTGCCGGCAATCGCGCGGTGGGCAGCGGCGGCAACCCTGCGCAGCAGGGCACGCCGGGCGGCGGCAGCGGCGGCGCCATCTACAACGACGGCAACACCATGACCCTGACGATCAGCGGCTGCCTGATCGAGGACAACGTCGTGAATGCCTACGGCGCGGCGGTCTTCTTCGTCACCAACGACCACAGCGGGAACATCCGGATCGAGGATTCCGTGATCCGCGCCAACACGGGCGGCTCATGGTACCCCGCGCACCCGGGCATTTCGATGCACGCGGACACGCCGTGCGTGGTGGTGAACTCGACGATCGAGTAGGCCCGCGGCATCCGCGCTACTTCACCAGCACCATTCGCTGGCTGCGATTCCAGTCGCCGGTGCCCAGCACGTACAGGTAGCTGCCGGCCGGCACGGGCTGTCCGGCCTGGTCGCGCCCGTCCCAGGCTTCGCTGTAGCTGCCCGGCGCCAGGTCGGCGTCGACGAGCGTGCGCACGCGATGTCCACCCAGGTCGTAGATGACGAGCGACACGCGGTCGGCGCGGGCCAGGTGGAAGCGGATGGTCGTGACCGGGTTGAACGGGTTCGGGTAGTTCTGGTCCAGCTGCGCCGGCGCGAACGCGGGCACGGCGGCCACCGTGTCGAGGGGCAGGCCGTCGGCATCGAAGTCGTCATAGGGGTAGGCGCTCGGATCGTTCACGTCCCAGTCGGCGAGCAGGGTGTCGATGAGCTGGGCCAGCTCCTGCACCTCGGGGTCGGCCTCCGCTTCGGCGAGCAGGTCGCCGATGGCCAGCGCCTCGGCTGCGGCGGCGGCGCTGATCTCCTGCGGGTAGCCGCCCGCCTTCACCGGCCCGTTGTTGTAGACAGCCGTGCCGTACAGCACCGCTTCCCAGGCGCGGATCGTGTGGCGCGGCGCCACGCCGTCGTTCGTGTAGGTATTCGTGGTGCCGCCCAGCTGGCCGGACAACGTCTCGTAGTAGGTGGCGATCACGGTCGAGGGGAAGATGCGCCGGATCTGGATGGCGCCCTGCGTGCTCGAGGGGCTGTCCTTATTGAGGGCGTCGTGCGTGACCGAACCGGCCGGCGTCGCGATGTCCACGTAACCCGTCTGCAGGCCGTTCACCGTGACGCCGCCGATGACGGTGCTGCAGCCCCACTGTTCGCCGTTCCACATCGGCAGGTCGGCGATGCTGCCGCCGATGCGCACCAGGTCGCGCTGGCATTCCATCCAGTTGGAGTGCGCGTAGAAATCCTGCACCGCGTGCAGGGCCTTGCCGAAGACGATCAACGCCAGCGCGAAGTCGCGCCGCCAGCCGGCGGGCTTCGGGTTGGCCTGGGCCAGGCCTAGCAGGATCCCCCGCGCCGCATCCACGCGCGCGTTCACGGTGAGGATCGATTCGTCGAGCCGGTTGTTGTCGAAGTGGTCGGCGCTCAGCAGGTTGACGATGGTCGCCGAGTCGGGATGGCAGCCGGCCGCCCACTGCAGCCACGACGGGCAGTAGCAGTGTTCGCGGCAGCCATCCAGGTCGGGCAGGCGGCAGCCCTGCTTGATGTAGGCGAGCGCCACCCCGGGCACGCCCTGCGTGGCCAGCACCTCGCCGGCCATGTTGGCGTGGCGGTACACTTCGAAGGCCTGGCTTGCCGCCGGCATGGCCAGGACGACAATCATGGCAACCAGTACGGTCACAGCCGGCGCCGGACGCGGCAGGCGCAACAGGCTCGGGGCGGCGTTCAGGGCGGGCATGGCGACCTCGGTTCGGGCTGGGACACCGGACGACAAATAACACGAGCAATTGTATCGCCATTCGGGCCGAAGTCAATCGTGGCGCCGCCCCGGTGGCGGACGCGCGCGAATGCTGCGAACATCTGTCCTTTGCGGGACCAACGACCAACCCCCTCGAGAGGCCATGCACCATGTCGACCAGAGCCTATGCCGCCCCGTCCGCCACCGCACCGCTCGGACCGCTGACCATCACCCGCCGCGAACCGCTGGCCGGTGACGTCGAGATCGACATCCTCTATTGCGGCGTCTGCCATTCGGACCTGCACTACGCGCGCAACGAGTGGGGCATGACGGTGTTCCCCATCGTGCCCGGGCACGAGATCCTCGGCCGCGTCACGCGCGTCGGCGCCAAGGTGACGAAGTTCAAGGTCGGCGACATCGCGGCGGTGGGCTGCCTGGTCGATTCGTGCCGCACCTGTTCCAGCTGCCAGGACAACCTGGAGCAGTTCTGCCTGGGCGGGCCGGTCTTCTCGTACGGCGGCCCAGACAAGCATTCGGGTGGGCAGACGCACGGCGGCTATTCCGAGAAGATCGTCTGCGACGAGGCCTTCACGCTGAAGGTGCCCGCCAACCTGGACCCGGCGCGGGCGGCGCCGCTGCTGTGCGCCGGCATCACCACGTGGTCGCCGCTGCGCAAGTGGGGCGCGGGCAAGGGCAGGAAGGTCGGCATTGTAGGCCTGGGCGGGCTGGGCCACATGGGCGTGAAGTTCGCGCATGCGCTGGGCGCGCACACGGTCCTGTTCACCACCTCGGAGGGCAAGGTCGAGGACGGTAAGAAGCTCGGCGCCGACGAGGTCGTCATCTCCCGCAACGCCGCCGAGATGGCGAAGCATGCCGGCAGCTTCGACATGATCCTCGACACCGTCTCGGCCGACCACGACCTCAACGCCTACCTGGCGCTGCTGAAGCTTGACGCCACCATGGTCCTGGTCGGTGCGCCGCCGTCGCCGCAGCCCGTGAGCGTCTTCAGCCTGCTCCTGCCCCGGCGCAGCCTGGCCGGCTCGCTCATCGGCGGCGTCGCGGAGACGCAGGAAATGCTCGATTTCTGCGGCAAGCACGACGTGATGTGCGATATCGAGATCATCCGGATGCAGGAGATCAACGAGGCGTACGAGCGCATGCTCAAGAGCGACGTGAAGTACCGCTTCGTGATCGACATGGCTTCATTGAAGGCCTAGATGCCCGTAAGCCTTCGACTGCGGGCCGTCATCCTTCGATGGCGGCCCGCAATTTTGCCGCCAGGTCGACCATCCGGTACGGCTTCTGTACGAAACCCGTGACGCCGGCGCCCTCGAAGCGCAGCGCCAGGTCGTGCTCGTCGTATCCGCTCGAGAGCAGGACCGGCGTCTTCAGGCCCAGGGCGTGGATCCGCGTCAGCGTCTCGGCGCCGTCCAACCCCGGCATGGTCAGGTCCAGCAGCACGCAGGCGAACTGGTCGTGGCCCGCGGCGGCCGAGCGGCGCAGGATCTCGACGGCCTCGGCGCCGTCGCCGGCGGTGACGACCCCGAAGCCCATCCTCTCGAGGAACCGTTGCGCGACCAGGCGCACCGTTTCCTCGTCATCGACCACCAGCACGGTGCCGGAGCCCCGCCACGCCGAAGCTGCGCTGACTGGCGTGGCGTCGAGCGCGGGCGGACCCTCGCTGGCCGGCAACAACACGCGCACGCGTGTCCCGGCGCCGGGCGCACTTTCGACCGTGATGCCGCCCAGGTGGCCACGCACGATACCGAGCACGGCTGCCAGTCCCAGGCCGCGACCGGCGAGCTTGGTCGAGTAGAACGGCTCGAACATGCGCGCGACCGTCGAGTCATCCATGCCGCAGCCGTCGTCGGCCACTTCCAGGTACACGTACGACCCGACCGGCGCGCGCGCGTCGGCGCGGGCCAGGTCAAGTTGCGCCCGGTCGCACTCCATGGTCCCGGTTGTCAGGGTGACCAGGCCGCTCCGTTCGCCGAGCGATTCCGCAGCGTTGATCACCAGGTTCATGACGACCTGGCTGATCTGGGTGGCGTCGGCCTCGATCGCCGGCAGGCGGGCCGCGAAGTCGCGCCTCAGGACCACCGACCTGGGGATCGCCAGAGCCACCATCTTCTCCGTGTCGCCGATCAACGCGTGCAGGTCGAGCCGGCTCACCTCGATCCGGCTCTTGCCCGTGTAGGCCAGCAGCTGGCGACACAGGTCGGCGGCCCGCTGGCCCGCCTGGATGATCGCCAGCAGGCATTCGTGGGCCGGCGAGGTGTCCGGGATGTCGGCCAGGGCCAGGTCCGCATTGCCGGTGATACCGAACAGGAGGTTGTTGAAGTCGTGCGCGATGCCGCCGGCCAGCACCCCCAGGCTCTCGAGCTTCTGGGTCTGCTGCACCTGCATCTCGAAGCGCTGTCGTTCGTCTTCGGCAAGTCGGCGCTCGGTAATGTCCTGGATCACGCCGAACATGCGGGCCACCTGGCCGGCCGGGGCGAACTCGAGCTCGCCCACGCCATGCACCCAGCGGACCGCTCCGTCGGCCGGCCGCACGATGCGGTACTCGCGGTCAAACGCCTCGCCGGCGCCGACCACCCGCTCCTGGAAGTAGCGGGTCATGCCTTCGCGATCGTCAGGATGCACGAGCTCGACCCAGCCCTCGACTGTCTTCGCGAACGAGGCGTCGATGCCGAACAGCGCATCAAGGGCCTCGGAGCTCGCCCACTCGCCGGTCGCGACATCAAGCTCGTAGTGACCGAGCCGCGCCAGTCGCTGTGACTGCCTGAGCTTGGATTCGCTGGTGCGCAGGGCGCGCTCGGCCTCGAGCCGTTCGGTCGCACTGCGGAAGATGCCGAGCAGGCAGGGCCGGCCGTCGAATCGGGTCAGCCGCGAACTGATGTCGGCACGGAACACCGAGCCGTCCCGGCGCCGCACCGGGACCTCCGACACCAGTTCGACCTTTCCTTCGACCTGCTGGGCGAAGTTGGCACGGGCACGCTCCAGCCAGTCCGCCGGATGGATATCGGCGATGGAGAGCTGCAGCAGTTCTTCGCACGTGTAGCCGAGCATGGTGCAGATGCGCGGGTTGGCCAGGACGAAGCGGCCCGTCTCCACGTCGGCCACCAGCAGGCCGTCCGTCGCGTCCTCGAACAAGGTGCGGTAGCTCGCATCACCCGCGCGCGGTGACGATCCTGAGTCACGGCAATCCCTGGCTTCACTCATGACCGCTGGGCTCCCTGCAGCCGGCACGACAGCCGGCCTCTCGGATGATGATCACCGTTGCCGGGCCATCCATGTTCAGCGCCGCCAGACCAGCAGCCGGGCGCGGCTGAGGTCGTGCAGCTCCACCGTCTCGTCCGGCGGGAAGCCGGGAACGTCGAAGCTGTTGCTGATGAACAGGGAGCCCGGTCGCATCTCGCGCCGCACCTTTTCCCACAGGCGCGGCATGGGCGCGGGCGAAAGGTACGCATAGACGACATCGTATCCGGACAGGTCGGTTTCCCAGATGCTGCCGAGCCGGACCTCGGCCCTGCGGGACAGCCGCAACCGGCTCACCAGGAAATTCAGCGGCGCCATCTCGACGCCGGACACCACCAGGTCGGGGCGCGCCGCCTTGAGCCGCAGCAGCCAGCCGCCGAGCCCGCAACCGAGGTCGATCACCTTCAGGCCCGGACGCTCCGGCAGGCGCTGCACGACGGCGTCGACCGCCGCGCTGCTGGACAGGTAGAGCGGCACCCGCGTGCGCAGGCTGCCGAGCGACGTCAGCGCGAGCACCGCGAATCCCGCCAGGTACCAGCCCGGGTGGATGGTCAGGTGGCGCGCCAGTCCGATCACCGGGAAGAACGCGGCATTGATGAGCTGCCACCACAGCGGTTGACGCAGCGCGCGGGAGACGACGAACGCCACCACCGCCTGGATGCCGAGCACGACGGCCGTCGGCCAGTCCAGGACCAGGCCGGGAGCGGCCACCACCCAGGCAGCCGCCTGGGCCATCAGCGCCACGGCGCCCGGGGGCCAACGGCGCCACGCCGCCGTGGCCGGAGTCTTGTTCCTGTCGCGACGCTTCAAGGAAGCCGTTCCCTTTGCCCGGATCTCCCGCCGGCGCCGCTGCAAAAACCTGCGCGGCGGGCACCCGGCGATCATGGCATGCCCTTCGCAGGCGCGTCAACGCTCGCCGCCGTGCTATGTTGCACTGCGCTGCAAGAGCCATTCCGACCCGGGAGACGCGCTTGGTCCGCCTGCTGAAATCATTATGTCTGCTGGTCGTGGTGAGCGGGGCCGCCGGCGCAGCCAGCCCTCCGGTGACGCGCGCCGACGTGTGCCTGCGCGGCGCCGACCTCTCGTCGCTGCCGCGGGTCGAAGCCGGCGGCGGCGTCTTCCGGGACGATGGCGCACCGGCCGACGCGCTCGCGCTCCTGCGATCCCGCGGCCTCGACACCGTCCGCATCCGCCTGTGGCACGCGCCGGTCGACGGCATCGGCGGGCTGCCGGAAGCGCTGGCCCTGGCCGAGCGCGCCACCGCCGACGGGTTCGGGGTGCTGCTCGACTTCCACTACGCCGACACCTGGGCCGACCCCGCTCATCAGCCTGCGCCGGCGGCCTGGGCCGGGCTGGCGTTCCCCGTCCTGGCCGACAGTGTGCGCTGCTACACGCGCGATGTGCTGGTCGCCTTCGCCGGTCGTGGCGTCGTCCCGCGATGCGTGCAGTTCGGCAACGAGATCACCGCGGGCATGCTGTGGGACCAGGGCCGCGTCGGCGGCGGCTGGGGCACGAGCGCCGCCTGGGACCGGCTGGCCGCGCTGCTCGAAGCTGCCGGCGCCGGCCTGGACGAGGCCCTGCCCACCGGGCCGCGCCCCGCGGTCATGATCCACATCGACCGCGGCGGCGACAACGCCGGCGCGCGCCGCTTCCTCGACAACCTGGTCGCCCGCCGTGTCGGGTTCGACCTCATCGGCCTGTCCTACTATCCCTGGTGGCACGGCAGCCTGCAGGCCCTGGCCGACAACCTCAGCGACCTGGCCACGCGTTACGGCAAGGGCGTGGCCGTGGTCGAGACGGCGTATCCGTGGACACTGGAATGGTTCGACGCCACGCACAACCAGGTCGGGATGCCCACGCAGCTGCTGCCGGAGTTCCCGGCCACGCCGGCCGGGCAGGCGGCGTTCGCGGCTGCCGTGCTGGCCCTCGTGCGGGCGGTGCCGGACGGGCTTGGCGCCGGCGTGTTCTGGTGGGAGCCTGCCTGGATCGCGGCCCCTGCGTACGGCTCGCCCTGGGAGAATCTCACGCTGTTCGATGACGGCGGCCGGCCGCTGCCCGCGCTGGACGCACTCGGGGCCGGCGCCCGCTAGCGGGCTTCGTGAGCCGGGCGCACGAACATGTCGGGCCCCAGCGCCGGGTCCGGCGTGAAGCCCACGCGCGCCAGGTACGAACGATGGCGATCCACCCCGCCGCGGGCCACGAAGCGCACGGTGCCCGGGCAGTCGACCACCGTGGGCCAGGCGCGGTAGAAATACTGGGCACAGCGGAAGTCGCGGTAGGCCGGCACCACGTAGTCCAGCCGCACGACCAGATTGCACTCGACGTCGGGCTCACAGATGACCAGCCCCACCGGCAGCATGTCGCGCAGGATGAAGACCAGCCGCGGGTTGGTGAGGGCCTCGACCTTGAAGTCGGGGAAGAACCGCGCGATGTCCTCGCGGTGGAACTCCAGGAAGCGCTGCACATAGCGGTTATCGAGCCGGCGCAGGGCCAGCAGCTCGAAGGCCTCGCTGCGCCCGGGCTGCATCTTCGCCAGGTAGACGACGTTGATCACGGCGATGAAGCCGTTCACCACCAGTACCGGGTAGGCGCCGACCAGCCAGCCGTAGGCCGCGAACAGGGACGCTCCGAGCAGGTTGAGCGCGCGCAGCCGCGCCAGCGAGTTCATCGTCAGGGAGACGGCCACCAGCAGGGAGGCCACGTAGCCGAGGATCTCGACCCAGTTCATCGCATCGCTTCCTGATTGTTCACGGTGGCAGCCGGATAAATCCCCGCCCCAACTTGATATATGATAGAGTTCATCGCAATTCCCGATTGCGCCCTCGAGCCGCCCCGAAGGCCCCCACCCTGTCCCGATCCAGGAGCTGCGATGCGTCACCGCAACGTCCTGTTGACCTGTTTCGCCCTCACCTTCGCCGTGCTGGCCCTGCCCGCAGCGGCCAGGGCCTCGGGCGTCCTCGTGATCCGCGCCGTCGGCTCCTCGCAGGGAGTCATCGCGGGCACCTCCACCCTGCAGGGCTACGAGAACTGGATCGAGGCCTCCTCCTTCTCGCACGGGGTCTCGGTGCCCATCGGTCCCAACGGCCTGCCCTCCGGCGCACCGCAGACGTCTCCGTTGAGCCTCATGTGCCGGTTCGATCGCTCCACGATCAAGCTGCTCACGGCCCAGGCCAACCTGGAGTCGTTCTCCGAATTCAGGCTGGAATGGGTCGACAGCGGCACCGGGGAAACCCTCATCCGCTATGAACTGTTCGACGGGGTGCTCGTCGACGCCCAGGAGTCGGGCAGCACCGGCGGCGACATCGCCCCCACCTTGAGCCTGTCCTTCGTCTATGCGCAGGTCGAGATCACCGACATGACGCTCGGTACCTCGGTGATCTACGAGTGGAACTCCGCGCCGGCCGCGGCCCCCGAGACGGTGGCCAAGGGGCTGCTGCTGTCGCCCGCCCCGAACCCGACCCACGGCCAGACCGCGTTCCGCTTCTCGCTGCCGGCCGACAGCAACGCGGAGTTGACGCTGTATGACCTGCGCGGCCACCTGGTGCGCAACCTGTACAGCGGCTGGACCTCGGCCGAGCCGACGGTGGCCGAATGGGACGGCACCGACGACAGCGGCCGCAAGGTCGCGCAGGGCATGTATGTGGCGCGATTGAAGTACCCGGGACGGGAGATCACGCAGCGGATCACCGTACTGCGCTAGCAACGTAACGGCGGCGGGGTGAGCGGTCGCGCTTCGGCGCGGCCGCGCCCGGCCAGCCTGCTAGTCGATCCGGGCGAAGTGCGCCTTCAGGTCGGCCATCCGGAACGGCTTCGGCAGCAGCTTCACGCCGGGAACCGTCTCGACCAGGTCGGTCGCCACCTGGTCGAGACGGCCCGTCGACAACAGGACCGGCAAGGCGGGGCGCAGCGCGCGCAAGCGGGGCAACGTGGCGACGCCACCCAACCCCGGCATGTTGATGTCGAGAACCACGACATCGAACAACTCGCCCGCTTCCAGCTTCGCCAGGGCTCCCTCGCCCCGCGACACGCCGACGGCGGCATGTCCCAGCGCCCTGACGAGGTCGCAGGTGCTCTGCTGCACCAGTTCATCGTCGTCCACGACCAGCACCTTCAGCACGCGGTGCGCGACGCCCGGCGCCGCTTCCGACGGGCCGGCCTCGCCGACGCCGGCGGTGTCGGCCGGCAGCAGGATCGACACCGTCGTGCCGGCGCCGGGCTCACTGCGGATCCGCATGGTTCCCCGGTGGGCCGTCACGGTACGGTAGGCGATCGCCAGGCCCAGGCCCGTGCCCTTGCCCTGCGCCTTGGTGGTGAAGAACGGGTCCAGCGCCTTGTCCAGGATCCCGGGCGACATGCCGCAGCCGTTGTCCACCACTTCGAGCAGTACCTGGGCGCCGTTGCTGCAACTGGTGCGCACGACGAGTTCGCCACCTTCCGGCATCGCATCGATGGCATTCAGGCAGAGGTTCATCAGGACGTGGGTGAGTGCAACAGCATCCCCGCGCACCGGCGGCAGGTTCGCGTCGAGCTCCGCGCAGAGCATCACCGTCTGCATCGTCGTCCGCTCGAGGAGGGCCATTTCGTCGCGCACAAGGGCATTCAGGTCGAGCAACTGCTCGTTCGCCAGCCCCTCGCGGGCGAAGTCGAGGAGCCCACGCAGCATCGTCCGCCCGCGCAGGCAGGCCTTCGTGATGGTCTGCATGTGTGCATGCAGCGGCGTGCCCTCGACGGCCATGTCCTGTTCCAGCTCCGCGAAGCCGAGGATGGCGGTCAGCACGTTGTTCATGTCGTGCGCCACGCCGCCGGCCAGGCGGCCGACGCTTTCCATCCGGTGCAGGTGCTGCACCTGGCTCTCCAGCAACCGCCGTTGTTCCTCGGTCCGCTTCGCCTCGGTGATGTCGGCCGCCACCCCCAGCAGGCAGCGGTTGCCGTTGAAGTCGAGCAACTCGCACGAGAACATGCAGACGATCTCGCGCCCCGTGCGGTTGCTGAACCGGACCTCGAGATTCGTGATGCGTCCATGGGCCAGCAGGGTGTCGACGATGGTCCGGCGCTCGATGTCCATGGAACCAGCCGAGTTCGGCCAGCGTGCGCCCGACGGCCTCCTCGCGGGAGTTGCCGGAAACCTGGCAGAACCAGTCGTTCACCTCGACAAGGCGGCCGGACTCGAGTTCGGTGAGGGTCATGAGCACCGGACTCGACCGAAAGGCTTTCTCGAAGCGTTCCTCGCTCGCCCGCAGCGCCTGTTCGGCGCGCACCCGATCGGTCTCGTTGCGATGCGACACGAGCACCGTACCGGGCCGGCCCTCCATCGGCATCGCCCGCAGCACGAACCAGCGCTCCTGGTCCGGGGAATGGCACGGATAGACGATCTCGAACAGCGGCAGGTCGCCGCACTGCACCTGCCGGATCCCGGCATAGGCCTCCTCGGCCGACGTCCGGTCCCCGCCGGCGATGCACTGCCGGAAGTAGTTCGCGCCGACATCACAGGCCGAGCGGTCCGTACCCCCGTTCGCCTGGGCGAAACGCCGTCAGGCCGCGTTCACTTCGAGGATCGTGCCGCCGGGGTCGATAACGGCCATATGGGCATCGTCGGCGTCGAAGACGGCCCGTACGAATGAGGTCTGCCGCGTGAGGGCGTCTTCGGCCACCTTGCGTTCGGTGATGTCGCGCACGACACCGAACACGACATGCCGGGCCTGGTCGTATTCGGCGGTCGAATGGACGTGACGCAGCGCGCCGTCGACGGGGCGCCTGATGGTGAACTCGATGTCGTAGGTCTCGCCGCGCTCCACCAGTCCCGCCAGCGCCGCATCCAGGGCGGGACGGAACTCCGCAGGGGAAACCGCCTGCGCCGTGGCCAGGTCCCAGAGACGGCCCGGCAGGCCGTAGATCTTCCCGGCGCCGTCCGAACCGCGCATGGTCCGCTTCTGCAGGTCCAGTTCCCAGTGGCCGAAGCGGGCAACCGACTCGGCACGATTCAATCGCGATTCGCGCTGGCGAACCTCGTCTTCGGCCTGTTTGCACCCGGAAACATCGAGGAAAGTGGCCACGACGCGACTGGGGCGCGCCTCGCCATCGCGGAAGATCGGAGTCGCCGAGACCTGGATCCAGCGCGTCCGGTTGTCGAGGGCATGGCTCACACCCATGATCACCGACTCGACGCACCGACCGGTGCGCAGCGCTTCCATGGCGGGATGCTCATCGCCCCGAAACGGCGATCCGTCGGGGCGGACGGCCTGCCAGCGCGGGTCGCTCGATGTTCGGCCCGTGATCTCGTCGAGGGATAGTCCGAGAACGGACCTGGCAGCGGGATTGCTCCAGATGATGGCCCCATCGGCTTCGTGCACGACAACACCGACGGGCATCGAGGCGCAATCGACGGGTGTGACCATCGCGGAAACAGGATCTGCTGCCATCTGCGGGCGCACCTCCGACCGATCCGGCCCGACATCAACACGGCATCCGCGATCCGACCCGCGGACGTACGGCGCCGTTGCCGTTGTGCCATAGTGCCACGATGGTCGTGCTGGGTCGACTCGGCGTCAGGTGATTTCCGGTCGTTGGCGGCTCAGGTCCGGAACCGCCCGATGCTCGCACGCATGGTCCCGGTCAAACGCTGCAGGTCGCCTGTGCTCGCTTCCAGGCGACGCGTTGACGCCGTCATGGCGGCAGCGGCCGTGGTGACGTCGGCGATCTCGCGTGCAATGGCCTTCGTCGCGGCTGTCGCTTCGGTCATCTGGTGGCCCACGTTGCCCACACCGCTCGAGGCGCCCGCCACGTTGGCGGCAATCTCGCGGGTGGCTGCCGCCTGCTGCTCGATGGCCGCCGCCATGTCGGCGACAACGCCGCTGACATCACCGATGGTCCGGGCGATGTGCTGGATGTTCGCCACCGAAGTCGTTGTCGAACCCTGCATGGCGCCGATCCTGGCACGGATGTCCTCCGTGGCGCTCGCCGTCTGGCCGGCGAGGGTCTTGACTTCCGAGGCGACGACGGCGAATCCCCTTCCCGCGTCACCGGCGCTGGCCGCCTCGATCGTGGCGTTGAGGGCCAGCAGGTTCGTCTGCGACGAGATCTGCGCGATGGAATCGGTGACGGCGCCGACGTCCTGGGCCGCGCGGCCGAGCTCGGCCATCAGGGAGGTGATCCTGTCCGCTTCACTCGCGGCATCGGCGCTGATGACGCGGGCGCGTTCGGAACCGGCCGCAATGTCGCCGATCGTCGCGCTCATCTCCTCGGTGGCGGCCGCCACGGAGCTGAGCCGGCCGGTGGCCCCGTTGATGCTGTCGGAAACCACGGCGGCACTGGCTGTCATCTCCTCGGCGGCGGCTGCAACGGCGGCGGCACGGTCGGAGGTGTTGTGGGCGGCGTCGTTGACGGTGCGGGAGACTTCACTGAGATCGCTCGAGACGCCGCTGAGCGTGCTCACGCCTGCGGAAAGGTCGCCCACCAGCGCGCAGGTTGCCGGACAGGGTCGCCATCGCGCGTGACGGGTTCCCGAACTCGTCCCGGCGGTGTGTCACGATTTCCGCAGTCAGGTCGCCATCGGCCAGTCTCGTGATCTGCTCGACCGACTCCTGCAGCGGCACGACGACGTTGCGGCGGATGAGCAGCATCAGCGCCGCGAACGCCAGGCCGACGCAGGTGAGCCCGAGGATCGCGGCCAGCCAGCGCTGGCTGGCGATGCGGGCCTGCGCGGCCGCCATCGACTTGCGGACGCTGACGACGGCCAGGGGCTGCCCGACCCGGGCGTCGTGACACTCCACGCAGGATGCCTCGGCCAGGAGCGGGCTGACCACCCTGACGACCGGGATGCCGCCGAACCGCTCGGTGACGCGCTCGATCTGTCCCGAAGCGAGAACCTGCCGCTCGCGCTCATCCATCCCGGCTTCGCCGCCGTCCCTGACGGCGCTGGTCGGGATGACCCTCAGTTCAGCGACGTCGCCGCCTTCGAGCCCCTTGACCAGTGGCTCGACACTCGTGACGCCCTCGGCCATGGAGAAGACCAGGGCCGCATGGACCACCGAGGCCAGCGCTTCGGCGTCCTTCACGCCGGCGACCTTCGCCGCCTGTTCCGAACGTACGAGCAGGGCGCCGAGCATGCCGGTGAGCGTCACCAGGAGAACGCCGACGACGATCAGGCCGATGGTGCGGGACAGGGACATGGTGCCTCACTCGGGTGTCGAAGGGGTGAACGTCGGCGCGGTCGCCGACCGACGGGTCACAGGTCCCCAATGGCATCGGGTTGCGGCGCGGCAACCTTGAGCAAAGGTTTACGCAAGCGGGCCGGCTTTACGCGGACATCCCACAGTGAATTCATCGGCATTTCAGGGCGAAATGATCCTCATGAGGATCGACATTGGCATGAGAACCCCGGCCGCGGTCGGTCGGGGTTCTCCATGCCAGATCGGAATTGCCCGGTGCTACCGCACAAGCATCATCTTGCGCGTCCCGACCCGGCCATCCGCTTCAAGCCGGCACAGGTACGTGCCCGACGGGGCCGGCTGCCCGGCGTCGTCGCGGCCGTCCCACACCACGCGGTTGTCGCCGCCAGGCATGGCGCCGTCGTGCAGCACGCGGACCAGGGCCCCGCGGATGTCGTACAGCTCCAGCCGCACCGGGCCCGAAGCCGCCAACGTGAAGGCGATCTCGGTGCGCGGGTTGAACGGGTTGGGCACGTTGTCCAGCCCGGCCGCAAGGCCCGGCAGCTGCGGGTCGTCCACACCGGCCGCATACGGCAGCAGCCAGTCGCAGATGCGCTGCATGAGCAGGGCGCGCGAGGTCGCGTTGTTGATGGCCTCGAACCCGAAGCCCAGGTACACCACGCGGTGCACGCCGTTGTCGGCCTTGATGCCGGCGGTGTAGGTCGGGCTGTAGGTGATGATCGCCGACGCCCCGGTGCCGCGCGGGGTGATGGCGTCGGGGTACGTCTGGTTGTTGGCGCCGCCGGTGCCGCTGATGGTCAGGGCCAGGCCGTCGCCGATCGGGTCGCCGGGCACGCCCACCAGCGACATGTCGTTCGTGTCGTCGAGCACGAAATTGGCGTGGAGATAGTTGTTGTACCAGGTCAGCGCGGCGCCGCCGATGTCCGCCATCTCCCAGCCGATCTCCTGGCCGGTGATCATCAACCGCCCGCCGCCGTCGAGATAGCCGGCCAGGGCCGCGCGATCGCTCTCGTCCACCGTCGGGTACGCCAGGCCGCATTCCCAGACGACGATGTCGAAGTTGGCCAGGTCAGCCGCGGTGATCGCCGTACTGGAGCGGTCCCACACGGCAAACGACTTGCCGGTGGCGCCGATCGCCGGCGCGAAATAGGTCGTCTCGAACGTGGCGGCGCCGTCGTCGTCGACGAGCAGGATCTTCGTGTCGGGCGTGATCAGCTTGAACGAGATCTGGCGATCGGTGCCGCCGCCGTCCACCGCATGGAGGTTGAGCAGGACGGTGCCCTGCCCGGGCGACGTGGCCTCGATCACGACGTTGACCAGCGCCCGCGCGCCGGAAGCGAGCGGAATCGTCGCCGCGGAGACATTGCCGCCCTCGTACACGAGGTGGGCGGTCCAGCCGGCAGGCAGGCTGCCCGTATCGAGCGTCGCCTCGAACACATCGGCGTTGAGCCCCGTGTTGAACAGTCCGGTCACGCCGAACGGGTGCACGCCCTCGGCGATCGCGGTCCGCTCGCCCTGCACGTAGTAGCGCAGCGCATAGGCCGGTAGCGGTCGTGTGTTGGTGCTCTGCAGGATGGAACGGTCGTGGTCATCCTGGACGAAGGCGATGGCGCGCACGCGACTCAGGTTCCAGGTCGGGTCGACGGTAAAGTTCAGCGTCACCTGCTGGGTCTGTCCGGCCTGCGAGATAGTCAGGGGTTCGTCCGGCAGCATGTCGCGCAGCACGTCGTTGTACTCCGTGGCGCCGTTCAGGACCTTGTCCTCGACGATTGCCACCCTCAGCCAAGTGAGGCTGATATCCGCCAGCGGCTCCTCGAGGGCCAGGTCCACCGTGACGAACGCGCTGCCGGGCGTGAACGACGAGGCGCTGATCCGCATGGACAGCGGCGTCGGATCGTCGAGCAGGCTGCGAACCACCGGGTCGTAGACGCTGCCGTTGACGGCATCGGTGCCGGCACCGGAGATCGTCGAGCCTCCGTTGAACATCAGGGTCGGGAATCCGGTGACGAGGTTATAGGCGTTGCGGGCGTCGGAATCGGGGCAACTCAGGCCGCCGCTCGAGGCCATGTACTCGACAGCATCCAGTTCGGTCGCATTGTAGCGGCTCAACATGACAGCCACGCCGGCACGGGCGCGGGGACAGTAGGCTCACCAGGTGGCCCCGCCCTCCTCGATGAACACCGAACGCGGGACCTGCGCCACGGCAGGCAACGCCGTGAGCACCAGCAGTGCGGCAAGCGTAACTGTCCTCGACAGTCTCATGACGGGCTCCCCCTCCCGGAATGTCCTGGATCAGGGGCGAGGTTGAACCCGCCCCGCGATAGCGGGTGACATCCTACCACTTCGGTTGAATTTGCACAATCGACATCAATGCCAGGGATGACTGTCGGGCGGGTCCCCTTCCATCTATGATGACGGCCCGGGCCGGCCGATCGGGTTTGTGTCCGGATGCGGCTCGGGCCAGGACGGCTGATTCCATGGGCAGATGGCTGGTCGGTACGGTTCTGCTACTCCTGCTGACGGCCGGGATCGCCCGGTCATCCGAACCCTGCGGGCCGGCGGTCCCGCTGCCGGCCTACTCCCACAACGACTACCGGGGCGATCGCCCCTGCCTGGAGGCACTCGAGCTCGGCTATCTCGGACTCGAAGCCGATGTCGTCTACAAGGACGGCGCATTCCTCCTGGCCCACAGCCGCAAGGAAGCGCGCCGGCTTCGAGCTCGCAGCCACCTACCTGCCCCTGCTCGAACGGGTCCGGCAGTGTTCGCGCGTCACGGCCGACCCGCGTCCATTCCTCCTGACGATCGAGGACAAGGCCCCCACGGCCGCAAGCCGCCTGGCGCTGGGGGTGCTGCTCGAGCGCTACAGTGCCCTGCTGCAGCCGTCGGCGACCGGCCCCATTGCCGAGTTCATCCTCGTTGACGAGGCCGCTGAGCCCGGGTCCGTTCCCGCGGAACTGGCGCGATGCGCCGGTCTCCAGTGGCGTGTGACGAGCCATCGCCCCGTCCCGCCGGCTGATGCGGCCGACGCCTATCGCCTGCTCAGCCTCGACTACGGGGAAGAGATCGAATGGGACGGCTCAGGCCCGCCGCCGGTCGAGGCCCGCCGGCTGATCCGGGAAGTGGTCGGCGCCGCCAGACGCGTTCCCGGCTGCCGGGTGCGGGTGCACCATGCTCCGGCGCGCCGGGCCATCTGGTCCTGGCTGCTGCGGGAAGGCGTCGACCTGATAGGGGTCACCGACCTGCCGCGGGGCGTGGCACTGCTCGGAAGCGGCGGGATGGAGCGCTGACGATCTCGGCGCCGGGCATCCGTCCTGATTCCAGGCGATCAAGCGATATAAGGGGAAACCTCACCGACGCGTGACCCAATGCGCTGGAATATCGCGTTAGTCCTTATGTAGGTCGGTTTCAGTCCTCATTCACGGCTGGATCCCCTGAGCATGCCCCTGTCAGCCGCGCGCCCGGATCGAAGGCGCCGGGAGGTTTCCGATGAAACGCACTGCCGCCCCGCGCCGTTACCATACAGCCTGCCTCTGCCTGTTGACCGTCGCCGCCCTGCTGGCCGCACCGGCCGCAGCCCAGGTGGAAGAGATCCTCGACGACCCCGCGGGATGGACCTTCCGCTACGGCGCCACCGCGACCGATATCACCACGGACATCAACGCCGGCCTGCGACCCTTCTCCATCCAGCGGGTGGCCGCGAACAGCTACGACGTGCTCACGGTCGAGAACGCCGGCAGCTACGCGGTGGCGGGTTTCGGGACCGGCAACATGCACTACAACCGCACGTCGTCCCAGTTGAGCCTCGAGCTGGCCAACCGCCGGCTCGTCAGCCTGGACTGCTACGAGGAATCGGGCGTGACGCGGATGACGGCGATCTCCATCCCCAACACCGGCGGAAGCTCCGCCGGCTGGGGCTGGCTCGTGGGGCAGTCGCTGCAGCAGATCGTCGACTGGGTTGCGAACACGACGCCGGCGATCCGCATCACCGACCTGTCGATCTACACGGTCGGCGGGCAGAAGTACTACGCGGCGGTGGCCGTGTACAACGAGGGCGCGCAGTACCAGGGCTGGTGGTGGTACTTCGACAAGACCGAGGCCGAGATCACGGCCCTGCTGACGCAGAACAGCGCGCGGCTGATCGACATCGAGCTGGAGACCGCGCCTTCGCTGTTCACGGGGGCCCGCTTCGCCGCCGTGATGGTGGCCCAGAATCCGGGCGGCGGCTGGTTCGATGCCTCGTCGACCGGCACGCAGACCGGCAACCTGATCGGCCAGACCGGCGGTCGCCTGACGAGCCTGCACCGCTACACCACCGCTCTCGGCACCACCGCCTATGCGGTCAGCCTGGTCGACAACGCCAACGACCAGACGCGGCGCGTGCGCGGCTTCATGGGTTCGCAGGCCACGCAAGGCTCCTACGGCTTCAAGCTCAAGCAGGTGGGCGGCCCGGTGATCGCGTCCCTGAACGAGAACTTCGTGTTCGAGCCGGCCAGCACCATGAAGATCCTGCACGGTGTCGGCGCGATCCGCGAGTGCGCGCAGGGCGACCTTTCCCTGGCCGGCGACATCTGGGTGCCCAACACCTGCACCTCCGAGGCATGGAACAACATCTGCCCCGATGACAACTACAGCTGCAATTCCGGCTACGAGCCGCTCGAGACAACGCTTCGTGGCATGTTGCGAAGCTCGCACAACGGCCGCACCCGCACCATCGAGGAGCTCGTCGGGCGGACGACCCTGAACAACTTCGCCGACTTCACGGCCGACCTGAGCAACACCCAGATCAACCACACCCTCGGCTGCCTGTGCGGGAACACCCCTAACACGACGACCGCGGCCGACCTGACGAGCCTCTACGAACAGATCGCCGACGGCTCGTTCTTCAACGCGACGTGGAGCGAGGAACTGTTCGGCATCATGGCCAACGTCACCGACTGGGGATACGGCACCAATGCGGACGAGGCGTTCAATACGCTGCGGATCGTCATCAACGAAGAGGCAGCCCAGACCGACCTGACGGCGAGCGAGATCCTCGACTTCCGCGCCGCATTGCAGTTCTCGGCCAAGGGCGGCGACTACGGCTGCAGCGGTGTTTCGTGGCGCTCGACGGCAGGCTGGTACAGCATTCCGTTCAAGTTCTACGCCCTCGGCAGTTGGTTCACGACCCGCCGTGAATACACCGTGGCCACGTTCGTCGACGCAGGGGTCGCTCCCGGTTCCGCGGTCGCGTACTTCGCAGCCGAGGAGCTCGTCCGCGAGCAGATCCGCGAGGCGCTCGAGACCTGGGACGACGCCTGCTCGACCGGCATCAGCAGCCATCCGTCCAACACCACCGTGGACGCCGGCGATGACGCCCAGTTCACCGTCGCCAGCGGCGGTGCCGGCTTCGGCGAGTACCAGTGGCAGAAGCTTTCCAGCGGTCAGTGGATCAGCCTGATCAACTATCCCGGCCAGACCAGTGGTGCATCGACCGGGACGCTGACCATTCTTGCGACCGAGGAAAGCGACGAGGGTTCCTTCCGCTGCCGCATCACCAAGGATTGCGGCGTCACGTACAGCAACAGCGCCACGTTGACGGTCGAGCCCGGCTACCTGTCACCGGTACCGGGCGCCGTGCCCACGCACCTGGTCGTGCATGCTCCCATGCCGAACCCGTTCAACCCGCAGGTGACGCTGCGCTTCGAGCTGCCGCGCCATACCGATGTCGCGGTGCTCGAGATCTTCGACGTGGCGGGGCGCCGGGTCCGCTCGATCTCGGCGTCCTCGCTGGCGCCCGGCGCCCACGAGTTCACCTGGAACGGCACCGACGACGGCGGACAGCGGATGTCGTCCGGCATGTACATCGCCCGCCTGCGCGCCGGCGACGAGCAGGTCGTGCACCGGGTGATGATGGTGGAATAGCCGGACAGCCGGCGGGATTCCCGCAATTGAACGAAGAAGCCCCGCCGCACCCGAGTGCGGCGGGGCTCTCTCTTATCGGCCCGCGATCACTTGAGAAGCGTCATCTTCCGCGACTCGTTGATGCCCGGCCCTTCCAGCCGGCAGAAGTACACACCGCTCGGCTGGCCGGTGGCGTCCCAGGTCACGGTATGGTTGCCGGCCGGCAGCGAGCCTTCGGCGAGCACGGCCACCTGCTGACCACGCGTATTGTAGATCGTCAGCCTGACGTTGCAGTCGCGCGGCAGGTTGAAGGCGACCTGCGTGACGGGATTGAACGGGTTCGGCTGGTTCTGCTGGAGAACCGCTGCGGCCGCCACGGCCGCCGCCACGCTCACGCAGCCGGCCTGGGTCGCGGTGTGCGAGCCGGACTCGTTGGTCACCGTCAGCGAGACGTCGTAGACGCCCGCCTCGGCGTAGATGTGGCTGGGGCTCTGCTCGGTCGAGCTGCTGCCGTCGCCGAAGTCCCAGGCCCAGGCCGTGGCGGCGCCCGTCGAGGCGTCGGTGAACACCACCTCGAGCGGCGCGCTGCCGCTGGCCGTCACGGTGGTGAACGCCGCGATCGGCGTGACAGGAGCCGCGCTGCCGACCGCGGCCGCGGCGTTGACCAGGCCCGATCCGGAGTAGCGGTCCCAGCCGGCCTCGGACTCGTCGTTGACCACGTCACGGGCGGAACTGACCAGCAGCTCGCGCACCTCGGCAGGCGTGTAGTCCGGGAACGCCGAGAGGATCAGCGCCGCCACGCCGGCCACGTACGGCGTGGCGCAGCTGGTCCCGTTGAAGAACGGCTCGACGTCGCCCGCGCTGTACCCGCCGCTGCCCATGATATCACAGGTGGGCAGGATGGTCGGCCCGAGCAGGTCGACCGCGTCGGCCGCGCCCTTCACGATGGCGCCGTAGCTGGACCCCCACCAGCGCTCGCCGTCGCAGGTGGGACCGCGCGGATCGGCCGAGACGCCCGCGTTCAGTTCCTGGGCCAGGCTCGAGCTGCGCTTGCGGTCGCCGCCCGGCGAAGCCGCGCCGACGGCGATCACGTACGGGCTCGCGGCCGGGTACTGGATGTCGCCCTTGTTGCCGTTGCCGGTGGCCGCCAGCAGCACCACGCCGGCGGCGTCGGCATACTGCAGCGCGGCTTCGGTCGCGGCATCGGTCTTGATCGGCGCGCCGAAGCTCATGCTCACGATGTCGGCGCCGTGATCGGCGGCGTAGTAGAGCGCGTTCTGGACGGCGCTGAAGTACATGTACCCGTCGCTCTCGGCCACCTTCAGCGGCATGATGCTGCACCCCGGCGCCACGCCCACGGCGCCGATGCCGTTGTTCAGGGCGGCGGCAACGCCCGCGCAGGCGGTGCCATGGCCGGCGCCGGCGGCGTTGTCGTCGGGATCGGCGTCGTCGTCACCGAAGTCGTAGCCGGTCACCAGGCGAAGGTCGGCATGGTCGGTGTCCACGCCCGAATCGATGATGGCGATGACGACGGACGCCGAGCCGTAGCCCTGCGGCCCGTCCCACGCCTGCGGCAGGTCGGCGTCGAAGCCCACGACGCCGGCGCCATCGCCCGTGTGGCTGTGGCTGCCGTTCGGATTGTAGGCGGGAAGCTGGGCCCGGTTCTCGTGGCCCCAGTTGTCGGCGAAGCCGGGGTCCGTCGGAACAGCGGACGGGAACGCGCGCCAGTCCAGCGATACCGCCTGCACCTCGTCCAGCGCCGCGAAGGCGTCGGCCAGGCCGGGCAGGTCCTTCACGTCGGCGAAGTGGAACATGAACCAGCGATCGACGCCCGCGCCGGCAGCCTTGCTGCGGTTGAGCGGCGCATCGTAGGGCCGGCTGATCCCGGTGACGCCGGCGTTCTGCGCCAGGTCATCGACGCCCTTGAGGCCGGTCTTCGCCTCCTTCACCCGGCGCCCCTTGTCCAGGGGCACGTCCATCAACGTCGTCTCCATCGCCCCGTCGCGGATCTGCACGAGAAGCCGGCCCGGCGCGTAGGATTGTTCACCGCCCGCGGCGCCCATGAATCCGTAGAGGGCCGGCGCCGCGGCCGGCGGCCCCTTGGGCGCCTCGTTGTTCCCGGGCTTCAGGTACAGGATGGTCGCTGCCGCGACCAGCACACCGACCGGCAGGATGGCGCGCACGATGGTGATACCGCGACGACCGTTCATGGCTGCTCCAGGCTGGGGTGGCGACGGGGCGTCAACGGACGCCCGCCATGAACGTCGCGGACGCAAGGCCGGTGCCATCGGCGGGCGGCCCCGCCACGGAATCGCCTTTACGCCAAGCCATTGCTGGTCTTAAGGTTGGGCTGCGGGAGCGAGCCGCGCGCCAGGTCCGGCAGGCGCGGGCGCGCCCGGGTGACGACTATTCTGCGCGGACGGCGGCAGGTTGTGCCGGGCAAAGCGGGAGGCCCGGCCGGCCCGCAAAGGAGAGATCGAGTTGACGCCACATGCCTGGGTCCACGAGTTCCCCGCGGCGATCACCGTCTGTGACGCCACCGGCATCATCCTCGAGATGAACGCGCGCGCGATCGAGACCTTCGCGCGCGACGGCGGCGCCGAACTGGTCGGGCGCAACGTGCTCGACTGCCACCCCGAGCCATCGCGGACACAGCTGGCGACGATGCTCGCGGAGAAGGCGTCGAACGCCTACACCATCGAGAAGAACGGCGTGCGCAAGCTGATCTACCAGTCGCCCTGGTACGAGAACGGCGAGTACCGCGGCTTCGTCGAGATGTCGCTCGTGATCCCGGAGACGATGCCGCACCACGTCCGCACCTGAGAAGCGGCCGGCTCCCGATGGGAACCGGCCGTTGCTCGCACGGTCGTCTGCACCGCGCCTAGCGGAACAGGCTCTTGACGTCACCCCACGTCGAGGCCTCGGTCGAGACGACCGAATCGACCGCGAAGCCGATGTTGACGCCGATGCCGTCGCCGCGCAGCTGCGTCTGGATGACGGTGATGCTCGACACCGCGTCGTCGATCCGCACCACGGCCAGCTGCGAATTCCACCAGGGATTGGAGCCGCCGGCGCCCGTCACCGAGTTCATGACCGTGAAGGTGCCCGCACCGCCGATGAACTGGGACGCGCCGGCCGTCACGTCACCGACGAAGTCGCCGAGGAACGTGCCGTTCTGCAGGACGCGGGTGGTCGACGTGCCGCCGCCGAAGCTCGTCGTCGCGCCGAGGCCGATCGGCCCGACGAAGACCGAGCCCGCAGGCAGCGTCGACGCGAAGGTGTAGGTGATCGTGCCGACCTCGGGGCCCAGCAGGCCCGGCGTAAAGATCGTGGCGAAGGACTCGAAGTTCGTCCACGAGTAGGTGTCCGGTCCGAACGTCACGCTGCCGGCGGTGTAACCCGCGCTGAGCAGCCGCGAATGGGTCCAGTGCGCCGGGATCGAGTAGGTCACGGTGACGTTGCCGACGCCGGCCACCGGGATGATCGCGCCGTTCGGCACCGGCGAGCCGAAGGCGGTGGGCGACTGGTCCAGCCAGGTGATGGGAACGATCACGGCGGAGGCCGCGACGGCCCCGATGAGGGAGCAGGCGATGATGGCCAACGACAACAGGTTGACCGGCTTGCGCAGTGTATTCATGACATCTCCTTGGAGACGCATTGCCAGGGGTTCCACACCGACTTGGGGGCCGCCGCTGTCCGTACAGGCTGGACGATCCCCGGCGAGATCGATGCGCGAAGGGTGAGACTACAATAAAGAAGATGAAAATGATATGATTTTCACTGTTTCTTAACAAAACGTGCCGGGCAGCGGACAGGGGCCGCCCGGCACGCAGGCAGATGGCACCTACTTCAACATCGTCACCTTGCGCACGTCGACCTGCCCGTCCGCGCGCGTCTCCACGAAGTAGAGGCCCGAAGCCGCCTGGCCGCCACGATCATCCGCACCGTCCCACAGCACGGTGCCCTGCGTCACGGCCACCGGGCCGTCGACCAGCGTCCGCACCAGCGCACCGCGCGCATCGAACACCTTCATGGCCAGGTGACCGGGGCGAGCCAGGGTGTAGCGCAGCGTCACCGAGGGATTGAACGGGTTGGGCTGCGCCGCGACCGCCAGGGCAGGCGCGGTACCGGGCACGCCCGTGGCCATGGTGTTCAGGTCCCAGGGAATGCCGAAGTAGTAGCTCACTTCCATCAGGAGCCCCGCCCGCGGCAACTGCGGCATCTGCGCCTTGTCCCAGCCCATGACAAACGATACGTCGAACGGCAGCGTGATCACGCGGCCCGGCCCCGCGGTCTGGAGCACCGCCGCCGCATACGGGTACGGCGTTGCGACCCCACCGGCGTCGGTGAACAGCGCCAGCGGTTGGGCGCCGACCTGCGGCAGGATGGCGTCGAAGTCGTTCGGCGTCGGGCAGCCACCGTAGAGCAGCCACTCGTTCGTCGTCAGGAACACGGGATTGCCCGGAACAGCAGCGACGGTGGGCGAGGCCTGGCCGCCGATGTTGTCGCGCACGTCGCCGTCGACGTATTGCACGCCCATCGTCGATTCCAGGAAGGTGCGTGCAACCGTCCCCGAGGTGTAAAGGCTGTGGGCCAGATCTTCGCCGCACAGCAGCATGTCGCGATCGCCGAGCGCCAGCCAGCTGTTCAGCAGTTGCAGATCCTGCGAGGGATCTCCGTTGAAGTCGCCGTTGCTGAGCGTGTACGCGCCCTGGTCGCCTGCGGTATACATCATGTCGGTGTAGCCGGCCAGCTGGGCCACGGTCGCCCGGCCCCCCAGTCCGTTGCCGACGCCCAGGCTGGGCGCACGCGTGGTGAAGACGTCGAAATCCACACCGGCGGTCATGTGGATCAGCTGGAGCGCCTTCAGCCACTCGTCCTCGGCCCCGCGTGAGCCCTGGTCGTTCCAGAACAACATGACCGGTTGATAGCCGGCCACGCTGGCCACGCTCGGCAGGCAGCGCACCGTGTAGGCGAGCGGCCAGATGGGCGAGTCAGAGTCGCCGTAGCCGGCCAGGTCGGCCGGCGCGATGCTGGTGCGCGCGTCGCCCGCACGATGGTCGGTGGCGCTGAAGTAGTAGTGCAGCACGTCACCGGGAAACAGCATGCCGGTGTCGGGCAGGTCGAAGTTCCAGCGGTTCTCGATGATGTCGCCGTTGGCGTAGCGCGTCACCCTGCCCGTGATCGGGCCGGACGGCAGCGTGCGATACGGGTCGAAGAGCGGATTGCGGACCGCCAGCGTCCAGTGCATCACCGGCGGATCCAGCGAGGCACCGTCGCGGGGCGCGACGGTGATGACGACGGTATCGCCCGGATCGTTGCGCTGGTGGGTGCGTGCGCTGATGTTCGACGCCATGTCGAAGCGCACCGAGTTCGTGCCGAGGTTCGCCAGGTCAAGCGTCCCCGAGGCCGGGAAGCCGTCGTTGGCCAGGTGCGCCTCGGTGATGACCATACGCGGCCCCGCCGATGGATAGGCCTGCACGCGCACGTTGTCGAAGTACGGCGCCGAAGTGCCGTTGGTGCCTTCGCCGTAACCGAACTGCCAACCCAGCTCGGCGACGCCCAGCCTGACCTGCACCTGTGTGGCGCCCGGCACGAGCAGGTCGCCGACCTGGTTCTGCGAACGCCGGAATACCGGTCCGCCGTAGTACACGAAGTTCCGGCTGACCCACGGCGCCTCGTTGATGTCGCCGCCCGCGGTCGATCGCACGTCCCAGACGTAGAACATGCCCGGCGAATCGTTGGCAATCAGCAGTTCATGCACATAGACATCGAAGGCCAGGGTCAGCCCGTCGACGTCGCCGCCCGGCAGCGTCATCGCCGGCGAACGCACGTAGTTCTCGAGGTGGAAGCCCTCGCCCAGCGCGCCGCCCGTGTTGTTGACCATGCCGCAACCGGTCGGCGGCGGCGGCAGGATCCAGATGTCGGGGTACAGTTCGATGAAGGCGACCTGGTTCGAGTTGTTCGCGCCGCAGGGGTCGAAGTCGCACAGGTCCCCTCCACACGCGGGCGTAGTCCCCCACGCCGGTGTTCGAAACCGCCTGCCAATCGGGGCCGAGTTCGCCGTCCTCGAAATCCTCGGTGTAGGTCGTCACGGCGCCCGATGTCACCGTGACGACAAGGTTGTCAACGGTGGCGGCGCCGGCTGTCGGCCACAGGCAGTCTTCGTCGGACCAGGCGACATCGGAATCGAAGACGAAGGCCACGGCAATGTCGGTGCCGCCGAGCCGTTGCACGGCCGTGTAGTTGAACGTGTAGTCGACCGTGACGTCGCCCTGCCCGTCCCAGGAGAGGCCTTGCCCGCCGTTGACGGGCTCGAACTCGGGCGCGGCAGCCGTGCGCCGCTGCAGCGTCACGTAGTCGTAGCCCGGTTCGGTGTCGAAGCGCAGCTTCGCCCGCACGCGCACAGTGGCATCGCCGGGCACGGTCTTGCGGAACTCGAGGATGTCGCGCCAGTCGTTGCCATAGCCGCCGGCGACATCGTTCTGGCAGGCCTGAAGCGCGGAATCACCGCACCAGGCCCCGTTGCCGGTTCCGGGATTGTTGAACGCAGCGACGTGCCAGTGGTTGTCGGGCGCCGTCGTGTCCTGCGACGTCCACCCGTCGGTCAGCAGGCCGTCGCCGCCGGGCAGTGCGGCTGCGGTCTCGAAATCGCCCCGGTAGGGGAAAGCCCCGCCCGGGCCCATCAGCGTGACCGTGTCCACCACGGCCTTGACGGGCGAGCCTCCGTACAGGACGGCAGTTCCATCCGACGGAACCCGGTCGGGGATGCCCGCCGGCGACGAGGCGACGGACATGCACACGGCGGCGATCACGAGCATGGACAGCTTGAGCGAGGTCTTCATGGCGGGCTCGACTCCTTGACCGAGGGTTCCCGGGCGCCTGGAGTCCGGCCATGTCAGGCATAGCAGGGGCCGCGGCGAAACGGCCTGGATCGTGCGGTTCCTCCCCCCGGGGGCGAGCCGGGATCAGGCCTGGCATGAGCGGGGGACCATCTTGAGTATAGGGAATCGGGAGGGGCAATGGAAGAGGCTGGGGATGCCCGGCGGGCGGGCGTGGCGCAACCCGTGCGGATCGGGTAGATTCCCCGGGCGCTCGGCGACCGATCAACTGTGTGCCAGGAGTGGACCCATGCCCGATTCTTCGCACAACGGCCCGCCGCCCGCCCTGTGCCTGACACCCGCCTTCGGCGAACTGCTCGCGGGATTCGACCTCGACGCCCTCGCGCGGCAACCGGACACGATCATCGGGCTGGATGCCGACCTGCGCCTCGCGTTCCTCAATCCGGCGTGGTTCGATTTCGCCGAGGCCAATGGCGGCGGGCCCGCCATCGCCCGCGACTGGGGCCTGGGGCGGTGCGTGCTGGATGCCTGCCCGCCGGTCATCCGCGATTTCTACGCGCAGGCCCTGACCAGTGTCCTTCAGGAGGACAAGCACTGGGATCACGACTATGAGTGTTCCAGCCCCGATGTCAGGCGCCACATGCGCATGTCAGCCTATCCGCTCCGCGACCGCGGCGGGCTTCTCGTGGTCCATGCGTTGATCGTCGCCTCGCCGCGCGACACCGGCCGGCCTGCCGGAACGACCATCACCCCGGCGGATTACGCCGACGGAAACGGCATCGTGCACCAGTGCTCACACTGCCGGAAGATCAGGCGCACGAGCGGCCCGCGGCATTGGGACTGGGTGCCGGAACTCGTCGCCAACCCGGCGGCCAACACCAGTCACGACCTCTGCGATGTCTGCCTCGATTTCTACTATCCGACGCCGGGCGATCTCCCGCCTACGACCTGAGTCGCCCGCTCAGCGCACCAGCGTCACCCGCTGCCGCGCCGCAGCATCGCCGCCCCGCAACGCCACGAAGTAGACTCCCGCCGGGGCCGGCAGGCCGGCCGCATCGCGCCCGTCCCACGTGACCTGGTGCGTGCCGGCGCCCAGTCCCGCCCGCGCCAGGCTGCGGACGCGGGCCCCGCGGAGATCGAAGACATCGACGACGACATCGGACGGCTGGGGCAACGTGAAGCTCAACGTCGTGGCGCCCGTGAACGGGTTGGGCCTGCCCGGGCCCATGAAGAAGCGCGCCCGGCCGTCGGGAGCCGGATCGACCGCCGAGGCGGCCGTCGTCCAGCGGGCGATGCGCAGTGAACCGGAATTGCCGGCCAGCGTGAACTCGCCGCCGACCATCAGGTCGTTGCCGACGAATCGCAAGGCGTGGCCCTTGGCATTCAGCCCCGAGCCGAGTCCCTGCCACGCGGCCCCGTCCCAGCGGGCGATGTACAGAGACGGCTGGCCGCCGGCCTGCGTGAACTCGCCGGTTGCGTAGATCGAACCGCCTGCGGACGTGATGTCGAAGACGCGCCCGTTCACCCCGGCGCCAAGCGCGCTCCAGGCGGCGCCGTCCCACACGGCGATGTTGGAGGCGGGCTGGCCGCCTGCCTGTTGGAAGATGCCGCCGACATAGAGAAGGCCGCCCGATTCGTGGATGGCGTTGACCGAGCCGTTCGTGCCCGTCCCGAGCGCGTGCCACGCCGCGCCGTCCCAGCGCGCGATGTTGGCCGCCGGTGTGCCGCCGACGCTCGTGAAGCTGCCGCCCATCACCGGTTGCCCGCCGAACGAGCCGAGGGCGTGGAGGATCTGGACACCGCCAAGGATGGTGCCGCCCAGCGGCGTGAAGTCGGCGCCGTTCCATCGCCCGAGCGTCTGCAGGTTGCCGGCCCAGTAGCCGTTCGCGTAGAGCTCGCCGCCCAGCGCCAGCAGGCCGCTGACGGTGGAAAGCGAGCCGGCGCCCATCGCGCTCCACTGCGCGCCGTTCCAGCGCGCGATCTTGTTCGCGGGTACGCCACCCGCCGTCGAGAAGGCGCCGCCGGCGATGAGGTCGCCTTCGAAGGTGGCGAACGACTCGACGCCGCCGCCGAACTGGTAGGCGATGCCGCTGCCCAGCGGCGCCCACCCGCTGCCGTCCCAGGCTGCGACCATGCTGCCGGAGACGCCGCCGATCCGCGAGAACGAACCGCCGGCGATCAGCGTGCCGTTCCACTCGTGGAATCCGCGGACCGGCAGGTTGGCGCCGTGACCTTCGGCCAGTGCCGACCAGGTTCCGGTGTAGAGGGCCACATTGGCCACGCGCGGGTTGACGCCGAGTTCGAAGCTCCCGCCGAAGACCACGCCGCCGCCGTACTCGGTGCTCGTGGCGATCGTACCGATGATGCCGCCGAGGTGGTTCCAGAAGGTCCCGTTCCAGGTCCTGATGATGCCCTGCTCGCCGGCCGCCACGAGGTTCGCCCCGTAGAGGCCGACCTCGGTGACACTGCCGCCGAACGAGGAAACCCCGGGCGCGGCGAACACGGTGCCGTTCCAGGTCACGATGCCGTCGACCGCGAGGGCGCCGGCTCGCGCGAACGTGCCGGCGATCACCAGCTTGCCGGCGTGGACCACCATGTCGCCGGCATTGGCCTCAAACGGGTCGCCGAATTCGTCGGTCAGGCCGCCACCGACACCGGCCCACGACGAACCGTTCCAGCGGGCCAGGTTCGGCGCGTAGCTGCTGCCGGCGAAATCGAACTGGCCGCAGGCGTAGAGGGAGCCTGCGAAGACTTCGACATCGGACACCGAGCCGTTCATGCCGCCGTCCATCTCATCCCACGCGGCGCCGTCCCAGGTCGCGATGTGGGCTGTGGTCAGGGAACCACCGTCGACACTTTCGAAATAGCCGCCCACGGCGAGCATGCCGTTCCAGACGGCCAGGTCATCGACGTAGCCGTCCACCCCACCACCGACCGCGACCCAGCCGGCGCCATCCCAGCGCGCGAGGCCCGACATCGGGGTGGCGCCGCAGGCCGTGAAGCCGCCGCCCGCGTAGAGTTCGCTGTTCCAGACAACGAGACTGTAGACATCGTCGTTGAAGGCCTCACCCATCGCCGACCAGGCGGCCCCGTCCCAGCGGGCCAGGCGGCGCGCGCCGAGGCCGCCGACCGCGTCGAAGCTGCCGCCGATCACGAGATCGCCCTCGAACACGGTCGAGGTGAAGACGAACCTGTCGGCGCCGGGTGCACTGCACACTGTGGCCCAGTTCTCGTCGCCGGGGGCGGCACTCGCCGCGCCGAATCCGCTGGCGATGACCAGCAACATCAGGCCGAAGACTGGAACAAGGCGGTGATGGCGTGCCATGGTGGTGACGCTCCCGGAGCTACAAGTGCAAATCCTGTGTGGATGAGGCAGAATACCAGATGATATGTATCTCGTATATTGGCTGTATCATTACATATGCATACGCCAAATCATGCAAAACCCTGCCGTCCCTGGGCGCCGGCGACTACCGCCCGGCGCTGCTGTCCGCGCTGGCGGCCGCGGCAGGCCCGGTGGGCAGCGCGCGCCCCGCGCTCCAGGCCGCCGGATCCCGGACCGCGCCCTCCACCTTGTACTCCGTCATGGCCGGCAGGTATTCCTCCCACCAGTAGTCGTGCAGCCAGGTGTAGTCGTAGCAGGTCCGCGAACGGAGCTCACCCTCGGGCACTTCGTCCAGCGGACGACCGGGGAATACGGATGTGACCTCCATCGCTGTCGCGACCGTCGCAGCGATGTCCGTCAGGCTCACTGGGGCTTCGGACACCTTCAACGCCCCGGAAGCGCCGATCGGCTTGACCAGCAGCAGCGGCAACACCCTGGTCGGTGATGGCCTGCCCGCCGCCAGGGCCGCTTCGTGCGCGCCGGGAATCAGCTCGAGGTGGCTGCCGTGGTCGCCGGTCAGGATCACGAGCGTGTTGTCGAGGACATCCAGTTCCTCCAGCCGCTTGACGAGCGCCAGGAACTGGTTCAGGGCGCAGGTGCTCTGGGCCACGACGGCCTGCGGTTCGGTCAGCTGCGCATAGAGATCCTGCGTGAGCTGCACACAGTCGGCGTCGAGGAACCACGGCATGTGGGTAGTGAAGAAGTGGACGAACTTGAATGTCGGTCGCCGGCTCGTGGCCGTTGCGGTGTCGAGCAGCCGCTCCTGCAGGATCCGGCCCGCCATCTGGTTGGGTGACGGTGCGCGGTAGGTCTCGGCGGTGGAATATGGCGATCGCGACCCGGGCGCCGGAGAATCGGTCGACGCATCATCCCGCAGCAGCCAGCGATGGTCGGCGTAGATGCGCATCTTCAGGTGGTGCGGCGCGTAGCGGAAAAGCGCGACGTTCCAGATCAGCAGCGCATCGCGACGGTGACGGTTCTGCGGCACGCCGTCCAGGAACGAGACGGTGCCTGCGAAGGGCACACCCTCGAAGTACTCCCCGTAGATGGGTTCGGTGATGACGGTGGCGGCGAAGCCCTGCTGCTGCAGCACCACGGGCAGCGAGTCGCGCGCGAGGCTCTCGCGCAGGAACGCCTTCACCGGGCGCGCATTGTCCGTAGTGCGGCCCGAGAGGATGGCCGGGATCGAGGGCAGCGTCGTGGGATACACGGCAAGGGCGTCGCGGTACCACGTGAAGCCGTCCAGCCGGTCCTGCCAGGCCTGGTCGTCGGCCAGCATCTGCTCGAAGACGGGCGAGGCGAAGGCATCCATGACCACGATGAGCACATTGCGGTCGCGCGAGAAGCCGGCGAACCCCTCATCGAGCCCCGAGGTGGTGGCGTGGGCGAACGTGCGGCCGGACAGCAGATGGCCCCCGATCGTCAGGCCGTTGAGCAGCACGATCACGACCGCCAGTCCCGGCGCGTGACGCCACAAGCGACGGCGGAAGGCGACAGCCGCGACCAGCACACCCAGCCAGACGGCCGCCTCCAGTGCGCCACTCGTGGCGTGGCGCGACCAGTCGATGTCGCTGCCGTCGAACTTGCCGTAGCTGCGGACGAGGACGTTGCCCTGCAGATACAAAAGGGCGGCCAGGGCCAGCAGCACGGCGGCCAGGAGCCTGCGGCCGCTCGCCCTGCCGATGGCGCCGAGCAGCGCCACCACCGCGATCAGCCCGGCCTGAACGGGCCAGGACCAAGTGATGATGGTGGGCAACGAAGTAGTGACTTCACCGGCATTGAAGAGGAACACGGTGGCCGGCGCGGCCCAGAAGCCGGTGACCAGCAGGGCCACGGAGGCGGCGGCCAGCGGCAGCCATTCGCGGCGCCGGGTGTCGACTGGCGTCTGCTGCTGCTTCATGGACGGGTTCACCGATGCCTTCCGTCAGGCCGTATGCCGACTGCGCAGGAGAAACAGCGTGCGCGCGGTGCCCGCGACGGGCTCTGCCCTCATCGTCTCGAACGCGCTCCCGAAAGCGTCACGAAATCCCGTGAGATCGTAGTGCGGGAAGATATCCTCACGCGTGGACAGCAGGCGCTGCACCTGGGAATCGGACTTCGGAACGAACTCGATGATGAGGTGCGTACCGGCCGCGGCCAGGAAGCGCGCGAGCACATCGAGGGGCACATTGTTGCTGATGGCCAGGTGATGCACGAGCGCCAGCGCCATGACCGCCCCCGCCGGCCCGCGCTGGAGCAGCGACAGGCGCTCCGCATGGGCCCAGCCCAGGGCCGGGCTGGGATTCGTCAGATCCACCAACAGGGGCAGCATCAACGGTTGCTTGCCCTGCCGACAGTGCAGCCAGTTCCGCTCGACGGCCGCGGGATCCCGGTCGGCGGCAACAACCAGTCGGCCCCGCTCTGCGGCCAGGCGGCTGAAAGTGCCGTCGTTGGCACCCAGGTCCCAGACGATGCCGGCGCCGGCTTCGGCCAGAAAGGAGCCGACCAGGGTGCGCTTGTGCTCCATGGCGGCGTCGGTGTAGTTCGTGGCGCCGTAGTAGTCGCCCCACTCCGTGGCGCCGGGGCGCCAGCGCAGTCCCTGGACCGTGCGACGCAGGCTGTCGACGATCCCTTCCAGCGAGCGTCGCGAGACCCTGACGTTGTGAGCGGATGTTTCGCGACCGGCATGCCTGCGCTGGCTCGCCGCATGGGCGTGGATGTGCATGAGCAGCCCCGGCTGCAGCCGCGACCGCCAGGGCAACAAGCGGGCGGCCAGGTCCAACGGCACGCCGTCGATGTGCTCGCGCAGCAGCGCGCCCAGCCTGATATCGCGCCCAGCCATGAGCGCCAGCGGCGCCAGGAAATGCCGGCAGAACTGCTGGTAGGCCGCCCAGGGTTCGCCGTCGCGATACGCCGTGAACGAGAGCGTATCGATGAGGACGGGTTGTCCCTGCCTGAACTGGATGTTGTACGCGGATGCGTCCTTCAGAACCAGCCCCTTCTTCAGGGCCAGCGACTGGATCCGCAGCGTGGCCAGGGCGGCATCCTTCAGCTGCGTGAAGCACCACTCGTACGGATAGCTGATGAACGGGATGGGGTCGGGTTCGATGACGGCAATCGCTTCGGCAGACCTGGCCAGATCCAGTGACACCTCGCGGTGAGCGACCAGCAGCCCCTTCGCCACCAGCTCATCGTAGAGCCCTGACCCTTGGAGCAGGTGAAAGTCGTCCGCGGCGCAGCGATTCACCTGGCGGTGCAGGCGTCCCTCGTGCCGGAACATGAAGCCGCCCGGATCGCGGAACGAGGAGGCAAGGCGGCCGTCACTGGTCGGCATCGGACTCGTCGTCCCGGGATGATCTGCCGGTGAACAGCCTGCGGATCCGTCGCCAGTACAACCGGAGGGTCAGGCCGACACCGACGACCGCCGCGATGATCCCTTGGATGACCAGGCTGCCGGAACCGGGGTCGACGTAGGCATGGGCGGGCCTCGGGGCCAGCAGGGAGCCGGTGATGAGGACGAGGGCAAGCAGCCGCGCGGTCATGCACGAACCCCGGGATGGAGGAAGCTCCGGCGATGCCGGAAGACCAGATTCAGGAAGATCGGGCGCGGCCCGATTGTGACACCCCGGTCCCTGGCGGTCAATCCACCCGTCGCATGCCTATTTGCCTGCTCGCCCCCCGGCACCAAACGCCGCCTCCCGCACCACCTCCGACAACGTCGGATGCGCGTGGCACACGCTGTCGATGTCCTCGGCGCTGGCGCCGAAGGCCATCGCAGCCGCGGCTTCGGCAATGAGGTCGCCGGCCCGCGGCCCGATGATGTGCACGCCCAGCACGCGGTCGGTTTCCGCGTGCGCCAGCACCTTGACCCGGCCATCGACGTGGCCGAGGGCGAGCGCCCGCCCGTTGCTGCGGAAGCTGCTGACGCCCTTGCGGAACGGCACGCCGCCCTCCCTGAGCTGCTCCTCGGTGCGGCCCACGCCGGCAATCTCCGGATCGGTGTAGCACACGGCCGGGATCACGGCCGGGTCGAAGTGGCCGACGCGCCCGGCCAGCTGTTCGGCCACCGCGACGCCTTCGTCGGTCGCCTTGTGCGCCAGCAGCAGGCCGCCGACGACATCGCCCACGGCCCAGATGCCGGGCGCGGCCTGGTGCTGCTCGTCGATGCGGATGAAGCCGCGCGCATCGAGCGCCACGCCCGCCGATTCCAGGCCGAGGCCTTCGGTGTGGGGCTTCCGGCCGACGGCCACGAGCACGCGGTCGGCGACCAGCGGGTCGCGACCCTCGATTGCCACCTCGACCTGCTTCGCCTTCGACTTTGCGCCGGTGACCTGCGCACCCGTCACGCGGGCGCCAAGCACGAACTCCAATCCCTGCTTCCTGAACAACTGCAGCGCCACGCGCGCGATCTCGCCGTCGGTGCCGGGCAGGATGCGGTCGAGGTACTCGACCACCGTCACCTGCGCGCCCAGGCGGGCCCAGACCGATCCCAGTTCCAGGCCGATGTAGCCGGCGCCGATGACGACCAGGCGCTGCGGGACCGCGGGCCAGGCCAGGGCCGCCGTCGAGTCGCCGATGCGGTCGCCGTCGAGCGCCACGCCGGGCAGCGACGCCGCGGTGCTGCCGGTGGCGATCATGATCCGCGCAGCCTCGAGCACCTGTTCACCCACCACGACGCGACCCGGCCCGTCCAGGCGCGCCGTGCCCTCGTAGCGCGTCACCTTGTTCGCCTTGAACAGGCCCGCGATGCCCTCGGTCAGCGTCGTGACGATGCCGTCCTTGCGAGCCATCATCGCCGCCAGGTCCAGGCCCGCGTCCTTCACGAGCACCCCGTGCTGCGCCAGCCCGTGCCGGGCCTCGGCGTACTTCTCGCTGGACTCGAGCAGTGCCTTGCTCGGGATGCAGCCCACCCGAAGGCAGGTGCCGCCCAGTCGCGGCTCCCTCTCCACGCAGGCCGTGTCGAGGCCCAGCTGCGCCGCGCGGATCGCCGCGGCGTAGCCGCCGGGGCCGGCGCCGATCACGACCAGGTCGTGCTTCTTCGTTGCTTCCATCTTCGTCAGACCTTCAGCAGCAGCCGCTCGGGCTGCTCGACGCAGTGCTTGATGTGCGCGAGGAACGCCACCGATTCGCGGCCGTCGACCAGGCGATGGTCGTAGGTGAGTGCCACGTACATCATGGGGCGGATAACGACCTGCCCGTTGATCGCAACGGGGCGGTCCTGGATCGCATGCAGGCCCAGCACCCCGCTCTGCGGCGGGTTGACGATAGGCGTCGACAACAGCGAGCCGAAGATGCCGCCGTTGCTGATGGTGAACGTGCCGCCCTGCAGTTCATCGAGGTCGAGCTTGTTGGCCTGGGCACGCTTGGCGAAGTCGGCGATGATCCGCTCCAGGTCGCCGAAGCCCAGGCCTTCGGCGTTGCGGATCACCGGCACGACCAGGCCCTTGCCACCGCCCACGGCGATGCCGATGTCACAGTAGTCGTGATAGACGGTGCTGTCGCCCTCGACACTCGCATTGATCTCGGGAACCATCTGCAGCGCCTCGACCGCCGCCTTCACGAAGAAGCTCATGATGCCGAGCTTCACGCCGTAGCGGGCCTGGAAGGCTTCCTGGTGCTCGCTGCGCAGGGCCTTGACGCGCGACAGGTCGATCTCGTTGAACGTCGTGAGCAGGGCCGCGTCGCGCTGCGCCTGCACCAGGCGCTCGGCGATCTTGCGCCGGATGGGACTCATGCGCACGGTGCGCGTCCTGCGCTCGCCCGTGAACGCGGATGCCGGCGGCATCGGCGCGACGACCGGCGCCGGTGACGGCACGGCAGACGGCACGGCATTCGGCACGGCGCCCGCCACCGCCCGAACGGCGTCCTCCTTGAGCACGCGGCCTCCGGGGCCGGTGCCCGTGACCAGGTCGGCGTCGAGCGCGTTCTCCGCGAGCACGCGCCGGGCCGCCGGCATGATCGTCCGCTCCGCGTCGGCGGCCGGCGACTTCGCAGGTGCCGCTGACGGCGCCGCGGCAACCGCCGGCTTCGCAACCTTCGCGGCTCCCCCCGCCTCGATCCGCGCGAGCACATCGCCCACCTTGAGCACCGCGCCGACGGCGGCCACGATCTCGACCACGACGCCGGCCGCGGGCGCCGGCACCTCCACCGTCGCCTTGTCCGTCTCGAGCTCGATCAGGGGCTCGTCCAGCGCCACGTTCTCGCCGGGCTGCTTCAGCCAGGCCGAGACCTGGACTTCCTGGATGGACTCCCCGAGCGCGGGGACCTTCACCTCGAGCGGCATGGGTCGCTACTCCTTGATTCAGGCGCCGCGGGCGCCCGTGATCAGGCCCGGTCCGCTGACCGCGCCGAACACGCGATCCATCAGCAGGGCCAGTTCGATCGTGTGGGCCCCGGCCGAGCCGGTGGCCGGGCTCGCCGCTTCCGGGCGACAGGCTCCGACCAGCGGGCGGCCCAGGAACTTCTCCCCGAAACGGTACCTCAGGTACGGCCACATGCCCATGTTGGCCGGCTCCTCCTGCACCCAGACGAGCTCGGTGCCGTCGCGGAACGCGTCCACCGCCTCGATCAGCGCACTGGCCGGCAGCGGGTACATCTGTTCGAGTCGCAGGATGGCCACATCACTGCGACCACGACGCCGGCGTTCCTCGAGCAGGTCATAGAAGACCTTGCCGCTGCAGACCAGCACGCGCGACACGGTCGCCGGATCGGGCGCCTCGGGGTCACCCAGCACCGGATGGAATGCGCCTTCGGTCAACTCTTCCAGCGTAGACACGCAGGCGGGAAGCCGCAGCAGGCTCTTGGGACTGAGCATCACCAGCGGCTTGCGCCAGTGGCGCCAGACCTGGCGTCGCAGCAGGTGGAACAACTGGGCCGGCGTCGTCGGGTTGGCGATCTGGATGTTGTCGGCGGCGGCCAGGCTCAGGAACCGCTCGAGCCGCGCGCTGGAATGCTCGGGCCCCATGCCCTCCATGCCGTGCGGCAGCATCAGCACCAGGCCCGACAGCATGCCCCACTTGGTCTCGCCGCTGGTGATGAACTGGTCGATGATGGGCTGCGCCACATTGCAGAAATCGCCGAACTGCGCCTCCCAGATGACGAGCGCCTCGGGATAGGTCAGGCTGTAGCCGTATTCGAACGCCATCACGGCCACTTCCGACAGCGGGCTGTTGATCGTCTGCACCGGCGCCTGCCCCGGGGCCAGGTGCTGCAGCGAAGCATGGATGGCGCCCGTGTTCACGTCGTGAAGCACGGAATGGCGATGCCCGAACGTGCCGCGCTGGCTGTCCTGGCCGCTCAGGCGCACCGGATGTCCGTCGAGCGCCAGCGACCCGTAGGCCAGGCACTCGGCCGCCGCCCAGTCGACGGCATGCTTACCGTCGGCAATGGCTCGCCGCTGTTCCAGCAGGCGTTCGATCTTCCGGTGCGGCGTGAACCCGACCGGCACGGCCGCCAGGGCGCGCAGGATCTCCTCGAGCCTGGCGCGCGGCACGCCCGTCAACACAGGCGGCCCGCCCGGCTCCGGCCCGCCCTGGTATTCCCGCCAGACCGGCCCCAGCACGCGCTTGCGCTCGACCGTCGGCGCGGCGACGCGCGGCGCCTCGCGCACCTCGTCCAGCGTCGACTGCAGGTGCTGCCGGCGGCTGACGGCCATCTGCTCGGCCATCTCCACGGTGACGTGGTTCGAGCGCGTCAACCGGTCGAGATAGCCGGCGCGCACTGACGGCCGCCGTCGGATCGCCTCGTACATCAACGGCTGGGTGAAGGCCGGTTCGTCGGTCTCGTTGTGCCCGCGGCGCCGGAAGCAGTACATGTCGATGATGACGTCGCGACGCCACTGCCGCCGGAAATCGAGCGCCAGCCTGACGACCTGCGCCACCGCCTCGGGATCCTCGCCGTTCACGTGGAAGACGGGCGTCTGCAGCATGCGGGCCACATCGGTGCAGTAGCGGCTGGAGCGCGCCTCCTCGGGGTCGGTCGTAAACCCGATCTGGTTGTTGATCACCACATGCACCGTGCCGCCGCTCTCGTAGCCCGCCAGCTGCGACAGGTTGAGCGTCTCCTGCGTGACGCCCTGGCCGATGAACGAGGCATCACCGTGGATGAGGATAGCCATCGACTTCTCGTGGTCCAGGTCGCCGACGCGATCCTGCCGCGCGCGAACCCGACCCAGCGCCACCGGGCCCACGAATTCCAGGTGGCTGGGATTGAAGCACAGTGACAGGTGCACCACGGTGCCCTGCAGCGTAGTCCAATCCGAATGGTGGCCGAGGTGGTACTTCACGTCGCCGTAGCCCACGAACTGCTCGGGGTCGGCGTCCTCGAATTCGGCGAAGATCTTCCGCGGGCTCTTGCCCAGGATGTTGGCCAGCACGTTTAACCGGCCGCGGTGGGCCATGCCGATGACGATCTTCTCCAGTCCCTGGAGACCGGCATGTTCGATGGCCAGGTCCAGCAGCGGGATCACCGTCTCGCCGCCCTCGAGGCTGAACCGCTTGGCGCCGAGGTACTTGTTCTGGATGAACTCCTCGAATATCTCGGCGTCGATCAGGCGCTGCAGGATGCGCCGCTGCACTTCCGGCGTCAGCTCGAGGCGGTTCTCCGTCGGCTCCATGCGCGTCTGCAGCCACTGGCGAACCTGCAGGTCGTCGATGTGCATGTACTGCACGCCGATGAACCGCGAATAGGTTGCCTGCAAGCGGCGCAGGATCTCGCGCAACGGCAGCATGTCGCCCGGGCTGAGCGTGCCGGCGGCGAACACGCGGTCGAGGTCGGCCTCGCCGAACCCGTAGTATTCCAGCGTCAGCTCGGGCGGCGCCGACGGCGGCTCGCGCAACGGATCCAGGCGGGCGATGCCGTGCCCCCGCACGCGGAAGTTGCGCACCAGCTGGTCGACCTTGTTCTGGTCGTCGAGTGCGCGATCGTCGAGGTGGCCCGAGGGCCGGTAGCCGGGAGCCGTGGGGCTGCCGCCCTGCGTCGCGAACCAGTCGCGCCAGGCCTGAGGCACGCTGTCGGGATCGGCCTGCCATGAGTGCCACAGCCGGTCGGCGTAGGACAGGCTCAGTGTATTGGGATTGTCGGGGTTGTCCTGATTCATGTTTCCTGGTTCATGTTTCCTGGTTCATGTCCCCTGCTGCCCGCCCAGGGGCACCGTGACATTGACGTGGTTCCGACGTGGTCCTGAGAACGCATTGGCGTTAGGAGTCAGCGATGATTGGCAAGTATATACAAGACTCCTGATGGCGGCAGTCCCCGAACGCCAGGACCAGGAACAACAAGACCGCCGGCCGCGGTGTCGCCGAGTCCACCCCGACGCGCTGGAGGCCGCACGAAAAGGCGGAAAATCGCGCTCCACGGTCGCGGCTTTGAAATGTAGACATATTCCATCCTCTATGCTACGCTCAGCAGGTTCGCCGAAGGGCAACCCAGCCTGCAAACGTACCTGATCGTCGCGCCATCCCCGGAGGCCATCCCCATGTCGAGCCCGGTCCACTGCCTGTCGCGACGGATCGTGAGTACGTCCCTGCTCCGGCTCCGGATTGCCGGTATCGCCGGGGCCCTGTTCGTCGTGCTCGCGGGCGTTGCGGTGGCCAGCGCCGATCCCGCCGATGTGAGCTGGTCGTCGGACTATGGCGCGCCGGGTCTCACGGGCGTCGCCACCCGCTGGACCGGCATCATCCAGGCCACGGTCAACTGGAACGGCACCCTGGTCGCCGCCGGGGACATTTCCCACGCCGGCGGCATGCCGGTGCAGAATGTGGTGCAGTGGAACGGGTCGGAATTCGAGTCGATGGGCGATGGCCTCAACGGCACCGTCACCTCGCTCGCCGTCGTCGGCACGACGCTGTATGCGGCCGGGGATTTCACGGCTTCGGGCGACACCTACCTGCCCAACGTCGCGCGATGGACGGGTTCAGCGTGGGCGCCCGTTGGCAACGGGGCACCGGATGATCCAACCAATCTTGTGCTCGTGGCGGACGGCTCGACGCTGCTGCTGCTCGGCTCGTTCAGTACGGTCGATGCGCCCGCGGTGGCCGCCCGCTGCCTTGCGCGCTGGAACGGCTCGGCCTGGAGCGATGTGGGCGGTTTCGCGGCCGCAGCCGCCGGCTACCTTGTGGCCGGCGCGCGCGTGGGTTCGACGCTCTATGTGGGCGGCTTCTTCGACGACGAGAACGCCCGCAACTACCTGAACGCCTTCGACGGCTCGACCTGGACCTACAACGTGGCCGCGCTGGACGGCGAGGTGCAGCGGCTGGCGGCTGTCGGCAGCGATCTCTTCCTCCACGGCTGGTTCTCATCCGGCGACAACGGCAATGTCACCGCCCTCAACCTCGCGCGCTGGGACGGCGCCGCGCTCCATCCCCTGACCGACGATGTCTCCGATGTGTTCGGCATGGGCGAGGACGGCGGCCAGCTGTTCGTCGTCGGCCCCTTCTTCAATCATCCCGGCCCGTCGTCCTCGTGGTGGAACGGCTCCGGCTGGGACGCCGGCCCGGCCCGCCCCTGGGGCCAGTTCGGTTCGCACCTGAACACCTTCACGCGCATCGGCGGCGAGCTCTTCCTGGCCGGCAACCTCCAGGGCTTCTACGACTACACCGACGGCGGCGTGATCAAGGGCGGCAGGAACATCGTGGCCTGGGACGGCGCGCGGTTCCGCGCGCTGGGCACGGGCTATGGCGTGGCGGATGAAGGGTACGTCAACGGCCTGACCGCATACGGCGGGCAACTCATCGCGACAGGCAGTTTCAAGATGATCGGCAAGCTGGGCGCGGCCCAGGGCATCGCCGCCTGGGATGGGGTGCAGTGGAACGCGCTGGACAGCGGGCTGAACGACCCGTTCGGCAATCCGTCCGGCGACCAGTTGACGACGTGGAACGGGCGGCTGGTGGTCTCGGGCTACTTCACGGGCGGCGCCGACGTGGACTCGCGCAACATCATCGCCTGGAACGGCTCGACCTGGGAGGGCTTTAACGGCGGCCTCGTGGGGCAAGGCGCACAGATCGTCGACTACGATTCGGAGTTGGTCGCCGGCGGCCTGCTCATGGCCGAAGTGGGTTCGGGCGCGCCGCTGGGACAGGTCGCCCGCTGGACCGGTGCACAGTGGCAGACCATCGGCACGATGACGCCCGACTTCGGCGCTTCGTCCACCCGCCTGACCGTCTGGAACGGGAATGTCGTGTGCGCGGGCCTTTTCGACAGCATCAACGGCGTCGCCGCACAGAACATCGCACGATGGGACGGCTTCACCTGGAGCGCGTTCGGTGGCGGCTTCGACGGCCGGGTCACCGCCCTGGCCGTCCACGGCGGCGAACTCTTTGCCTCGGGCGATTTCACGGCGAGCGGCGCCAACCCGCTGCCGGGCAGCATCGCGCGCTGGGACGGAAGCGCATGGGTGGCTGTCGGCACGGGACTGGACTATTACGCGGACGTCATGACCTCGGCGGGCGGAAAGCTGTTTGTGGCGGGGAATATCGGCGCGGCAGGCGGGACGCCCGTGACCCGTATTGCTTCCTGGGACGGGGCGGGCTGGGCTGCACTCGGCTCCGGCCTGGGCCAGGGCCCCGGTGGCAACAACCTGGGCGCGCTGTGCCTGACCGCCTACGACAACGACCTGTTCGTGGGCGGGTTCTTCAACACGGCCGGAGACAAGTCCTCGCAGAGAATTGCGCGATGGACCCTGGCGACAACGTCTGCGGTCGAGCCGTCCGCCATCAAGACGTCATTGCGGATCTCGCACGCCTCGGCGAACCCGAGCCCCGGACGCACCAGCTTCCGGCTGCAGTTGCCCGCCGCCGACCAGGTGGACGCTGCGGTGTTCGACCTGCGCGGCCGCCTTGTGGCGCGACTGCTGTCCGGTCGATTGCCGGCCGGCGAACACCATCTGGCCTGGGACGGACGCGACCGCACGGGCCTGCCGGTCGGCACCGGCGTCTACTGGGTGCGCGTGGTGACGCCGCGCGGGCAGACGAGCGAGAAGGTCGTGCTGCTGCGCTGATCCTCCGGCCTACGGCACCAGCATCACCTTGACCGTGCCGCGCCCTGCCGCGCCAGTGACCTGCGCCACATAGGCGCCTGCCGCGACGCGACGCCCGGCATCGTCGCGCCCGTCCCAGAAGACGGCCTGCGAGCCCGCGGCGCGGGTTGCGTCGACCAGTCGCCGCACGAGCCTGCCGCCCACGTCACGCACCATCACCTGCACCGGTCCGTCCCCATCCAGCCGCCAGCGCAGCCACGTGCCCGGGTTGGCCGGGTTCGGCTGCGCCGACACCGGGATCGCGCGTTGCAGCGGCAGTCCCGGTACGCCCGTCGGCGCCAGGTACTCGTAGCAACCCAGGTCCACCTCGAGGCCGGCACGGCGCGGATTGCCGGCCAGGTCCACCTCGGGCAGCCAGGCCTGCGCGGCGGTGAGATCGCCGGCATCGATGCAGGGCGACGCCCCGCTGAGCAGCCCGCGGGTGTTCCACCGTGCCAGGAACAGCGGGTCACTGTCCATGCCGCCGACACCCAGCCCGTACCCTTCCACGTTGCAATGGTCGATGTCGGCACTGCGCGGCTCGAGGATCTGGTGCGGCTCGTGATGGTTCGTGACGTTGCCGTAGACGATGCAACCGGCGTAGTGCGGCCGGGCGTGGAAGTGGTCGACGGCGCCGGCAGTGCGGGCGTAGATGTCGGCGTTCACGGCCTGGTTGTCGATGAGCGTGTCGTGCACGAAGCGCGGCGCGGCATGGCTGACGTAGGCCGCCCCCGCGCGGGTCCAGGCGGTGTTGTCATGCATCAGCACGTTGACGAGCAGCGGCGTGGCGCCGTAGTGCGCGACCAACGCGCCCCCGCGTGCGCCGGCATTGTGGCGCAGGATGCTGCCGGAAATCTCCACGCTGCCGGGGCCGACCAGGCGCAGCGCACCGCCGGCGCCGTCGGGGCAGCGTCCGCCCACGCGCGGTGTGTCGTCGTCGGGCCCGTGGCCGGGCACCGCCTTCGCGTGCTGCAGCACGCAGCCGCGCAGGAACGAGGGCGGGTTATCGGCCGGGACGTTCAGGAAGGTGATGCCGCCCCAGCTGCCGGCAGTGTCCGGCTCCGTCGTGAAGTCCTGCGGATGGGCCGTGTCCCAGGTGATGGGCGCCGTCGGCGTTCCCCAGGCCTGCAGGGCGCCGTCGCGCACCACCAGTCCGTGGTGCCCCGTGAAGCGGATGCCGGCACCGGCCGCCACGGTCAGCACGGCGCCGTCACGGATGACCACGTCGCTGCCCACCGTCACCGTTGCCGCGTCCCAGACGGTATCGACCGCGATGTCACCGCCGACGTTCAGCGTGGCCGCTCGCGCGGCGCCGGGCTCGCGGCGATCAGGCACTGCCGCGCCGGAAGCCGAAGCGTCGAGGGCCACAGCCGCCGGCACGATGCGCGAACCGTACTGCGGCGCGCGGACGGGATGGAAGTCGCCGTGCTCCGGGTCGCGCAGACCCGGATCGCTGCCGAGGATGTTGTTGTGCGGTGCCGAACCGGCATCGTCCCACGGGGCGGGAAGCGTTCAGCTGTACTCTCAGAGAAAGCCGAAATGGCGAAGCGGGTCCTCGTTGGCCCGCGGCTCGCTGTGCCAGGTCCAGTTGTCGCGCAGGTCGGGCAACCCGAAGGCATCGGTCTGCACCGAGATGCCGAAGGCGAGGCCGGTCGGCAGGTGGAGGCCGGTGATGCCGCTCCAGATCACGACGTCCTGTCCGGTGTCGACCGGATCGACGACGAGGTTGCGCTCGCAGGTCACGCCGGCGCCGGCACCCATCAGGCGCACGGCGTAGTCCACCGGCCGGTAGAACGTGCAGTAGCGGACCGATCCCGACGGCACGCGATCCACGGCCAGCGTCCTGTCGCCGACAAAGCGCACGCCCCCGTCCAGCACGATGCAGTCCTGCATGTCGAGCCGGTTCGTGCAGAACGAGATGCGGATCGACTGCCCCTGCAGGTCGAGGACGGCCCCGTTGCCGGCGATCATCACGTCGAGCCCGAGTTCGGCGTCGATGAACTGCGCCTGGTCGTCGTCCCAGGTGGCGCCGACCTGCAGGCCGCCCGTGTAGATGCGACCTGTCTCGAGTTCCAGGAAGCGATCGTAGCCGTCCCGCGCGGGCGCCGTCTCGTAGACCGATTGCAGCGACAACGGCGGCGGGGCCGCGCGCAACGCGCACGGCAGCGAAACCAGGGCGATCGTGACGGCGACACGGAAGATGTTCGGGATGCGCACGCGGACCTCCGGGATGTGCAGGCACCGCTACCGATTGTAGCATCCGCCATCGCCCGACAGGCAGGAAACGATGGGCAAATATGCCCGTTGGCGGGGGCCGCATGCAGGTCGAAGAAAGCGGATGGGATTTCCCGGCGCGCTACCCGCGCCGGGCATCCCGCCTGTCCGCAAGCAGCGAACAGGCCACGCCGATGCCGAGGATGGCCAGGACGACCAGCAGCAGCAGGGCGTTGAAGTGCTCGCCGAGGATGCTCTTCAGCCAGCCGGCGATCAGCATCTTCACGCCGACCACGAGCAGCACCAGCGCCAGCGAGACCTTCAGGTAGCGGAACTTGTCGACGGCCCCGGCCAGGGCGAAATACAGCGAACGCAGGCCGAGGATCGCGAAAACATTGCTCGTGAAGACCAGGAACGGGTCGCCGGTGATGGCGAAGATCGCCGGGATCGAGTCGACGGCGAAGATGAGGTCGGTGGTCTCCACCATGACCAGCGCCAGCGCCAGCGGCGTCAGCAGCAGGGCGCCGGGGCGCGCCTTCTCGACCACTTCGTCGCGCAGCACGGCGGCGCCCGGCACTTCGCTTTCCTTCGAGGCGGTGGTCCCGGCCCGCACGATGAAGTGCTCGCCGTGGAAGCGCGACGTGATCGGAAACAGCCGGCGCGTGAGCCTGACGACAGCATTGTGTTCGGGGTCCGCATTCTCCGTCTTCATGAACAGCATCTTGAACGCGGTGCCGATGAGGAACACGGCGAAGACGTAGAGGACCCAGTGGAACTCGTGGATGAGCTTCGCGCCGACGGCGATCATCGTCCCGCGCAGGATGAGCGCGCCGAGGATGCCCCAGAACAGAACCCGGTGCTGGTACAGGGCCGGCACGCCGAAATAGCTGAAGATCATGACGATCACGAAGATGTTGTCGACGCTGAGCGACTTCTCGACGACGTAGCCGGTGAGGTACTTGCCCAGTGCGGTGCGGCCGTCGTTGGCGGCGCCATCGACAACGTCGATGCCCAACCCGAGCCCGAACCAGTGGGCATCGTAGGCGAACCAGATGAAGATGCCGAACGAGAGCCCCAGTGCGATCCAGAACGCCGACCAGCGGAGGGCTTCCTTCACGCCGATCACGTGCGCCTTCCGGTGGAAGACGCCCAGGTCCAGGGCCAGCATCAGGAGCACGAAAGCGATGAAACCCGTCCACACCCAGATCATGCGCCCTGTCTCCCCGGTTTCCGTTCGGTCGCTGTTGCGGCCCAGCATCGTAGACGAGGTCCGAATGGCGCGCCATCGGCACGCCGTGCCCGGCGGAACCCCGTCACGGCGCTCAGAGTGAAACACGGCCCCGGGACGGGCGATCCTGCGCTTCCGGTCGAAGATCTCACCCAAATTGATACACAAAATCAATATTGGGTCAATGTTTGCGTAATATTTGTTGTTTCGTGCGTTTTTTTAGTCTAGAATCATGACTGTCCCGGGGGCTCGGCCATCAACCGCCCCCGGCAGCGCATCCCGGTCCCGCATCCCTCGATGCCGGAAAGCAGAGGCCACCGTGTCGCATCTTCGAAAGAACCCGCTGGTGTCGGCAGTATTGATCCTGATCGTGCTGGCGCCGGTCGCGGCGCTGGCTGACCAGCAGTACGGGTACGCCGTCGATGTCACCGCCGGCAGCGCCGCGCGCGTGGACCTGCCCGTGGACGCCGCGGTGGACCTGACCGCGTTCCTGGCCGGCATCAGCGGCACCCTGGACCCGAACGCCTTCCAGGTCGTCGAGATCGACAGCACCGGCGCCGTCCTCGACCCGGCAGTGCCCTTCCAGTTCGATGCCGCCGCCGGCTTCGACGCCGCCACGAACGCGGTGGGCAACCTGGTCTTCGTCGTGAACGACACGACGCCGGCGCAGGGCTCGCGCCACTATCGCGTGCTCTTCGATGTGGTCGGCGCCTGTGGCGGCTGCCCGGCCCCGCCGGCCGTGACCGTCCCGACGACGCTCGACAGCCTGCAGTACGAAGGCCAGCTCACCTACCTGGTCAGCACCGAGCGCGCCGACTATTACTACCATCTCGAGGGCGGCGGCTTCGCCAGCATCATCGACAACGAAGGCCATGACTGGCTCAGCTACCATTCGGAAGTCGGCAGCTTCGAGCGTGGCGAGTACCGCGGCATCCCCAACATGGACGTGAGCCGCGAAGGCATCAGCACCGGGAGCTTCCACCCCGGCGACCACGCCGTCACGACGACCCTGGTGGGCCACGGCCCGCTGAAGGTGACCTTCCGCTCGGTCTACGACAATCCGCTGTACCGCTGGAGCATCCTCTGGGAGATCTACCCGACCTTCATGCGCATGACCGTCGAGGAAGCCGGGGCCGACAACGCCGGCAATTACTGGCTCCTTTACGAGGGCACGCCCGGCGGCTCGCTGGACACCGGCGATGTCGTCGTCACGTCCGACGGTTCGAGCAGCAGCGCCGCCGACAATGCCGAGCAGTGGATGACGGTGATGACCGACCCGCAGTGGCTGTACTACCTGGACACCGCCGGCTCGCGTTACCTGTTCCTCAGCGACGACAACGGAGACGATGCTCCCGACGCGCACCGCAGCATGGGCTCGACCGACGGCGGCCCGAACGCCGGCATGGTGATCTTCGGCTTCGGGCGCGTGCTCGAATGGATGGCCGATGCCCTGGTGCCGAGGATGTACGGCGCCGACCGCACCTTCACGATGGGCCTGGGCGAAAACAACCTGACGGCGGCCGCCGATATCGCGTGCGTCACGGAGCCGGTGACGGTGACCGTCGGCGCGCCGCTGGGCGGATCGAGCGCCGTCGGCGATGCGCTCCCGCACGGCCCCGTGCTGGGTCGCAACCACCCCAATCCGTTCAACCCGGCGACGACCATCAGCTTCTCGCTCGTGGAGCGCGGCCCGGTGAACCTGTCGATCTTCGATGTGTCGGGGCGTCTGGTGCGCACGCTCGTGGATGCGGACCTCGAGCCCGGCACACATGCGGTCAGGTGGGACGGCCAGGGCCGCGACGGCCGGTTGGCCGCCTCCGGGACCTACCTCTACCGGCTCAGGACCGGCGGCAGCACGCTGGCCGGCAAGATGACGCTCGTGGAGTAAGGCCGGCCCGCGCGGAACAGGCCCGGCAGCAACATGGTCGCCCCGTCACTCGAACCGGATGTCATCCAGGTAGAAAGTGACGGGGCGCCCGCGTCCCGCCATCGACCACACGAATGGCGTCTTGATGCGGGTCAGGTCCCTGTCCTTCAGGTCGATGCTGTAGCGCTTCCATTCCCGGCCCAGCTTCACGCCCTTCAGTTCGGCCTTCGTCGTGTCGGGATACTTCCTGTCCGAGCCGAGCAGGCCGACGCCGAAATCGAGGCGTTCGCCGCCCTCGCTGCCGCGCGCCCAGAAGGTGAGCTTTCGCGCGCCGGTGAGGTCATAACCGCCCGGCTTGTCGCCCCAGTCGCCGGTCGGGTGCTGCCAGGCCACGCCGACCCACATGCCCGGCGCATCGTAGAGAACCTCGAGGCAGGTCTTGCCGCTGTGGGGCTCAACCGTGGATTCGGCGTCGAGCTTCAACGCGTCGGTACCGCCCATCCAGCCCGAGGGCACCCACGGCAGGGCAGCGTCGTCGGCGTAGACCGCCAGCGGCAGCTTGGCCCGCGCGCCGCCCGGCTCGCCTTCCACCTTGAGCGGCACGTTCGCGGTCGCCGCCGCGCCGGCGCCGTCGTGCGCCGTCAGGTAGAGCCGGTAGAGCCCGCCACCCGGCATCACGAGCGTGGCGCCGCTCGCCGATGAGGCGGTGATGATGCCGTCGAGCTCGAGCGGCAACGGCTGTGCATCGCCGCCGGTCATGTACTCCGGCGCTTCGCTGCGCACGAGCCATTGGACCGTTACCCCGGCCCCTTCGGGATCGGCGACCTCGAGTTCGACCCGCACCGTGTCACCGCGTTGCACGACATCGGGCCCCACAAGCCGGAAGGCGCGGATCTCCGGGCAGAGGTTGGCGGGCGGGCGGCCGCTCCACAGCTCGGTCATGGCGTCCACGGCGGCGAGCTTCTCGCCCGTCGGCAGGAACATGCCGTACCAGCTGGATGTGGCCTCCATCTTGGATCCCCAGATGAACGCGAAACCGCCCAGGCAGAGCCCTCGCGCCTCGAGGCAGCCCTTCGTGAAGGCATCACGATAGATGGCGGCCTTCTCGGTGCTGGTCCGCTCGGGAGGCGCCCCGAAGCTCGTCAGGCCGATCTCCCAGACTCCCGGCGGCCCGAACTCGGTGATGATGATCGGCTTGGTGCCGCCCAGCCTGCGGTAGCGCTCGGGCACCGACGGCAACCCGCCGTAGGAGTTGATCCCCATGATGTCGATGTCCGGGCACAGGCTGTGGACGGCCTGCACGCGGCCGCCGCCGATCTCGGCCGTCACGGTCATCACAGGATGGTTCGGGTCGAGCTCCTTGATCATCGCCGCCACGGCCTGGACATGCTTCCAGATGGCGGGATTGTCGCCCTCCGCGAAGCCCTCCATCTCGTTGCCGACAGCCCAGAGCAGCAGCGCGGGATGGTCCTTCCAGGCCAGCACGTCGCGGCGCACGCGCGCAAGCTGCTCGGCCGTCGCCTCGGCATTGCCGTAATCGAAGCCGTGCCGCTCGTGCCCGAGCCAATGGCCGATGACGACCGTCAAACCCAGGCGCTGCGCCTCGTCCAGCTGCTGCCCGAGGTCGGGGCCCACGCCCCAGGTGCGGAAGGTGTTGGCGCCGGCCGCGGCCAGCATGTCCTTCGGGCCGCCGCCGCCGGCGCCGTAGATGTAATACGGCTGGCCGTCGCGCAGCAGCTCCCACTGGCCCGGCGCGGTCTCGACGACTTGTACCGACACGGCTTGTCCCAGGGCTGCCTGCGCGGCCAGGAGCACGAAGGCGAAGGTCGACGCGACCCTCAGCAGCGAGATCATGCGCATGGCTTGCCTTTCTTCCGATGCCCTGAACGGTCCGATGCCGACGCTGCTCAGCCCTTCCTCATCGCCAGGATCACACCGAGGTCCGTTGCCGCCTCGTAGCGGGCAAAGGCCTTCTCCTTCGTGTCGATGCCGTGGATCGACATGCGGTCGGCCAGTTCGTTGCCCTCGAGCCCGGTGTGCCCGTTCACGTGCAGCACCTGCACCGACTTCTTCAACCTCGTGTAGAGCGCGTAGGCGGGCTGGATCAGGTCCAGGTTCTTGATGTCGCCGCCCGGCTTCTTCCAGCCCTTCTTCTCCCAGCTCACGGCCCATTGCGTGACGCACTGGATGGCGTATCGGGAGTCACAGAAGATGGCGACCGTCACCTTGCGCTCGATCTCCTTCTCGGCCATCAGCAGCGCCTGGTGCAGGGCATTGAGCTCGGCGGTGTTATTGGTGCCCCGCGGGTTGTAGAGGCCGTACCAGAGCTCGTCGACCAGGCCGTCGCGATAGACAGCCACGCCCGAGCCCGCCTGTCCCGGGTTGGGCTCGCAGCCGCCGTCGGCGAAGATCTTCGTCTGCACGGGAAGTTCGGCGACCTCGGCGGCGCTGTAGGTGCGAGGGACCTTGCCGGTGGGCCTTGCGGCGGCTTTGTGGGACTTGCCGATCGAAGCCTCGCTGCTGCCACGAAAGGCCGCCTCGGCCTCGGCCCGGGTCTTGAACGACTTGTAGCGGGCCCCGGCGAACTTGTCGATCTGCGCCTTGCAGCGGTCCCAATCGGTGAAGATCCCGCGCTCACGGCCTTCCCAGACCACATAGAATTTCTGCGCCACCGGGGTGCTCCGTCTTCAGGCTGGATGTCAGGCAATCTGCGCCGGGACCGGCGCCGCGAAGGCGACGCTACACAGACACCGCGGCTGGAGTCAACCCCGACTCCGTGGAACGCAGTCCGTGCCCTGCAACTTGCGCCGGCGCAAGTCGCCTTGCCACGAAGATCGGCACCGCCACTCGCGCGACGGTGCCGTGCCGTTCCCATTCGACCGTCTACCCGCCGTCGCGCGCCACCGGCACCTGCAACTCGGTCACGTACGCGGTCGGACCGCGCCCGGACCCGGGACCGACCAGGTACACCTCGCGATCCGGCCCGGTGATGTGGTAGCCGTTGCTTTCCACCCAGCCGAGCAGCGCCGCGTAGGCGTGGCGCAACTCCTCGTACGGGCCCTGGTGCACGGTGCAGGCCAGGCACGGCTCGGCCGGGAGCTCCCGTTCAAGCACGCGCGGGTGCGGAGGCAGGCGGCCCGCGAACGGCGCCGCCACCTCGATGTCCACGTCCTGTTCGCGGTACTCGCCGTCGTGGTACAACGCCAGCGGCGGTCCGGTGAACTGCAGTCGCGAGCTGCCGAGGAAGCCGCACAGCTCGCCGAAGAGCCGCTCGATGTCGGGATAGTGCGGGACCGTGTCCCGCAGCGCCGCCACGCGCAGCGCCGGCGCACTCTTGATCGTCACGTCGTAAGCGGGCATGTCGCCCTCCCTTTCGATCCGCGCCAGGTAGGCCTCGACGCGCGCAAGCCGCGTTAGACCGTCCGCGATCTCGCGCTCCAGCTGGGCGCGCCGCAGTCGCAGCATGCCGCGGATCTCGACCAGGCCCGGCTCCTCGTCCAGCAGATCACCGATCTCCTGGAGTGTGAGGCCGAGGTCCTTGAGGGCGATGATCCGCTGCAGCCGCGGCAACTGCGCAGCCGAGTAGAAGCGGTAACCACTTGAGCGATCGACGCGGGCCGGGACGAGCAGGCCACGCTCGTCGTACAGCCGCAGCGCCTTGACCGTCACCTGCGCCAGCCTTGAGAACTCACCGATCCTGAACACATGCCCCTCCCGGATGGGGACTGCGCAAGCCTGCGCGGACAACCATGGAGTCTCCCCCGGGGGGAGAGTCAAGCGGCCTGCGGATGCTGCCTCAGGCGCCAGTTCACGAGCGCAGCCAGGAAGGCCAGCGATGCCATGAGCCGCAGCGTCCACGAGATGCCGACGGGGACCGCGTCCGGGCCGTGATGTGCCAGCGCGGTGGTGTAGAAGGCGCCGGCAAGTCCCACGCCCAGGACCATGCCGACGTTTCGCGACGCCGCCAGGACACCGGAGGCGATGCCCCGCCGGTGGGCCGGCGCCGCGCCGAGCAGCTGGCTGTTGTTGGGCGCCACGAACAGCCCGATGCCGAAGCCGACCACGACCATCCCGAGGATCACGACCCGCACCGGCGATGCGGCTCCCAGCGTGGACAGGATCCCGAGCCCGGCTGCGAGGAACAGCAGGCCGGCAACGACAAGGATGCGCGTGCCGTAGCGGTCGGAGAGCGTGCCCGCCGCGGGCGCGGTCGCCATCATCACGAGCGGCTGGCACATCAGCAGCAGCCCCGCAGTTCCGGGCGCATAGCCCCTCCAGGCCAGGTAGTAGGGAAGCAGGAACAGGACGGCGAAGATGGTCACGTAGGTGAGCATGGCCGTCCAGACCGCGCCCGAGAACAGCGGCAGGCGAAAGAGGGCGAGGTCGAGCATGGGCTCCGGCACGCGACGTTCCACGGCGATGAAGGCACCCAGCGCGACGACGGCAACCACGGAGAGCCCGCAGATCGGCAACGACGCCCAGCCCCAGTCGTGCCCCTTGTTGAGCGCGAGGAGCAGCGTGAGCAGGCCGACGAAGAACAGGGCGGCTCCCGCAATGTCGAAGCGCGCCCGCGACACGGCCGGGCGGTCACGCTCCACGGACCGCCACGCCAGCCAGCAGCCGAAAGCGCCGATGGGAAGGTTCACGTAGAAGACCGAGGCCCAGCCGAAGTGCGTGGACAGGAATCCGCCGAGAGGCGGCCCCGCGGCCAGGCCGAGATACGTCATCACGGCCTGGAGCCCGAGGGCGCGACCGCGCTCGGCAGGCGGAAAGCTCGCGCTCAGGATCGCGGGCGCCGTCGCGTACAGGAGTGACGCGAACAGGGCCTGGAGCGCGCGGGCGGCGACGAGCCAGCCGAGCGTCGGCGCCAGGCCGCACAACCCGGAGCTGAGCGTGAAGCCGGCGTACCCGGACAGGAAGATGACCTTGTGCCCGCGCAGGTCGCCGAGGCGACCGGCCACGAGCAGCAGGCCGCTGACGACGAGCAGGTAGACCGTCACCACCCACTCGACGTCGGCAACGCCCGCACCCAGCGACCGACCGAGCAACGGAAGCAGCGTATTGACGATGCTCCCGTCGAGGGCAGACATGAACGTGCTGATGCCGATCGCGATCAGGACGGTCCATTTCCGCGGCAAATGCTCGCTCATCAACCTGGCCTCTCGATCTTCCGTGTGACTCCGGGTCCCTGCCATTCACCCGAACGGAAGACCACGATAAGATTCCTGTTCGGCACCTCCAAGGACCTGGAGAAGAAATGCCAGACGTCAATAGTAGGATATCCCGCACCCTCGATCGACAAGTCATCGCACCGACGCGAATCGCCACTCCCAATTCGAGAATGTGCTTGCAGCCGCTCCAAGCACTCCTGTAGGATCAAGCTTCCTCGCCAGGAATCGTGTGGATCTGCCATGGGGTCGATGGTCCCTCGCCATCAGCCACCGGTCTGCCGGCGTCCACCCGGAAGACACCCACGATATTTCTGGAAGGGGCTCGCTCATGTTCAGCAAGACCATGCGCATCGGCGGCATTGTCATCTCCGCGTTGCTGGTCATCTCCATGATGATGGTGACGGGATGCGATCGGGAGCTCGGGACGATGCCGTCGATGACGGACGCCACCCTCGAGTCCGACACCTTCGGCGATGACGGCCCGCGCGTTCCCTACGTTGAAGGCGAAGTGATCGTCAAGTTCGCGACGGGCACCAAGGCCGCCGCCCGCGGTGCTGCGCTCGCCGCGGTCCAGGGCAGCGAGTCGTCGCGCATCCTGACGAAGGCGATGCAGGACGGTGGCGACCGTGAAGGCCTCACCATCGTGCGCACCCTGATGGACGCGCCTTCGGCCGCGCAGGTGCTGGCCGCCCAGCCTGGCGTCGAATATGCGGAGCCCAACTACTGCTACTACCACGATGCCGTCTCCAACGACACGTACTACACCAACGGCTCGCTGTGGGGCATGTACGGCGACGCCACCACGCCCGCCAACGTGTACGGCAGCCAGGCGGGCGAAGCCTGGGCCGCCGGCCACACGGGTTCGGCCAGTGTCTTCGTGGGCGAGATCGACGAGGGCATCATGTTCACGCACCCGGAACTCGCCGGGCAGGTCTGGACGAACCCCTACGACCTGGTGGACGGGATCGACAACGACGGCAACGGCTACATCGACGATATCCACGGCTGGGACTTCGACGGCAACAACAACACGATCTATGACGGCTCCATCGACGACCACGGCACCCATGTCGCCGGCACGATCGGCGCCAAGGGCGGCAACGCTCTCGGCGTGGCCGGCGTCTGCTGGAACGTCCAGATCATCTCGGGCAAGTTCCTGGGCAAGCGCGGCGGCACCTCGACCAACGCCATCCTCGCCCTCGACTACTTCACCGACCTCAAGAGCCGCCACGGCCTGAACATCGTGGCGACGAACAACTCCTGGGGCGGCGGCCTGTTCTCGCAGGCGCTCCAGGACGCGATCGAGCGCTCCAACCAGGCGAACATCGTGTTCGTGGCGGCGGCGGGGAACGCGACCGTGAACACCGACGTCACGGCCAGCTATCCCTCGTGCTACCCCAACGCCAACGTGATCGCGGTGGCCTCGATCACCTCCACCGGTACCCTGTCGAGCTTCTCGAACTACGGCCTGACCACCGTCGACCTCGGGGCGCCCGGCTCGTCGATCTACTCCACCATCCCGAGCAAGACGGGCGCTGCCAGCTACGCGTCGTACAGCGGCACCTCGATGGCGTGCCCGCATGTGACCGGCGGCGTGGCGCTCTACGCGGCAACGCACCCGGGCGCATCGGTGGCGACCATCAAGGCGGCTTTGGTGGGTAGTGTCGTTCCGACGCCGGCCCTGGCCGGCAAGTGCGTGACCGGCGGCCGGCTCAACGTGAGCGGCTTCTAGGTCGCGGAAAAAAAGGACTCCGGCTCCGGTCACCCTCTCGGGCGGCCGGGCCGGAGTCCTTGTTCCCGGCTGGCCTACTTCACCAGCATCAACCGCCGCACCATCTGCTGCGCCCCTGCCTGCAGGCGGCACACATAGCTGCCCGAGGCCACGGCGCGTCCGCGGTCGTCCTGTCCCTGCCAGACCGCTTGGTGGCGGCCGGCAGCGAAATCACCCGTCAGCAGCGTCGCGATGCGCCGTCCGTCGAGGGAGTAGACCGCCAGCTCGACGGGGCCCGCCTGCGCCAGCTCGAAGGACACCGTGGTGGCCGGGTTGAACGGGTTGGGATACGGAGCGTGCAGGACAGTCGCCGCCGGAACAGTCGTCGGCAGGTCCACCGCGCTGACGATGCCGTGGGCGATCGACAGCACCTGGTCGGCGGCCACGGCCACGCGCACGGTGCGGGTGCCGTCGGGCCAGCGCACGATCACGCTGTCGGCGACCGCCGATGCGCCCAGGCCGAAGGCCACCCGGCGTGCGTGCTGGGCCAGGCTCTCGCCGCCCGCCGACACCTCGCGCAACTGGCTCACCCCGCCGGCGACGACGCGCACGCGCGCGCCGATGGCCTCGAGGTTCGGTGCCTTGCCCGCCAGGTCGAGGTGCAGCCAGTGCCCGCGCGAGACGATCGTGTTCCGCAGCAGGACATTCGCCTGCCCGTCACGCGAGAGGTAGAGATCGAGGCCGCCGTCCCCGTCGATGTCGCCGCAGGCCACGGAAGTGGTCGGGCCTGTCGCGACGGCAGGCAGGTACGAGGCGGTGAATCCGCCCGCGCCGTTGCCGAACAGCAGCAGGTCCGGGGCGTTGAACCGGGCCACATAGATGTCGAGCCGGCCGTCGTTGTCGAGGTCGGCCATCGCCACGCCGCGGCCGGGCCCTGCGTCGCCGAGGGCCGGACCATCCAGGATCGAGAAGTACGTTCCGTCGTTGCGGTAGCAGACGTCGGCCTGCCCGTCGTTCACGAGGTACAGGTCCAGGTCGCCGTCGTTGTCCAGGTCACCCCAGGCGGCCGCCTGGCCGGAGCTGCCGTTGGCCATCAGGCCGCTGTTGAAATACGCGACTCCACCCGCGTTCTGGACGAGCTGGTTCGCCTGCCACGACATCACGCGGTAGACGTCCGGGTCGCCGTCGCCGTCACTGTCGGCCCAGGGTGCGGCATTGCCGGCCCCGACCGTCTGCAACGCCGCAATGACCTGCGGGAAGAACGTGAACGCGCCGAAGCCGATATTGCCCAGCGAACGGAAGATCTGGCTCGCGGTGCCGTTGTTCACCAGGAAGATGTCGAGCAGGCCATCGCCGTCGTGGTCGCACCACGCGGCAGCACGACCGGCGCCGGCGTCCTCGACTCCGAATTGCGCGATATTCGTGAACACGCCGGTGCCGTCGTTCGCCAGCAGGTAGTTGGCCTGCAGGTCGCGCGTCAGGTAGACGTCCTGGTCGCCGTCACCGTCCATGTCGGCCCAGGCGGCGGACATCGTCGGACCGGCGTCGGCCAGCAGCCCCGTGGCGATGCTGGTGAACGACAGGCCGCCATCGTTGCGCAGCAGGCGATTGGCCGACTCGCGATTGCAGATGTAGATGTCGAGGTCGCCGTCGTTGTCGACGTCGACCAGCGTGACGCCGCGGCCGGCGCCGGTATCGCCGACGCTGCTGTCCCCGGCCGTGACGAACGGCGGATTCGTGTACACGCCGGCAAAGGCCGGCGGCGTGCCGGTGGCTGAGACCGTGGCCGTCACGACGGACGGCGCCGGCGATGACCAACCCGGCACCGGCAGCCAGGTCAGCGTGTAGTCGCCTTCGTCCGAGACGAGGAGACCCGCGTCGCCCGACCCCGTCACCAGGTAGCCGTTCGGGCCTTCCAGGCGCCACGGCGCAGCCAGCCCTGCAGGCTGGATCGCGATCGACACCGACAGCGATCCGGGCGCTTCGCGGTAATTGAACGTCATCGTCGGGCCGGAAGCGCTGATCTGGTCGAGATACACGGGCGCATCGGCGCCGCTCCACCAGGTAGCGGCCGGGCTGGTCTCGGGAGTCAGCAGCACGTGCGTCGGCGCCGCCCAGAGGTCCGTGTTGTCGCCCGCGCCGACGTGGTTCTCCAGGTCCCACCGGCCGTCGGCCTGCACGAGCGTGCAGAAGTAATGGCTCGTGGGCGTCTGGTCCTGGTCGCTGTTGCTGCCGTTGGTGTCGACATGCCAGACCGCCAGCCCGACGTCGGGAAGCGACGCGTCGCGCCCGCTCGCCTGGCGATTCTCGATCATGTAGTACTCGTTCGCGCGGGCCGGGTTCGCGACCTTGTAGAACTGGTTGACGCCGGCCGTGACCGGCAAGGCGTTGCTGATGCCGGTCAGGACGGTCAACGAAGACGTCCAGCCGGCGAGGTCCTTGAGCGGCGCGCTCGGCTCGACCGGGTTGTTGGACGGGCCGGAATTGCACATCAGGCAGAAGCGGCCCACGCCGGACGAGTCGCTGTCGTAGTCGTAGAGGTCCGGCCAGAAGCACAGCATGTGGCCGTTCTCGTGGCAGAACGTGCCCAGCGAGAGGCCCGAGCCGATGTTCGTGATCTGGTAGCGATTCGTGGACACACCGTCGGCGGCGTAGGAGATGCTGCTGCTGTGGGGCCACAGGCCTTCGGACCAGCCCAGGGACGGCTCACCGGCGTAGAAGGCGTTGAGTGCGTCCACATAGCCGTCGCCGTTGCTGTCGTACTGGCTGAAGTCGAAGCCGCTGTTGTTCAGCGCGACCAGCGCCGCCTGGATCAGGATGCGCGCACCCTGGCCGTAGGGCATCGCCGTGCTGTCATAGTACGATTTCGGCTGCGGGGCGCGGAAATAGGCCGTCGGCACGAAGTTCGTGTAGGTCAGGGCGCCGTCCGACACATCGTGGAAATAGTCGCGCACCGAACCGTTGTTGCCGTAGCCCGTGTAGCCCGGCTGGTTCAGGTAGGCAGCGAAGTTCGCGGCCGGCACGGTGGCCGGCTGGTCGCTGAAATCGATGATCAGGGTGATGCCCTGCACATTGCCCGTGCTTGCCGGCTCCAGGGCCTTGGCCTGCTTGCCGGCGAATTTCGGCAGTTCCGCACCGAGCCGATCGCGCGCCGCCTGTACCTGCCGCGCGCGCGCCGTAGCCGGCAGCCTGCGGTGCTTTTCCAGGCCGAGGCCGGCGACGGCGGCATCGCCGGCACGCACACCGGTGCTCACGAGAGCCTCACCGTCGGCCGCGAGCACGGCGTAGCAGATCACGCCCGTGGCCTTGTCACGCACCAGCGTGTAGCCGTCGAGCGATTCGATGTGCTGGAAGTACTCGTCGCCCCAGACCAGCACCGGCACCTTCGTGCCGTCGGGCTGCTCCAGGTCGAAGCGGGCGCCATAGTGCGGCGCTGCGGTTGCGGCGCCGGAGGCCAGCAGTGAGATGCAGGCCAGGACGGCCGCGAGGATCAGCGGAGCTTGGGCGAAGCGGCGCACGGGATCTCCTGTGGACAGGGGACTTCCTGCGGACATGGGACGTCCTGTGGTAACGAGGCCTGGGATGAAGATACTATTATACACTGGCGGGGCCCACCAAAGGGGGCCGATTGCATCGGCAATCATCACGAGGCTGGGATAAAGTTCCCGAAATCGCCCTGCAATCGCTATTTCACCAGCGTTGCCGTGCGGCTGTACTGCAGCCCGGCGGCGCGCAACCGGTAGACATAGGTCCCGGAAGCGACCGCACGCCCGTCGTCGTCGTCGCCGCGCCAGGTGACTTCGGTGCGTCCCGCCGGACAGGCTCCATCGATCAGGGTGCGCACCAGGCGGCCACGCAGGTCGAGAACGACGAGTTCGACGCTGTCGGCATCGCGCAGCTCGAAGGCGAAGGTCGTGCGCGGATTGAACGGATTCGGGGCGTTCGGCAACAACGCCGCCGCTGCGATGGCCGCCGCGCCCGGAACCGGGGTAAGCGCGCTCCCGTCGTGCAGGAACCGGATCCATTGCTCCGGCGCGACACGCGGATAGGCGGCGGTCCGGCCGGTACCATCCTCGGCCTGGATGTAGTAGCTGCAGGAGTCGATCGCGGACACCGCCGGAATCACTGCCGCGAATTCATGCGGCGTGGCCGTGGGCGTCATCTCCAGGGACGCCCAGGCGCCGGCGCCGTGACGATAGTGGAGCCGCGTTGCGGTGAGCGGCTGGTCGCCATGCGCGCGGATGTGCGCGACGACCGTCACCGGCCCGGCGGGCTGGTCGGCAATGACGGGCACATGGGCGACGCGCAGCATGTCACGATCCATGATGCCGATGGCGCGGCAGTGCAGCGCATCGTCGGTCAGGAACCCGCTGTAGTAGTAGCCCCGGACGTTGTAACCCGGCGCGGCGGCCCGGTAGGCTTCGAGCGCCTGCTGGTCGTAGGTCGCGTTGCCGAAGAACGGCACGTAGATGTTGTCGTTGAGGATCAGGCTGTTCGTGTAGGCCGCCGGCTGCGTGTTGGCCAGGGCATAGCAGAAGACGCGCCGTACCTGGTAGTTGCGCCCCGTCGACGAAGGCAGCGAGGCGAGCAGGGTCGCGCGCTGCTCGAGCGCCGCGTACGTGTAGTGACCGGCAGACGTCTGCTTGACCAGCACCGTCTCCTCGTCGAGGAACTTGGCCCAGCAATCGATGTGATGGATGCCGCCGGCTTCGATGTCCTGCACCACGCTGTAGTTCTCCACGCCATAGTAGTCGAGCATGAGCTGGTCGACCGCGGCGTTGTCCATGCCGTTGTAGACAGCCGCCTCGGAGTAGACGAGGTCGGTCGAGGCGCTGAACAGTGCGCCGTCGGTCATGTAGTTGCCGCCCGTGTGGTACATGCTGTGCGTGTGGACGGGGATCCCGTAAGCCTGCCCGAAGTACAGGGGGATCAGGTCGTCACTGGGGCGCAGCGGGCGGTTGTATTCATGATCGATGATGGCGATCTCGCCGTTGCCGTCGAAAACGAACCAGGGGCCGTAGTCGCGCGTCCAGATCGAATTGCTCGGCTGGCCCAGGAACTCGACGTGGCTCATGTCGACGCCGTTGCCGGACAGTGCGGTTGTTGCCGCCGCCTGGGCGCCCGCTGCCGCGATCACGTGCAGGATGGCGTCGTCTGCGAAGTCGCGCAGCAGCGCGTAGGGCAGCCCGAAGGGATAGCGGACCAGGACGCCGGAGGCCGGCTCCCATTCCGCGCAGTTGCGCACGGGAGCCACGGGCGGCGGGTCGTTGCGCAGTTCGGATTCGGGGCGCAGTGCCCCGCCACGGCGCCGGAATTCGAGTTCGGCGCCGGTTTCGCGGTGCGGCAGGAGCGCCTCGCGGCCCTCAAGGTCCCATTCGAAGGATTCCGGCGCGCTCTCCGGAAACGGCCGCTGACTCGGCGGGGACTCGGCAGCAAGGGCGCCGGCAGCCAGCAGCGCGGCGCCGATCACGACGAATCTTCCGGTGCAATTCAAGGTGTCCCCCCGGGTTCGGAACGCACATCCGGATGCACCAGGATGCCGTTGCCTCGATTCACCATCGCAAGCGTGCCTAGTGTATCAGGCTTTGAACCGGCGATCCAGCCCGGCGGCCGCCCGGACGCCGCGCCCGGCGCCCCCGTACACCGCGAGTGATGCACCGCCCCTTGCGGCAACCGGCCGACGGCGATTTATAGGATCCGGACAATCGCCTTCACCCATCCCGCAACGGCGGAGACAGGATCATGGACACTCATCGCAACCTCGGCCTGGCCGCAGCCGCCTCGCTGGCCCTCCTGCTGGCCGCTTGTGGCGACGCGACTGATCCGCCGCCGGCGCCGACACACGACCTCGTCTTCGAGGGCGTCCTGGACTCGGTGCCCGAGCTGCTGATCCTCGACAGCGACACGGGCGATGTGCGGCGGCTCCTTCCGGAAGGCATGATCGCGACCGATCCGCAGCCGTCGCCCGATGGCGCGCGGCTGGCCTTCGTCGTGGCCGACCTCGACGACGGCATCGGCGACATCTTCATCGTGAACCGCGACGGCACCGGACTGCTGCAGTTGACCTTCGACGCTGAACTGGACGACCAGCCGACCTGGGCGCCGAGTGGCGACCGGCTGGCGTTCCGCAGCTACCGCACCGGGCGCGACGGCGACATCTGGCTCATGGATGACGACGGTGGCAACCTGGTCAACCTCACGCCCGACCCGCTGCCCGGCATCACCGACGAGCGCCACCCGGCGTGGTCACCGGATGGCGCCCGCATCGCGTACATCAGCACTGCCGGGGGAAACATGGACCTGTGGACCATGGCCGCCGACGGGTCCGACAAGCGGAGGCTGGTCACGACCATGGACCTGGAGGCCGAGCCGAGCTGGTCACCCGACGGCGCGACCATCGCCTACCGGTACAGCTCGAATGCCACGGGCTCGGACATCCACCTGATTGCGGCGAACGGCGGCGCCTCCGTGCCCGTGACTCTGGCGGGCGATCAGCGCATGCCCACGTGGACGCCGGACGGCCTGCGGCTGGTCTTCGTCAGCCAGGCGACGCCCTTCGCGCGGCCCGACATCCACACATCCCGCCTCGACGGCAGCGACCTGCGCCCGCTCGTCACCGACGCCGTGCCCGGTGGCAGCACGAATCCGGCGTTCCTGAAGCGCCTTCCGCGCTGAGCGTTCCGGGCGGAAGGTCGCCTTGATTGCTCCCCCGCGGCCGCGCAAGGCCCGGTTTGACCGCACCAGATCGGTTGTGCATTATCGTGCCGTTCGCGAGCGCCGCCCGCCCGCCTGGATCCAGTGTCGAGACGCAAGGACGAAGACCATGGGACGTGCCTTTGAATACCGCCGGGCCGCCAAGGAGCGCCGCTGGGACAAGATGTCCAAGCTGTTCCCCAAGCTGGCGAAGTGCATCACCGTGGCCGCCAAGAACGGCGGGACGGATCCGGAGATGAATGCGCCCCTGCGCACCGCGATCCTGAACGCCAAGGCGCAGAACATGCCCCGGGACAACATCGAGGCCGCGATCAAGCGCGCCGCCGGCAAGGACGCCGCCGACATCACCGAGATCAACTACGAGGGCAAGGGCCCGCACGGCGTGCTGGTCTTCGTCGAGTGCGCCACGGACAACACCCAGCGCACCGTCGCCAACATCCGCAGCTACTTCAACAAGGTCGGCGGCCAGCTGCTGCCGAGCGGCTCGCTCGAGTTCATGTTCGACCGCAAGGCCGTCTTCGAGTTCGCCAAGCCCGAGGGCATGGCGCTGGAAGAACTGGAACTCGCGCTGATCGACGGCGGCCTGCAGGAACTGGCCGAGAACGAGGGCACCGTCTACGTCTACGGCGACTACAGCGATTTCGGCAGCCTCGCGCAGGCGCTCGAGGCACAGAAGATCGAGGTGACCAAGGCCGGACTGCAGCGTATCCCGCAGAATCCTCAGGAGTTCAGTGAGGCGGAGCTGGCGGATATCGAGAAGCTGCTCGACCGGATAGAGGATGACGAGGACACCCAGGCGGTCTACACGAATATTGCCTGAGGCCCTGGAAACCTCCGCTCGGATCCGGCTCCCGGTATTCATCGGGGGCCGGACATGTCGCGACTCGCGATCGTCCTCATTGACCTGAAACCGGTGCAAGTCCCCGATGCGCCGCCGACTCAGCCCGGCGGCGCCCCGTCGACGATTGAACCCCAATGACCCCCGCGGCCGTGATATGATGAATACTGTCCTGATTCGCATCGCCCACCTCCGTCCTCAGGGGTCCCCACATGCGCCGCCTTCGTTTCGTGGCCTTCCTGCTCGCCGGCTGCCTGCCGGCGCTCGCGCTCGCCCAACCCGCCACCTGGGTGACGCCGGCCGGCGGCGAGACCTGGACGCCGGGAACCGCGCACACCCTGGCCTGGACCGGCGGCGCGCCGACCGTCTTCGGCATCGCCGCCTACGCCGTGCCGGGGCCCGCGGTCTGGCCCATCTCGCCGCAGATCTCGAACACAGGGTTCGTCACCTGGAACCTGCCGACGAACCTGCCGGCAGGCACCTACATCCTGACCATCGGGTTCGTGGGCGACACCTCGTACAACAGCCAGCCGATCACGATCAGCGGCACCCCGCCGTCGTGCCTGGTCGGTTGCTACCTGCAGTCCGCGAGCACGATCACGTCGCAGGGCGGGTTCCCGCCGATCGGCGCCTGCGCCTTCACGGCCCAGGGCGCCCTTGATGCCGCCGCAGCGCTCGCGACGGCCCAGATGGAGAGCCAGTGCGGCGAAGGCTACTCGCTGGATCCGGGCAGCATCGTCATGGACGTCACGCTGATCCCGACCGGGGTCTGCTACGCCGGTTTCTTCGGAACGTTTGTTGCCGAAGCGTCGGGGTTCGGGTGCTGCTGCCCGGATGCGGTGCCGAACGAGGCGCAGTCGTGGGGCAGCCTGAAGGCGACCTTCCACTAGAATGCGTTGGTGACGGTTGATTGAAGAAGAAGGCCCGCCGCTCCTGCGAGCAGCGGGCCTTCCCATTTCCAGCGAACCGACTACCGAAAGATCGACTTCACCGAACCCCAGGTGGTCGATTCCGTCGGGACGATTGCGCAGTCGGTGTACACCGTGGCGCTCAGGATGAGACCGCTGATCGCGCAGCCGGCATCACGCTGGTACACCGAGAGACTGTTGGCGCCCACGTTCAGCGGGACGTTGTAGGCGACCGCACTGTACTGCGGACTGGAACCGGGACCGCTGAACGCCGCGCCGAGGTCCACGCCGTTGATGTAGACGCCGCCCGGGTTGGGGCCGGGGTACGACGGGACGTCGCCCAGGAAGTCATCGACAGCCCAGCAGATCCGGATGCTGTCGGCGATGGCGCACTCCGAGTCGAACGGCGCGCAATACAGCACCGAAACGCCGGCGCCCCAGCAGTTGACGGGATCGGAGCGGCCCGAGGCGATCCAGCGCGCAGCGGGATCGCAGGGCAGGTTCGTGACCCAGGGCCCCCCGTACGAATCGATGACCGACGCCGGCGGCCCGGCGCACGCCGCGGCGAAATCGGCCGGCGCGAACGGCGTGGGCAGGATGGGCTGCCCGCAGGTCTGGTTCGGCGCGTAGAAGCGGAACAGGTCATCGTTGCCGCCGCAGTTGCCCGGGACGCCGCCCACCTGGCCGGTGCGGATGACGGTGGTGGCGGCGAACGCGGAACCGGCGGCAACGAGCAGGGCCAGGACGGCTAACATCAATAGAGATCTGCGCATGGGGCGCCTCCTCTGGTCGAAGCGGGTGCAGTCCCCCTGCCGCGCCCAGGGAACCTCCCGGGCGTAGGAATGATCAGGGGGCGGCAGCATACCCTAAAACCAGATAAATTTGATATTTATTCAAGATCCGCGCCGAACCGCAACCAGCAGACTATCGCAGCAGCACGGCGCTCTGCGTGACCGTGACACCGTCGGCAGTCAGATGGTAGAGGTACGTGCCGCTCGGCAAGGGGCGGCCGCTGTCGTCCCGGCCGTTCCACACCGCTGTCCGTGGACCATCGGGCAACGAGCCGTCCACGAGGGTCCGCACGCGTCGCCCGCGCACGTCGTGCACGGTCAGGCGCACGGATGACGGACGGGCAAGCGAGAAGCGGATACTCGTTTCGCTGGTGAACGGATCCGGGAAGTTGGGCTGCAGCGCAAAGCGGTTGCCCTCGGCGCTCTCGACCGCAGAAGCGGTTCCGCACGGCGCATTACCCAGCCGCCAGATTGCGCCCGAAGTGTTCCCCACCCAGGCCTCCTGCACGCCACATTCGAGCCCGAGCCCGCTAAGGCCGGTGACGCCGGCAGGCAGGGTATGAATCGCCACGAAGTCGCCGGCAGGCGTGAACTCGGCGAGTCCCGTCTCGGAACTGCTGACGACGAACAGGTTCCCGGTACTGGTGGAAACGTCGAGGTCACCGAAGTTCACATCGAAGTCGGATTCGATCGAGAACGAGTTCAGGACGACTCCTGTCACCGGGTCAATCTCGGCGACGAGATTCCCGAGGGCTCCCGAGGGCACCCGGTCCTGGACGAGGAAGAACACATTCCTGATGGGATCGTAACCGCCGCCCACGACATGGCTGGTCCCGAACCCCGTGACGAGAACGTCGAGCACCGCTCCCGTGCCCGGGTCCACGGCGTAGATCTCCGCTACGCCCGCTTCGCCGTTGATGAACAGCAACGTGCCTTGCGGCACCGTCGTGGTGTTCAGCGTCAGTTCCTCGGGCGCGAACTCGATGTCGACGTCGTTGGCCACTTCGCCTGGGCGGACAATGGAGGCCAGAAAAATGCCGTTCGAAGTGTAGCCATCGATGGTGGCACCCGAGCACGGGTACACCCAGATGTTGCCGGAAGTCGGGTCGACACCCAGGCCACAGAGTCCGCCCGACTGTGACGGATTGAACTGGTCACCGATGACGATCTGGGCCAACGCGGGCCGGTTGCCGCCCAGGAGGGCCAGAACGGCCAGCGGCAAAAGCACTGTGCGGATCATGTCTTTGCCCTTCCGGCAGCTTGTCCCCTGACGAATGGACCGGAATGTCCCGATCACCAATTCGGGATGATAGTAGTCCAATTTAGGGGCTCGCAGGGAAAAAAACGGGAATCTCGCGTCTGCAGGCCGGACTGCAGTTGAGTCGGCCGTGTGACCGGGTCACCCGGCATGGGACATTGTCGACGGGTCTCCAGTGGCGTCCTGCGGAATCATCCGTTCAGGGCGCCCACCGCACGGGCCGCAGCCCGAAGTTGGCGACCGAGTCGCCCGGGTAATAGAAGTAGCGATAGGCCGAGCGGCAGTAGCGCGCGTCGATGTTCCAGCGCCCTCCGCGGAAGATGCGATAGCCGGTCACGCCCAGGTCGCACACCGGGTCGATGGCGCTGAGGTTCTGGTAGTCGGTGCGGTACGTGTCCCACACCCATTCGAGGATGTTGCCGTGCATGTCGTACAGGCCCCAGGCATTGGCCGGGAACGAACCCACGGCCAACCGCGCGTTGCGGAAGACGCCCAGGGCGCAGCCCGTCAGCTGGAGCGTGTTGCCCCGGTAGTTTGCCTCGGTGTCCGATGACAGGCAGTTGGTGTCGTTGTGGAACGCCATCACGGTGCCTGCGCGGCAGGCGTACTCCCATTCCGCTTCGGTCGGCAGGCGGTAGCCGTCGGCAGCCTGGTTCCAGATGACGTTGTTGGTGCCGGCGCCGATGACGTAGGCGGGCGTCAGGCCTTCCAGGGCCGAGAGCGCGTTGCAGTACCGCACCGCGCTGTCCCAGCTGATGTAGTTCACCGGTGCCTGGGCGGTCGATGGCGTGCCACCCATGACCTCGTACCAGCGCTGCGCCGTGACTTCGAACTTCGAGATGAAGAAACCGCGCGTCAGCGTGACCGGGTGCAGGCTCTCGTTGGTGGCGCGACCGGGCTCGCCGACCGGACTGCCCATCTCGAAGGTGCCGGCCGGAACGTAGGCGAATCCCGTCGGCGGCACCGGGTCGCCGCGATGATCGTCGGCTTCCACGCGCACGCGCAGGGTCTGGCCGTTGAGACCCGGCGCATCGATCGCGGCGTTCCACACGATGTGCCGCGCGCTGCCCGGCAGGACGCCATCGCCCACGTCTCCGGCAACGGTCGTGCAGGTGAGCGGGAACGTCAGCCCGCCATCGGACGACACCAGCAGCGTGATCGTCACCGGCAGGTCCTCGACGGTCTGCAGGTCGTAGGAGATGTCATACGAAGCCGAGAACGGCAGCGGCGTCACCTGCACGTTGCTCACGGCCAGTTCGGCGGCGGCGACGGCGCCCGGGGCCAGCATGATCCACAGCGCCAGGATGATGGTGCGCGTCGGCCGCAGCCCGTGTGCCCGCATGTGGACCAGCCTTCGTTGGACGCCGCTCTCAGCGCCGGTTCAGTTCGCCAACAGGTTCATTTCGTCAGGACGAGCTTCAGGGACTGCACGCGACCTGCGGCAACCAGGCGGCACAGATAGGTCCCCGACGCCACGACCTGCCCGCTGCGGTCCCGCCCGTTCCAGGCAGCCTGGTGGTGGCCGGCGGCCAGGGTGCCGGTTGCGATGGTCTGCACCAGCCGCCCCTGGAGGTCATGGATCGAGAGTTCGACCGGTCCGGCTGCAGCCAGCTCGAAGGTGATGGTCGTGCCGGGATTGAACGGGTTCGGGCTCGCCGCCGTGAACCTGGTCGTCGCCGGCAGGTCGGAGGACGGGTCGTCGACAGCCGACACGATATCGAGGAGGAAGTCCGCCGAATCGGCGTGGACCACCGTGGCCCGGGCGGCGCCGGCGCAGCCCAGCAGCACGACCGGCACGAGAAGAAGGAGCAACGGCTGGCGCATGTGGTGTCATCCCCGGGCCTCGCGGGCGCCCGCATGGTGCGATAGCTGGCCACGACCGGCCTGCCGTGAGGCGGCAAGGGAGGACCGGCATGTTGATAAGACAATATCACAAGGCGCGGGTCGCGGTCAACGGCCGGCAAGCGGACCGGTGATGTCGGCATTACCATCAGCGGACAGATCATGCCGATCATCTCATGGCCACGGGGGGAACCGATGATCCTGCGAACCGTGTCTCTCGCCCTCATCTGCGGCACCCTGTTCATGGCGACGCCGTCGCCCGCACAATGGCAGGCGGCCGCCTCTCCCCCGGGCGATCCCGTCGACAGGCTGCATCCGGCCGGCGCCGAGCTCTATTGCCTGAGCTACCTCGGCAAGGTCTACGTGACCACCGACCAGGCCCAGAGCTGGACCGAGGTCGGCACGATGACCCACGGCACCGCCATCAACTCGCTGGTCATCCACGACGACTGGATGCTGATCAGTCGCCAGGGCTGGGCCGGCAACCACCGCATCCGGCGCACCGCCGAAGGCTGGACCGCGTGGGAACCGTGGCCCGACCAGGACCACGAGTACCAGCACATGACGGTGTGGGGCGGGCGCATCTTCGCCGTGTCCAACAACGGGCTTGTCGTGAGCGACGACTACGGCTTGGCGTGGTCGCCGGTGGCTACGCCTGACGGCCGCAGGGCCTATCAGCTGATGGGCGCTCGCGGCGCGCTGTTCCTCGTCACCCGCAACATCGGCCAGAGCAACGGGCTGCTGCACCGCTCGGTCGATGGCGGCGTCACGTGGCAGGACGTCACCGGTCCCCTTGCGCCCATCAGCGTGCATGCCTGGGCCGAGCACCAGGGCTCGATCTACGTCGTGAAGTACCTCGGCGGCGGGCAGGGCGAAGTCTACCGGTCGATGGACGACGGCCTGTCGTTCCAGCTCTACACCGGGATGCCGACCGCCGGCTATGCGCCCAGCGCCTTCGCCACGGCGGGATCGTGGCTGGCCGTCGGCTACCCGACGTCGCAGGTGACGAGCTGCTTCCTGCGCGCCGACGAAGGCGAGTGGCAGGACTACGTGCAGAACATCGGCTTCCCGCAGATCAACGTGCTGGTCGCACAGGGCGGCTACCTCTACAAGACCGGCGGCACGGTGGGCCTGTGGCGTGCGGCACTGCCCGTGACGAGCAGCATCGACGACACGCCGCCGGCGCCGGTGGCACATCTGCGTGTGCAGCCCAACCCGTTCAACCCGCGCACGAGCGTGATCTTCGCGGCGCCGGGAGCGGCCCGCCTGGCCGTCTACGACGCGCGCGGGCATCGCCTCCGCAGCATCGCCGTGGCCGATGCCGGCCAGTGGACCTGGGACGGAACCGACGACAGCGGCCGCACCGCCCCCTCGGGCACGTACCTGTTGCGGCTGGAATCGGCAGAGGGTGTCCTGGCGCGGCAGTCGGCAACCCTGTTGCGGTAACGGCGGCGCGCACGGAGCACGGAGCGCGGGCCTTGCCACTTGCGCCGGCGCAAGTCCGCATCCGACAAGTCGAGTCGAACATAACGACAAAGGGTGGATGACATGGCGCGCATCGGCATCATCGGTTCGGGTGTGGTGGCCCGCACGCTCGGCAGCGGCTTCCTGGAGCACGGACACGAAGTGACCCTCGGCACGCGCGATGTGGCGCAGCTCGAACCGTGGCGGCAGGAGACCGGCGGCCGCGGCCAGGTCGGCTCGTTCGCCGATGCCGCGGCGTTCGGCGAGATCGTCGTCCTGGCCACCAAGGGCGCCGCCACGAAGGCGGCCATGGGCCTGGCCGGCATCGCGAACCTGGCGGGCAAGACGGTGATCGACACCACCAACCCGATCGACGACACGCAATCGCCGCGCGACGGCGTGCTCAGCTTCTACACCGAGGCCGGCGATTCGCAGCTGGAACGCCTGCAGGCGCTGGCCCCCGCGGCCCGGCTGGTGAAGGCCTTCAGTTGCGTGGGCGCGCCGTTCATGGTCAACCCGCCGTTCAGCGAGAAGCCCACCATGTTCATCTGCGGCAACGACGAGGCGGCCCGGCGGCAGGTGGCCGGAATCGTGGCCGAATTCGGCTGGGAAGTGGAGGACGCGGGCAGCGCCGCGGCGGCCGGCGCCATCGAGGCGCTGTGCATCCTCTGGTGCATCCCGGGCTTCCGTGAGAACCGGTGGACGCATGCGTTCCGGATGGTGAAGAAGTAACGGGAGCCGTGCTCGCGATCCTTGTCGCGCGGCCGCACACTGCCGGTGGAGCCGTCTGCACGATGAAGTCACAAGCACGAACGTGGATAAACCTGGGAGGCAGCCCATGCAATCCGTTGTCCGCACAGCTGTTAATCGCCTCGCGGGCGGGTTGGCCTTCACCGCCGCCGTCGGATTTGCGGTCCCGGCCCGGACCGCAGATCTGCTGACGTCGCCTGTCTCATCCTATACCTATTCAGGGGCCCTTATTGAGGCGGCCGACACCACACCGGGCGGTTCGCTGACACGCTCTTCGATCAATGTCCCGGTGGCGATCGCGGGCCAGCAGGTGCCGTTCGAACAACATGCCTCGGCCACCGACACCTGGGGCTATTCCACTTCGCGTTACGACCTGGAACTGGACTCGGTGCTGTATCCCGCCTTCGACGTGCTCACATTGCAGGTACAGATTGGTATTTCGGGAACAGTGCACGGGCTACAGGCTCCATGGCACGGATTCACCACCAACCTGTCTGGCGCGATGACCACAACATTCGCAGTCCAGCAGTGGTCGACTGCCGATATCGACCTGGAAATTGCTTGGGGTATGTCCGAGAACGGGGGACCATTCGAGAGCGGTGCCGAGGCCGGCATCAACGTAGTCACGGTCCGCGGTCCACTTGAACCCGATCCTGCGCAGCAGACGGCATACCTTCTTGAGAAGGTCCTGCCGTTGCCCGCAACGTGGCTACAGGAATCGGTAGCGACGAGTCAATCGCTGCACAATCTGGTGCCCGGAACCTACGAAGTGGTGATCGTGTCGGAATTGGATTCCGAAGGCTACGCATTGAGTACCGAAACCACGTCGTACGGCATGGACATCGGCAACATCGTCGCCGTGCAGGTCACGCAGACGCTCACTCCGGGTGCCTGCCTGCCTGGCCTGCCGTGCGCTTCGGCGGCTGACCGCGACCAGTTGAACGGCGTCTTGATCAACGATTTCGCCGCGTGGTACGCCGAGCCGGTCGATGTCACGAGCGACGGCATGGTCAACGACTCCGACGTGGCCGCCATGGCCTGGCTTGTCGGCGTCTCGACAGTCGATGCCGATCTCGATGACATCGTGGATGCCGTCGAGGTCTGGCAGGCGATCGCTGCGGTGGAAACGCCATCGGCCATGAAGGCGGCGCAGCTGCATCCTGCGCGCCCGAATCCGTTCAATCCGGCAACGGTGCTGTCGTTCACGCTGCCGACCGACGCGCGGATCGACCTGGCAGTGTACGACCTCATGGGCCGGCGCGTGCGCACGCTGGTCGCAGGCGAGCCGCGTGCCGCCGGGCGCCACGAAATGGCCTGGGACGGCTGCGACCAATCGGGACAGGCCGTGGCGGCCGGGGTCTACGTCTACAGGTTGGAGGCCGGCGCCGAGGTGCTCAGCGGGCGCATGGCGTTGGTGAAGTAGCAGGTCCGGCTTTACGGTTCGTTTCCGGCCGCGCCACTGAAAGGCGCGGCCGGCTTCGTTTCCGGACCGCCCCACGGCGCCGGCGTCACCGCGCGCCGCCGCGCGACTCCGCGTACGCCGCCAGCGCCCGCTGCCGCGAAACGGCCAGGTCGACCACCGGCCGCGGATAGTCCTTCCCGAGCTCGACACCGGCCGCCTGCAACACCGCCGCCGGCGCTTCCCACGGCGCGAAGAGCCAGCGATCGGGCAGGCCCGCCAGTTCGGGAACGAAGCGGCGCGTGTAGGCGCCGTCGGGGTCGAACCTGCGGCCCTGCAGCACGGGATTGAAGATGCGGAAGTAGGGCGCAGCATCCGCGCCGCAACCGGCCACCCACTGCCATGACGCGCTGTTGGCCGCCAGGTCGGCGTCGACCAGGCAGTCGCGGAACCACGCCTCGCCGTGGTGCCAGTGCAGCAGCAGGTTCTTGACGAGGAACGAACCCGTCACCATCCGCACACGATTGTGCATCCAGCCCGTCTGCCACAGTTCGCGCATGCCGGCGTCGACGAAAGGGATTCCGGTTTGGCCGCGCTGCCAGGCCCGCAACAGCGTTGACTCATCGTCCCAGGGAAAGGCGTCGAACGACGGCTGCAGGTTATCGGTCGGCAGGGTCGGATGGTGGAAAAGCAGGGCGTAGGAGAACTCGCGCCAGGCCAGTTCGCTCTGGAAGTGGTCCAGGTCCGGTCCTTCGCCCGCGGCGCGCGCACCGTACCAGAGCTGGTTGGGCGACACTTCGCCGAAGTGCAGCGCCGGCGACAGGCGCGACGTGTGCGGGCGCGCCGGGAAGTCGCGTCCCTCGCGATAACCACGCAGGCCGCCGGCCAGGAACGAGGCGAGCCGCGCGGTCGCCGCCTCCTCGCCGATCTTCCAGTGCGGCTCCAGCTGCCGGTCCCAGCGAATGCGCGGCAGGAGCTCCAGCGCGGCCAGCGGCAGCGCTCCTGCGGGCAGCTCGGCAAGGGCCAGTCGTTCCGGCCGCGGCAGCGGCAGTCGCGGCGCGCCCGCATTGAGGCAGCCCTTGCGGTAGAAGGGCGTGAAGACCTGGTACGGCTTGCCGGCGGCGTTGCTGACGTCCCACGGTTCCCAGAGCAGCGAGCCGTTGGTGCTGACGGCGGCCACACCCTGCGCCGCGAGCTTCTCCTTCAGCTTCGTGTCGCGGGCGATGCGCCACGGTTCGTAGCAGCGGTTACAGTGCACGGCCGTGGCGCCGACCTGCGCGGCGAGCGCGGGCACCAGGTCCAGCGCATCACCGCGCAGCAGCACAAGCCGGCCCTGCAGCGACCGGTCCAGCGCGGCCAGGCTGTGGTGCAGCCACCAGCGCGAGGCGGCGCCGCGGCGCAGGCTGCCGGCGTTTACGTCGTCGAGCACGAACACGGGCAGCACGCGACCGGCGGCCGCGGCGCGATGCAGCGCCGGGTTGTCGGCCAGGCGCAGGTCCTGGCGGAACCAGTGGATGATCAGCGGTTCGCTCATCGGGCGGCTTGGACCTTCCCTTCAAGTGTCAGCCCCCGCGCGGCACGGGGCCGCCGGCAGGTCAGCGAGATTCCCGGGCGAGCCTGGCCAGCAGCGCCGCCGCGCGCGCGTGCCCCGGTTCCAGTTCCAGTGCGCGGCGGAAGCACGCGGCGGCTGCGTCCGCGCGGCCCTGGCGCAGCCGCACGAGTCCGAGGTTGCAATGGGCGTCAGGGTAAGCCGGATCCTGCCGCACGGCGATCACGAACTGCTCCTCGGCGCCGGCCCAGTCGCCGACCGCCACCAGCGAGTTGCCGAGGTTGTTGCGCGCCGAGGGGAACTCCGGCTGCAGCCGCACGGCTTCGCGATAGGCGGCGACGGCCTGCTCGTGGCGCTCCAGCTTGCGCAGCACGTCGGCGAGATTGACCAGGTAGAGCGGCGCTGCGTGCAGGGTCGCGGCGCGTTGCAGGTGCGGCAGCGCCTCGGCCAGGCGACCCTCGGCCTCGAACGCCTTGCCCAGGTTCAGGTGCGAGAGGTAGTCGGCGTCGTTGACCGCCACGGCGTGCGAGAACAGCGTGCGGCTGTCGCGCCACACCTGCACCTGCCGATGGGCCGCCCATCCCAGCACCGCCACCGCCGCCACGGCCGCCGCCGCGATCGGCAACCGCAGGCGGGCCCGGCGCCCGGCTGCCTCCCCGGCGAGCCACGCCAGAGCCATGAAGAGACCGATCGAGGGCAGGTAGAAGTAGCGGTCCGACATCAACTGCATGCCGCCCTGCACCAGGTCGAGCACCGGCAGCAGCATGACGAGGAACCACAGCCAGCCGAGCCACACCAGGCGCCGCTGGTTGCGCCCGCGCCAGGCCAGCCACGAAACGGCGGCAAGCGCGCCGGCCGCCAGGGCGACCTGCGCCGGCGTGAACAGCAGGCCCTCCGGCGGATACGACACCGACAGTCCCGTCGGCCAGACGGCGCGCTCCAGGTACAGCGCGCAATAGCCGATCGCCTGCGCCAGGCGCACCGGAAGGGCGAGCGGCGCCGGCCCCCCGATGTCGCGCGTCTGCACCAGGTGCCACGTGAGCGCCGACGCCGCGGCCGCCAGCGCCAGGTAGGGGATCTTCTCCACGAGCTGGCGCCGCAGCGCGGGACGCTGTCCCGGCTGCCGGTAATCGAGCAGCAGCAGCACCACCGGCAGGGTAACGACCATCGGCTTGGACATCAGCGCCAGCGCGAAGCAGAGGAGCGAGAACAGGCGGGCGCGCGGCGACAGTGCCGCCACTTCCGGCTTCGCATGCGGCAGCAGCGCCAGCAGGAAGAAGAACCCGCTCAGCACGTCCTTGCGCTCGGCCACCCACGCCACCGACTCCACGTGCAACGGATGGATCGCGAACAGCGCGGCAACCAGCGCGGGCCGCCAGACCGCACCGGTCAGTCGGCGCAGGACGAAGTACAGCAGCAGCGTACCGGCAACATGCATCACGATGTTCGTGCGGTGAAAGGCACCGGGCGTCCCGGCCCCGAGTTGGTGGTCGGCCAGGTAGGTGAGCCAGGTGACCGGCATCCACAGGTCGCCGTGGCGCGTGGTGAAGGCCCAGCGCACGCCGTCAACGGACAGGCCCTTGGCCAGCGCCGGATTGTCGACCACGTAGACATTGTCATCGAGGTTCGTGAACTCGAACGAGGCGGCCGGCAGGAACACGGCCAGGCAGAGCAGCGCCAACAAGCCCGGGAGGACATATCGAGCGGCGACCCGGCTCGCGCCCGGGATGGCCTTCGGGACGGTCGACACGTGCAGTCTCCCCGGCAGCGAGAGGAACGCGGGTCCACTGGCAATGGCAGATTCTCGGCGAGAACACGGCGCGGGTCAATGGGACCGATTCAACGGAACCGCCGGTCCTCCAACGCCACCAGCCGGGCAGCCCATGGACAGTAGCGGCCCACCTGTTCGATCCACTCGTCCAGGTGGGCCTCGACATAGGAGGGCGTGCCGTCGCACAGCTCGATGGTCACTTCCGCCATCGCGAAGTCCTCGCCGTCCAGGTGCCAGGACCAGGGCGCGTTTTCGGGCGCCGCACCGCGCACGACCTTGCCCGAGGGGATCGTCGCGGTGCCGCCGCCCTGCCACAGGGCCAGCAGGTCGGCGATGGCCGGCTCGTGCGTCACGAGAACGCTGAACTGTTCGCCGGCGACGGCAAAAGTGGCCAGCACGCCGCCTGGCGGCGGCGTCGTCGCGGGGTCATTGTCGCCACACGCGGCCAGCAGCAGCAGGAGAGCCGGCACGCAGGTCATGAGGCGATGCGACATGGGGATTCCTCCTCGCAAGGCGGCAAAGGGGAATATACGCACAATCGGCTGTGGCCCCACGCTCCTCGCAGAGCGGACTCCCGGGTCGGATCCCTTGGCCGGGATGATCACTCCCGGCTGTCACCCTGCTTGGCCATCCGGTCGTCGTTCGCCCACGTGAAGACATCTTCGACCTGAACACCGAAGACGCGCGCGATCCGGAACGCCAGGGCGAGACTCGGGCTGTAGCGGTCGGCTTCGAGGAAGACGATCGTCTGCCGCGCGACCTCACAGCGAGTCGCCAGTTCCTGCTGCGTCATCTCACCGTGTTCGAAGCGCAGGCGGCGGATGCGATTGCCGATTCCGGTCCGGTTCATGGTTCAGTCGCCCGCAGCCAGGGGACTCCGCGACAGCACCAGCACCGCCAGTGAGCGGACGACCAGCATGGCCACCCACGCCCCCGTGATCAGGACGGGAAGAACGCTGACATCGACGACGGGCGGCTTCAGCCTGAAATGGGTCAGCCAGATCAGCATGCCGGTCACGACGAGGAACAGATAGGCCGCCGACCCGCCAAGCACCTCGGCGTGACGTGCGATCTGCCGCTCACGTTCGTCCGGGGTGACCGGAAAGGCCCGCGGCACGAAGACGGCCAGGGCCACGAGAGACATCGCCGCGGGCGCCACGCCCGGTCCTGCTGTCACCCAAAGCGCGCCATAGGCTATGATCGTGAGCAGGCCGATACCGAGCGAATACCACGCCGATTTCTGCTGGGCGGACATGGGGTTCCTCCTGTCTGGGGTCTCCCGGGCAGTGTGACCGCTCAAATTCGTGATGTCAACTATTTATTACTTTGTGTTGCAAATACACGACACCAAAAGGGCAGGTTCGGCGGAGACGGGGCCAAGTCCTTGTCCGCTGACGGTTTGCGGCCTAGATTGCCCCCATGAAACAGTCGCCGAATTTCTCGCCTCCCGCAGTGCACGCGCCTTGCCGCCTATCCATGCGGTGTCGCCCGACTCGGCTCTGACGGCTCCGACGTTCCGACCGGCGCGCGCATCCCGCTTCGACAAGATCTTTCGACCCATTGCCCGGTCCCCGGGTGGATCGCCATCGACTGCAGAAGGAACGGACATGATCCCAGCCCAGCCCCGCGGTTCAGCCACACTTCGCCGGGAGATCGCGCGGCGGCGGACGTTTGCGATCGTTTCGCACCCCGATGCCGGCAAGACGACGCTGACCGAGAAGTTCCTCCTCTACGGCGGCGCGGTGCAGCTGGCCGGGTCGGTGACGGCCCGCCGCGACCAGCGGTCCACCACGTCCGACTGGATGGAGCTGGAGAAGAAGCGGGGCATCTCGATCAGTTCGACCGTGCTGCAGTTCGACTACCGCGATTTCCGGATCAACCTGCTGGATACGCCGGGGCACAGCGACTTCTCGGAGGACACCTACCGGGTCCTGACCGCGGTCGATGCCGCCGTCATGGTCATCGACGCCGCCAAGGGCATCGAGAACCAGACGCGGAAGCTGTTCGAGGTCTGCCGGCAGCGCGGTGTGCCCATCTTCACGTTCATGAACAAGCTGGATCGCCCGTCGCGCGAGCCGCTGGCCCTGCTGGACCAGCTGGAAGACGTCCTGGGCATTGCCGCGTACCCGATGAACTGGCCGCTGGGCACGGGCCAGGACTTCAAGGGCGTCTGGGATCGGTGCGACAGGGTGGCCCACATCTACGAGGTGACGCCGAAGGGGAACTACCGGGCGCCGGTCACCAACGTCGAGCTGACCGATCCGGTCATCCGCGATCTCATGAGCGAGCAGTCGTACCGCGCCCTGCAGGACGAGATCGCGCTGCTGGACGGCGCGGGCACGGAATTGGACGCCGCCGCCATCGCCTCGGGCCGCATGACACCGGTGTACTTCGGCAGCGCGCTGAACAATTTCGGCGTGCAGCTGCTGCTGGACGGCTTCCTCGAGCACTCGCTGCCGCCGGGCTCGCGTCGCAGCGGGTCCCTCACCGTGCAGCCCGACCAGGAGGCCTTCACGGGCTTCGTGTTCAAGATCCAGGCGAACATGGACCCGCGCCATCGCGACCGCATCGCGTTCGTGCGGGTCGTCTCCGGCACGTTCAACCGCGACATGTCCGTGACCGTGGCCCGCACCGGGGCCAAGACGCGACTGTCGAATGCCGCCAAGGTCTTCGGTCGCGATCGCGAGACCGTTGACGAGGCCTACGCGGGCGATGTGGTGGGCATCGTCGGCAACTCGCGACTCATCATCGGGGACACCCTGACCGAGGACCCGGCGATCGCCTACGACGAGATCCCGCGCTTCCCGCCCGAGTGCTTCAGCTACCTGGAGAACACCGATACGGCGAAGTTCAAGCAGTTCCGCAACGGCGTGGACCAGCTCCTCGAGGAGGGCGTGGTGCAGCGCTTTGAGCAGCCCGATTCCAGCCGCCAGCGTCAGCTGATCGGGGCCGTGGGGCCGCTGCAGTTCGAGATCGTGCAGTACCGTCTCGAAAGCGAATACGGAGCGGCGGCCCGCATCGTGCCGGCGCCCTGGACCGTTGCCCGCTGGGTCGAGTCCGAGCTCGCGGACCGGGACCTGCCGCTGCCGGGAGACGCCTGCCTCGTTCGTGATGCGCTGGGACGGCGCATCGCGCTGTTCGTCAACGAATGGAGCCTGCGCTACTTCAGCGATCGCCATCCCGGCGTGAAGCTCCACGTCTCGCCACGGTAGCCTGCGGATCGATGGCCGCGCTCTCAGGGCGTGTTGCGGCCGCGCTCGTCGAGCTCGGTGAACCAGTGAAGGACTACCCGCAGCGTGGCCGGCATCGAGGCCGGCGGGACGCGCACGGCCAGCAGGCGCTGCCCGTCGGCCGTGAACGAATAGGCGGCGCCCGTCCAGTCTTCGTCGAAGGCGCGCGAGAAGATGCGGCGTGGGCGTCCCTTGACCAGATCGTCGGCCCGCGCGGCGCCCAGATCGACGGCTGTCGCATGGAAGGCACCGGCGCCGCGGAAGACGATCTCATCGCCGCGTGCAGACCACTGCGGTTCGTCGCCGCCGTCGATCGAGACCTGCACGCGCGTACCCCCTTCCGGGAATCGCATCGCGTAGACTTCCTCGCGCCCGCTCTCGTTCGACATGTAGGCGAGCCAGCGACCGTCGGGCGAGACCACGCCCTTGGCCTCTGCGAAGTCGCTCTTGATGAACGGGCGCGTCGGCCCCGAGCCGTCCAGGGGAAGCAGCCAGATGTCGCTGTCGGAGACCGGATCCGAGCGGGTGAAGACGAGCAGGCGCCCATCAGGCGAGGCGGAAGTCGGCAGCGTGTCGACCGGCTCCTTGAGCAGGAGCGTCGGTCCGGCCGAACCGTCCGCCGGACGGCTGTAGATCGTGTACTGCGGCTCCTCGCCGTTGTAGTAGACCTTACGCCCGTCGAGCGACCACACCGGGTTGAAGTCACTCGTCGGCGAGAATGTGAAGCGCGTCCGGGTACCCCGCTGCAGGTCGTGCAGCCAGATGTCGGTGTTGCCCTGCTCCTTGACGGCGACTGCCAGCGTGCGGCCGTCCGGGGACAGGCGTGGCGACGCGTAGCGGCCGACCGGCAGGCCGGTCGGGCTGACGTGACCCGCCCGGTCGGACCAGACGAGCTCGACCGGGTACTCCATGACCGACGAGGGTGCGTAGACCAGCGTTCCGTCGGAACCCACCGCGAGGTTCGAGTAGCCGTCGCTGGAGTTCAGGTAGATGTCCTCGAGCAGCGGTTCCGGCGTGCCGGTGATCTTGAGTTTGTCGAGGTCGAACGGCGCGGCCATGAGCTTGAGGTCGCGCACCCAGGTCAGGTGTCCGGTCGGCAGCCACAGGCCGTGAGAGCCGCCCTCGACCAGCAGGCGCCGTTCACCGCTGCGCAACGAGAAAGCCATGATGCGCGCCTTCTCGATCGGCGTGTTCCAGCTCGTGTAGACGATCCACTCGCCGCCCGGCAGCACCTGCGGCCACCAGTGGCCGAGCTCCCCGCTGGCGGGATCGGGCTCGGTGAGCGGCTTGACCGGGCCGCCGCCCGCATCGACGACGTCGAGCCCGCCCGCGTAGCTCCGCGTGAGCACGATGCGACCATCGGCAAGCCATGCCCCGCCGCCCCACTCACTGGCGCACAGGTCGATCGGCGAGCCGCCGTCGAGGGCGACCTTCTTCAGCCGGCCCGCCTGCGTGAAGGCGAGGCTGCGACCGTCGGGCGAGAAGAACGGCGTGGCGCCGCCATCGGTACCGGCAACGGGCCGCAGCACGGGGTCGGCCAGGTCCCGCACATAGAGGCGACGCCCGGTCGAGTCGTTCAGCGCCAGCGCGATGACGTCGCCTGCGGGCGCAATGGCAATGCTCTGGCGCTGGCTCGCGATCCACTTGCCGGCGGGCAACTGCAGATCGACGCGCACCGACCGCGGCAAAGGTGGCGTGTCGCGCATGGCCTGCCAGGCCAGAACCGCGACCGCCAGGGCGGCCGCGACCAGCCAGCCCGCACCGGCGACGAGGCGTGCGCGACGGCCGTGCATCGTGACTGCACCGCCGGTCAGTCCGCTGGCGAGGCCCACTCCCGAGGCGCCCATGTGCGCGGAAGTGCCGTCGCGCCGGATCTCCTCGAGCACGATGCGCGCATCGGCGATGTGGTGCAGCCGCTGCCGGCGGTCGCGCTGCAGGCAGCGCTTCACCAGGCCGACCAGGCTGGGCGGCAGGTCGGGCGGCAGCGCGTCCCACTCCGGGTCGGCGCGCAGGACCATCGCCAGCGTATCGCTGACGGTCTCACCCGCGAACAGCCGCCGACCGGCCAGCAGTTCCCAGAGGATGACGCCGAAAGCCCAGATGTCGGTGCGCGCGTCGACGGCGTGCCCGCGCGCCTGTTCGGGGCTCATGTACGCGGCCGTGCCGAGGATCACGCCGGCGCCGGTCATCGCCGCGGTCAGCGTTGGCGACATGTCGGGATCGCCGGCTGTGCCTTCCTCGCCCGCGAGCGCGCGCGCCAGGCCGAAGTCGAGGATCTTGACCTGTCCCTCCGGCCCGAGCTTCACGTTCGCCGGCTTGAGATCGCGGTGGACGACACCTTTCTGGTGCGCTTCCTCGAGGCCGGCGGCGACCTGCAGCGCCACATCGATCACGGCCTCAGCAGGCATCGCCCCCCGCGCAAGGCGCGCTTCGAGCGTCTCGCCCGGCGCCAGTTCCATCGCCAGCACCAGCCGCTCGCCGTCCTGCTCCAGGCCGTGGATGGCCGCGATGTTCGTGTGGTTCAGCGAGGCGAGGACCTTGGCCTCGCGCCGGAAACGCGCCAGGCGCTCGGGATCGTCCTGCAGGTCGGTCGGCAGCACCTTCAACGCGACCTCGCGCCCGAGGCGCGTGTCGCGCGCGCGGAAGACCTCGCCCATGCCGCCGCGTCCGATGGGGCCGATGATCTCGTAGTGCGCCACGTGCTCGCCGGGAATCATGGGGCTCCAATGGACTGGGTCGCAGACGAAGTCGCGGACGGGGTCGAAGTCGGCCCCGGGAGCGCGCCCCAGGGCCGTCTTCGGTTCATGATACCATCTAGAAGACCGAATATCTCCCGTTTTCGTGACCGGTTCAGATCCGCGAAGCCGTCCTACCTTCCTGCCGGCGTGACCACTACCCGCACCTGCACGGTCCTGACCTGCCCGAAATCGTCGATCGCGCGAATCGTCAGTATGTGCTCGCCGGAGGCGAAAGCAACCGGTTCAGCGGCCTGGTTCGCGGGAGCCAGGCCCGGTTCCACCGCCCAACCCGGATCGAGGGGGTCGTTGGGATCGAGCAGGTCCCAGCCGTGTCTGTAAGAGGCGACTATTCCATTGTAATAGCGCACTTCGGCCCACCAGCTGAACGCCAGGATCTGGCCAGGCGTGACGACGATGGGCATAGCGGAAGGCGCGTCGACTCCACCCAGCGTCTCTTCCCAGACATAGATTTCGGGGCGGTACGACGTGTTTGACGCCCGCATCCACATGACCTCGCGACCGCCGGGATTATAGTCGGTGATCGTGGAGACGCGCCCGGCGGCGTCCCGCACCTGGACCGCGAACAGGTAGTATTGACCGACGCTGAGCCCGGGATAGACACGAGACCTCTCTTCCTCGGTCGCTGCGTACGGCTGCCAGTCGGACCATGCGGGATTGGTCGGTGCGACCAAGTCGGCGACGTGCGCAATGTACGTAGGGTAGGTGCTCAGGTTCATCCCGTTCCAGACGGCGGGAATCATCAACGTCCGGAAGTCCTGAGGCAGGGCGGCATGATCGTCGCCGATCCAGCCCTCACATGAGACACGCAGGGTCAAGGGTACTGCCCAAGCCACGAATCCCCCCAGCCCCGGGAACACGACCCGTGCGTGCAACTCGCCGAGCAACACACCCTCGATGACGATCTCGCACGTACTGTCGGGACTGCCGAGGATCTTCACACCCAGGACGTTTCGCCCCTGGAGGACTACCGGAACTTCCAGTTCCACCGGCGCGCCCGCGAAGTCGTCGGGCCCGAGGATCTGCTGGCCGTTCAGCATCACGACGGCACTGGTCAAGGCGGTCTTGGGGCCGCGGCCCGCCTGCACGCGCAGGAAGAAGCCGGGTTCCCACATCGCCGGTTCGTCGAGCTCGAAGACGAACTCGTCGAAGCGCGGCCGCATCGTCCCGAACTGGCCGGGTGCGGAGCGCTCGAACGTGAAAGGCCCGGCCACGAGTGAGCGGTCAGTCAGCTGACGGACGGTGAGGCCGCCATCCTGGATCGTCCTGGCGGCTATCGGCGCCGTGGTCGACGGGTCCGATGCGTTGCAGGCCGCGATGGCGGCCAGCAGTGCCAACAGACACAGGGTCGAAATGTACTTCTTCGCCATGGGCATACTCCTTGTCGGGTGGGTACCCCAGCGAATCCCGTGATTTCCCGCAGACGATCGGAGTGCTGTGGTCACCGGACTGAAGGAAGGGATTCCAAGGGGCCCGGTCAATCGGCCCCGACCACCGCGGGGCCGGCCCGCACTTTTCGCTTCCCGCGGCCAAGAATGGAGTATAATAGTCCGGTTACCTTTGGCGCCCACCCCAACCCCTGGAGACCGCCATGCGCCCCTGGATCCTCGCCCTGCTGCTGCTGGTGCCGGCCTCGGCCCTGGCCCTGGACTGCACGCCCGACTTCAACTGGACCTGCACCACGAACGGCTTCTTCAATTACCTGAGCGGCCAGCCCGGCGAGGTCATCTGTGGCGTCGACCACACCGGTTGGACACTGAACGTGGTCTCGGTCACCCTCACCACGGGTGGCTGGGTCCACTTCGCCGCCGCGGCCGCGAGCGGCGGCCCGGGTACGGGCGTCGCCAACGCCATCTACCTGATGGATGACTGCGGGGCCGGCACCTGCACGGACAGCGCGCAGTCGTCGGGAGTCGCCGACCTGATCGTCTGCCTCGAACCCGGCACCCACACCTTCGTCGTCGCCACGGACACGACCGCGCCGGGCGCCGTCATCAACATGGGAATGCAATGCCTGACCTGCGAGCAGGCGGACACATACGGCCTGGGTGCCTGCGCCGCCTGCGGCGCCGTCTCCGTCGAGCGCGAGAGCTGGGGCTCCCTGAAGTCCCGCTTCCAGTAGTCCCGCTTCACGCATTCCTGACATTCCGGAGAGGTGCGCCGCACGATGTGCGCGCACCTCTTTCGGCAATGCGGAGCGCCGTGCGCCGGGCCGCACGCGCTCTTTCGCGTTGCCCGTTACCCCGCGCGTACCTAATGTGTGGTGTATGGAGTCCGGAAGTTGGCCGGGCGCCAACCATCACAAGGAGTTTGCGCCATGACCACTCCCAAGCCGAATGATACCGCCCGCCCCGTGACGCCAGAGGACATCCTCGAGGACCTGCGCGCCGTCGTGCGCGACGCCGAGGCGCTGCTGCGTGCCACAGAAGGCCAGGCCGGCGAGAAGATCAACGAGGTGCGCGACCGCGTGCGCAGCACGCTTGACGATGCCCGCGAGCGCATCAAGGTCGCGGGCGTCGATGCCGGCGAGCGCACACGTGCGGCCGCCCGCACGGCCGACAATTACGTGCACGAGAATCCCTGGCTGGTCATCGGCGTCGCCGCCGGGCTGGGCTACCTGATCGGTCGCGCCGGCCGGAGGGACTAGGCCGTGGACGACCGCCTGGACAGTGCCCCCGACGAGGAAGCCTCGCGGGGCCTCTTCGCTTCGCTGCGCTCACTGGTCGACCGCGTCCTGGCCGTGCTGCAGACGCGCGGCGAACTGCTGTCGACCGAGCTCGAAGAGGAAGTGACGCGACTGGTCGGCGTGCTGGTGTGGTCGTTCGCCGGCGTCTTCGCCGCGATCGTCGGCCTCTCGTTCGTGGGCGTGGCCATCCTGCTTGCGGCCCCGGCGAACTGGCGCGTGCCGGTGGCGATCATCATGGCCGTGGCGTTCCTCGGAGTCGCGGTGGCGGGTTGGTTCTCCATCCGCCGCATCGCGCGCGCCAAGCCACGCCCCTTCGACGCCAGCCTGGGCGAGATCGACAAGGACCTGCGGAAGCTGCGGAGCAAGCGATGAGCGGGCGCGCGCAGGAACTGGCGCTCCGGCGCCAGGCACTGGTCGCCCGCTCGGATGCCGAGCGCAATGCCGTGGGCGCCACGTTCAGCGACATCGAACGCCGGCTCGGCTTCGTGGAGGTCGGCCTGTCGCTGGCACGACGCGTCCACCGCCATCGCGCGCTGCTGGGCGCCTTCACGATCTGGTCGGTGGTGGCGCCCGCCGCCGCGAAACTGTGGGTGCGGCGGCTGGGCTGGTGGATTCCCCTCGGCATCGAGGGGTTCAAGCTGGCGAAGACGTTTGCGGGGGCGCGGCATGGATCACGGGTTGACGGCTGACGCCCGTCCACATGTTCATCATACGTCGTCCGCCGTACCCCCCGCCGGTCTCCACCAGAACAGCATATAAGCGACAATCCCGACGAGCATCCCCACGAGATAGGTGAACAGGACCGCGACGCGGAATCGCGCCGAGGTCCGGTGCAGGAAATAGTATGTCGCGACGATGACCGCGAAGCTGACCGTCAACGCCTGGGCAAACAGTACGGCGTACTGTTCGTGCACGTTCTGGATGAGGGCGACGATCTCGGCCTGGGACATCGATGCGTTCCTCCGTTACGGGGCGGCCTGCCCGGTCGGCAGGCGATTGTGCCCGCTGCGCGAGGAATCGTCAATCAGGGCAGCCTATCAGCGTACCAGCGTCACCCGCGTGGACTGCGCCCACCCTGCCCCCTCGACCCGCACCACGTAGACGCCGGCAGCCACCGGCCTGCCGCGCTCGTCATCTCCTGACCACGGCAGGCTGTGCGGCCCGGCCTCCAGCCCACCCTGATGCAACCGGCGCACCAGCCGCCCGCGGAGGTCGAAGACATTGACGGACGCGGGGCCGGCCTCGGCCAAAGTGAAGGCTATGGTCGTGCGGGGGTTGCAGGGGTTGGGTGCCAGGGTCAGCGGCAGCGGTCCAGCCGGCGTCGGCACGCCGGCGGCAATCGCCGCGAACGGCGGCCGGACAATGGTGAGGCGCCCGTTCCAGTTGGCCACGCAGGCCATGCTGCCGGACGCATCGGCGAAGGCCGCGACGGCAACGGGGCCGATGCGCTCGGCCCAGATACGCCGCATGGATGGCGCGTCCGGATCCGGCGTTTCGACGACGGCCAGGGCCCGGTACCGGGCCATGAAAAAGGCCGAGGATCCGGACGCCGCGATCGCGGTCATCTCCCCATGCAGGCTCTCGAAGCGGAAGTCGCCGGGCAGGTCGACCCACCCGCGCAGGCGCGGTGCGGCCGGATCGCTGATGTCGACGACCTGGACACCGACGAACGCCTGGCCGACCCATAGCAGCCCGGCGCCGGCGGCCGTCGGGTGGTAGAAGGGGTCGCTGAGCGACAACGTGCCCAGCAGTTCCACGTCGCCGGCCGCCGTGGCGGTCAGCAGGCAGAGAAAGCCACGGTCGTTGAAGGCGTACAGAAGACCTTCGCCGGCGCTCGCGGCCGTGCGGATCCCGGCGGGCCAGGCGATGCGCTCCATGGTCACGGCACCGACGGCGTCGAGGCGCAGGCCGAACACGCCGGGCTCGCCCCAGACGATCCAGCCGTCGCTCGTGGCCACGGCGGCGAAGTAGGAAGGAACCGCGTCGTCGACGGGCGGCGGCGCGCGGAAGATCGTCCGCAAGGTCCCGTCGCCGACGTCCTCGACCACGCGCAGGCCCGTGTCGCCGATGCCGAACACGACCGCACGCTCGCCACGCGGGCAGACACCGCGCGTCCACATACGCGTTTCAATCGGGCCGAAGATCGTGGTGAGGCTTCCGATCTGGCGCGGATGCGCCGGGTCGGACAGGTCGAACAGGCGCACACCGGCCTGTTCAACGGTCAGCCAGGCACGCGTGCCGTCGATCGCGATGCCATCGATCGGCACCCCCGCCTCGAGCATGGCCAACCGGCGCGGCTCCGCCTCTCCGTCCAGTTCGTAGGTAACGAGCCCCGCCCAGCGGCAGGCCGCGACGAGCAGATCGCCGTCCACAGCCACGGCCACGGCCGGTCCAAGCTCCGAATCCAGCCAGATGGGTGTTGGATCGTGACCACGGTACCTTGCAACATGATCCCCAGCCGCGAACAGGTCGGCTCCGCAGAACGCGAGACCCGCGGTGAATCCGTCCTCCGGCATCCACGAATTCTCGACGGGATGTGCGGGATCGCGCAGGTCGAGGACCATGATGCCGGCGTTGTAACTGCAATAGGCCACATCGTCACGGACTTCGATCCGGTAGATCCAGTCCATCCCGCTGTCGAACCCCGCCAGGAAGACCGGGACCCGCGGATCGGTGATGTCGAATACCTGCAGGCCGGGGGCGCTGGCTACGTAGAGTCGGTTGTCCTCGGCTGCAACGTCGGATGCTGCCACGACGGGCACGGTCGCGACAACGCGCGGCGCCTCCGGGTCGGTGACGTCGACCACCATCAGAGGCTGCGCCCAGCCCGTGCAGAACACGAAGTTGCCGACCGGGGCCAGGCGGTAGTAGCCATTCTTCCCGTTCGATTCGAGCCGCGCCGCGACACGCAGACGCCGCGGATCTCTCGCGTCGATGACATTGAACGCTCCGTCACCCGTGGTCACGAAGGCATAGCCGTCGCGGACGACCAGGTCCACGACCTCCGCCGACAGGTCCAGGAAGGAAAGGCACAACGGAGTCGCCGGCTGCTCGACGGACACGGCCTCCAGGCGGGCGCCATGCCCCAGGTAGGCGGTGCGACCGTCCAGCGCCAGCGCCGTCGGGATGCCCGGGGCCGTGCGACCGATGACCTCGAAGCCGGGCGCCGCGGTCGGAATCTGAGCCGGCGATGCCCCCGCCAGCAGCAGCGGCCGGATCGCGATCAGGTGCGGAAGATAACGGGGCATGGGAGACCAACCCTTGCGTTGGCGGGCAACGAGTTGGGCGATGACGGGCGAGGATGTGCAAGCGGGGGGCCATCGCTGCCGGGCCCGATGGTGTTCCGGGTCAGGACGATCCCCGCCCCGCCGCTGGGTGGATCGCAGGCGAGCGTGTAGCGCCCGGAAGAAGACAGGTTGAGTCCGCCCACGGCGGCACCCGATGGGCACCGTTGTGCCGCAGCGCCCGGCACTGTAGAATGACGCTATCCGCTCCCCAGATCCCACCTGCCATCCGGGAGGACCCCATGGCCACGCCGCGCGCCCTCGAACGTCACTTCCCAACGATCGCGGCCGCGCTGCTGCTCGCCGCCTGCCTCGCGGCACCGTTCCCGGCCCCCGGCTTCGCAACGGCGGCCCGTGCCGCGGGCGACGAGTACTGGTCCGCGCAGTTCGCACCGACCGGCGTGGCGCACGTGAACGGGAGCTTCGAAAGCGTGACCGCGCTGGCCTCCCTGGACGGGAGCCTCTATGTCGGCGGCGATTTCTCCCGGGCAGGCGGATTGACGAGCCTGAACATCGCGCGCTGGGATGCCGCGACAGGCTGGACCGCGCTGCGGCCGACGGGCCCGGGCGTGGGAACCTACGCCATCAGGGACATGATCATCTTCGACGGCGAACTCGTCGTGGCCGGGGACTTCGACTGGGGCTTCGGCATGAAGAACATCGCGCGCTGGGACGGGTCGACGTGGCAGCCGCTGTGGGCCGGGCTGAGCGGACGGGTGAACGCGCTTGCGATCTACGACGGGGCCCTGATCGCGGGTGGCAGTTTCACGACTGCGGACGGGGTGCCGGTCAGCTTCATCGCCCGCTGGGACGGCACTTCATGGAGCGCCCTCGGCAGCGGGCTCTCGTCCACCGTAGAGGCGCTGGCAGTGTACAACGGTGAACTCGTGGCCACCGGCTCCTTCCTGTCGGCGGGTGGTACGGCCGTCTCGCGCATCGCCGCCTGGGACGGCACGACCTGGCACAGCCTGGGTACGGGACTGTCGGGCATCAGGGGTTTGACGCTGCTCGTGCAGGGAACCGACCTGTATGTCGGCGGCCAGTTCTTTGCGGCGGGCGGCACGCAGACGCCCAATGTCGCGCGCTGGGACGGGGCGGCCTGGCATGATGTCGGCGGCGGGCTCGTCGAAAGCGTGGCGGCGCTCACCGTGTTCGGGGGCGAGATCATCGCCGGCGGCCAGATCTTCCAGGCCTCGGGCCAGCCTGCGGGGCCCGTGATGCGCTGGAACGGCGCCACGTGGATCGAGATCCCGGGCGAGCCGATCGAGGTGAAGTGCCTGGAAGTCCACGACGGCAGGCTTATCACAGGCGGTACCTTCGCGACGGTGGATGGTATCCTCGTCAACCGCGTCGGAGCCTGGACCGGTGCGACGTGGCAGACGCTCGATGACGGCCGCGGACTGAACAACAACTACGTGCGCGCGCTGGCCCTGTACAACGGTGCGGTCCATGCCGGCGGCACGTTCAACGGCGGCGGCGGCGCCGCCTTTCCCCTGAACGCGATCGCGGCCTGGGACGGCAGCGGCTGGGACGCGCTGGGCTCGGGATTGAACGGGGCCTGCAACGCCCTGTGCGCCTACGGATCCAGCCTGGTCGCGGGCGGCACCTTCAACACGGCGGGCGGGACAGCTGCGTCGAGAATCGCGGCGTGGAACGGCGCGCAGTGGGCGCCGCTCGGGACGGGCGTCAACAGCACCGTCACGGCGCTGGCGGTGTACGGCGGCGACCTGATCGCAGGAGGCGACTTCACCGCGGCGGGATCGGCTTCCGGCGTCGGCCACATCGCCCGCTGGGACGGCAGCGCCTGGCATGCGCTCGGCACCGGCCTCGGCGGAAGCGGCGTCCAGGTCCTGGCCATGGCCGAGTTCGAAGGCAGCCTGTATGTCGGCGGGGCCTTCACGCTGGCCGGAGGCCAGGAGGTCCAGGACATCGCGCGCTGGGACGGCAGCTCCTGGCACGCCGTGCCGGGCACCGCGGGAACGAACCACGCCATCTACGGCCTGTGTGTCCACAACGGCCGCCTGGTTGCCGGCGGCGTGTTCACGTCGATCGGCGGCATCGAGGCCAGGGGCCTGGCCGCGTACGACGGCAATGCGTGGGCGGGCCTGGGCTACGAAGCCGTGGCGCCGTTCGCCGGCGTGCAGTCGGTGGCGTCGGCAAACGGGCTGCTGATCGTCGGCGGCTACCCGGCGCCGGGCGTGTGGACGTGGAACGGCGTGACGTGGTCCGGCCTCGGTACGGGCAGCACCGGCGCACGCGCGGTGCTCGGGACCGCGAACGGCATCTACGTCGGCATCGACGGCATTACGGCGGGCGGCAAACCGTCGGCGTACATCGCGCGCTGGGACGGGCCCGCAGACGCCTGCGCGATCGCCGTGACGGCACCCGCCGCCGGGGCGAACCTGTGCGAGGGCGAGGCCGCCGTCGTCGAGTGGGCGGCCGGCGGCAACTGCGCCGCGAACGTGCGCATTGCGCTGCTGCGCGACGGCGTCGAGTGCCGGGTGCTGGCCGCCTCCACGCCCAACACCGGTTCCTTTGACTGGGTACCCGAGCGCTGCACCGGTGCTGCGGGCGCCTACACGATCAGGGTGGACGAAGCCGGCGCGCCCGGGAGCGGCAGCGCGAGCGGCGCCTTCACGATCGAGGCGGCCGGCGTTCCCGTCGTCACCTATCCCCGCGGCGGCGAGGCCTTCGCCGCCGGCAGCGCCATCGACGTGACCTGGTCCGGCCAGGCCTGCGGTGGCGCGAACGTGCGCCTGGAGCTCGTCGGCGACGGCGTCGTCTGCGGCGAGATCGCCGCCACCACGGCCAACGACGGGCACTACACCTGGGTGCCCACGCCGTGCAGCCAGGCCACCGCCTACGCGATCAGGGTGACCGACCTCTCGTCGGGTGGGGCAGACGAGAGCGACGGAGGCTTCCAGATCGTCTCGGACTTCGGCATCGCATCCATCGCCGACATCCGTGGCGACCAGGGCCGGCAGGTGCGCGTGCGCTGGGCGCCGCACCCGGGCGATGCCGCCGACGCCATCGTGCCGATCGCAAGCTACAGCCTGTGGCGGCGGATCGACGGCGCCAAGCAGGCCGCAGCGGCTGCCTACCCGCCGGGCGCCTGGGACAGCGTCGCCTGGGTCCCGGCCGGACGCGAGGATACGTACAGCGTGGTCTCGCCGACGATGTGCGACTCCACGGTCGCGAACGGGGCCTGCTGGTCGGTCTTCTTCCTGCGCGCCCACACCATGGATCCCGCCGTCTTCTTCGATTCGCCGCCGGACAGCGGCTGGTCGGTCGACAACCTCGCGCCGGCGGCGCCGAAGGGCCTGGCCTGTGCGCAGCAGGGCGTGCTGGCCTGGCAACCGGCGCCCGAAACCGACTTCGCGCACTACTCGGTCTACGAGGCGAACAGCGATCACCTCGACGACAGCGCTTCGCTGCTCGGCCGGACGACCGGCACGGAACTCGACCTGACCAGCGTCGAGCGCGGGTACCTGCTCGTCACGGCCACCGACCTGAACGGCAACGAAAGCGCCGCAGCAGCCGTCATCGCCTCCGCGTGCAGCCAGGAAATCCTGCCGGCGCGGTTCCAGCTGCTTCCCTGCGTGCCCAACCCGTTCAACCCGCAGACCATGATCCGCTTCGACCTGCCGTCGGACTCGCTCGTGAGCCTGCGCATCTACGATGTCTCGGGCCGCTGCGTAGCCACGCTCGCCGACGGCGAACCGATGGCTGCCGGCCGGCGCGAGGTTGCCTGGCACGGCAATGACGCGCAGGGCCGCGCCGTCGCCGCGGGCACGTACTTCTGCCGACTGGAGGCGGGCTCGTTCCGCGAAACGCAGGGGATGACGCTGCTGCGGTAGGGTGCATGAGCGGGGATGGCGTAACGTTTGCCCGCCGGACCCGGCCCGCTTATCGTCGCCGCTGGAGATTCCTCTTCAACGACCGGGCCCCCGTGGCCAAGGAGAACGCATGAGCCTCTCAGGCAAGACCGCACTGGTCACCGGGGCCAGCCGGGGCATCGGCGCCGCCTGCGCCGCCTCGCTGGCAGCCCGTGGCGCCGCCGTCGTCGTCAACTACTTCAAGGGACAGGACGCCGCTGCGCAGGTGGTGACGGCGATCACCCAAGCCGGCGGCCGCGCCGTGGCGCTGCCCGGCGACGTGCGCGACGCGGACCAGGTGGCCACGCTCTTCGCGGCGGCGGCGGCCGCCTTCGGGCCGATCGAGATCCTCGTGCTGAACGCGGGCCCGTCGGTACCCTGGAAGCCGGTCACCGACCTGACCCAGGCCGAGTTCGAGACCAAGGTGCTGGACGAGGCCCGCAGCTTCTTCCTGCCGGCCAAGGCCGCCATGCCCTCGATGATCGAACGCCGCCGCGGCTGCATCATCGGCATCAGCAGCGGTCTCTCGCGCTACCCGGCCTACGGCTTCAGCGCGCACACGACCAGCAAGTCGGCTGTGGATGGGCTCATGAAGTCGCTGGCGTTCGAACTGGGGCCGTACGGCATCCGGGTCAACACGGTGGCGCCGGGACTCACGCGCACGGACGCCACCGCCCACATGCCCGAAGCGCAGGTGGAGGCGATCGCCGGGATGACGCCGCTGCGGCGCGTCGGCGAGGCAGCGGACGTCGCGGGAATCGTCGCCGCACTGGCCGATGACGAGACCGGCTTCGTGAGCGGCGCCTACATCCCGGTCAGCGGCGGCATCCAGATGCCGTGACGGCCGGTCAGTACACCGGCTTGAACTTCTGGATGAGGTTGTTCCAGGCGTCGGCGACATAGACGTTGAACATCGCATCGACGGCGATGGCGTACGGCCCGTTGAACAGGCCGTCCGCCACGCCGAGAGCGCCCCACTGCCGCAGGTACCCGGCCTCGCCGAATTCCTGCACGCGATGGTTGTTCAGGTCGGTGACGAAGGCGCGGTTCTCGCTGTCGATGGCAATGCCGATCGGCCCGTTGAATTCCCCGTTGCCGGCGCCGAAGGCCCCGACAGACGCCAGATGGTCGCCGCTGGCGGAAAAGACCTGAAGGCGGTGGTTGCCCCCGTCGGTCACGCGGACGCGGCCATCGGGCGCAACCGCCACGCCGTAGGCCAGGTTGAACTGGCCGTCGAGCGCCCCCAGCCCGCCCCAGGTGCGCACGTGCACGCCGTCGACATCGAACTGCTGCACCCGATGATTGAAGGTGTCGGCCACGTAGACGCTTCCGGTACTCGAGACCGCGATGCCGTTGGGATTGGCGAACTCGCCGACGCCGCTCCCCTGCGCGCCCCAGGTCGCCTCCCAGACTCCAGTCGCCGAAAACCGCTGCACACGGTGGTTCCCCGACTCGGCGATGAAGACGTCGCCGCCCGGCCCGACGGCGATGCCGATCGGCGCGAACATCTCGCCGTTGGCGCTGCCATAGGTACCCCACGCACGCACGAACTCCCCGGTCGCGGTGAAGACCTGCACGCGGTTGTTGCCCCAGTCCGCGACATAGACCCGGCCCGCGTTGTCGACCGCCACACCGGCGGCGCCGGGGCCGTCATGGAACGCGAACTGGCCCGCGGAACTGCCGGTCCCGCCCCAGGCGCGGTCGAAGGCGTAGCCGGTGATGACGCGCGGCGGCGTCGCCGGGTCGTCGGAGCCGCAACCCGAACTGATCCCCAGCGCCGCCAGCAGGAGAAACGCGGAGAGCACTCGACGTGACATGAGGAGCGTCCTTTCCGGGCGAAAAGACAGCCGGGGCCGGGCGCCGGACGGCGGCGCCATGAGATGATAGCGCAATTTCATCGCCTGCCAAGTCCACTGCGAAGACCGCAGGCATCCACGCATAACCTATTGCTGCAGTGTGAATTGCGGGGTTTTCCCACTTCTCGCACCGCTCCATTGGGCCTAGTCTCATTCGTGGCCGCCGCTGGCAGGAGGTCGCCGCACAAGCTGCCCATCAGGAGGAATCGCATGGACCCCACCGCCCTCATCCCCGCCGCCGACGCCATTCCCGTGCACTGGGGCTGGTTCCAGGTCCTGCTCACCCTCACGTTCCTGCTGCACCTGCTGTTCATGAACGCAATGCTGGGCGGTGCGATCATTGCCTTCGTGCGCGGCTTCCGCACCGGAGGCGGCTTGGCTGTCTCGCACGAAGTCTCCACGAAGCTGCCCTTCACCGTGGCTTTCGCGGTCAACGCGGGCGTGGCGCCTCTGCTCTTCCTCCAGGTGCTGCACGGGCAGTTCGTCTACACGAGCAGCATCCTGATGGCGCGCTGGTGGCTGTCGGTCATCGCGCTGCTGATCGTCGCCTACTACGCGGTCTATGCGTGGCGTGCCCGCTTTTCCGCCGGCACCGCCATGCGCCAGATGCTGATCGGGACCGCCGCCGTCCTGCTGCTCTTCATCAGCCTGCTGTTCACGGCCAACTGGACGCTGGCCGTGTCCCCGGATCGTTGGGGGGCCTACTTCGCCCGCCCGGACGGTTCGCTGCTGGATCTCTCCGAGCCGACGCTGTGGCCGCGCTGGCTGCACATGGTGTGCGGTTCGCTGGCGGTGGCGGGTCTCGCGCTGGCCGGGTTCGCGTCGCGAAAGTCCCGGCGGGGCGAGCAGTCCGCGAACGGACTCGCCCGCGAAGGCCTGCGCTGGTTCGCCTGGGCAACGCTTGTCCAGGTTGTACTCGGCAGCTGGTGGCTGTTGGCATTGCGCCATGATGTCCGGCGGATGTTCATGGGCGGCTCTCCCCTCGCAACGGCGCTGCTGACGCTGGGTTTCGCGCTGACGGCGGCCGCGATCATCGCGGCTTTCCGCGGGCGACTGAAGTCCACCATCGGCTTCACGCTCGTCCTGATGGCTGTGATGGCCGTCATGCGCGAAATCGTCCGGGCCGGCTACCTGTCGCCGTACTTCCGAACGGCTGACCTGGCGATGCGCCCCGAGATCTCGCCCCTCGTGTTCTTCCTGGCGGTGCTGGCGGCAGGAGCCGTTGCGGTAACCCACATGCTCAGGCTGGCATCGCGCGCCGGGAAGGAGGCCTGAGATGAACTACCCGTCCTGGGAACTCCTGGCGACCGGCGGCGGCTTCTGGATCGCGCTGGTGGCGATCACGCATGTGTTCGTGTCACACTTCGCCGTCGGCGGCGGGCTGTGGCTGGTCCTGACCGAGCAGCGCGCCCTGCGCACACGCGACGACCAGCTCCTGGCCTACGTCAAGGGCCACACTCGCTTCTTCCTGCTGCTGACGATGGTCTTCGGCGGCCTCTCGGGCGTCGGCATCTGGTGGACCATCGCACTGCTGAGCCCGGGCGCCACGTCGGAACTGATCCACACGTTCGTCTTCGGCTGGGCTGCCGAGTGGGTGTGTTTTGCGGCCGAGATCGTGGCGTTGTTCATCTACCACTACACGTTCGGGCGCATGCGGGCGCGCGAGCACGTCATCATCGGCTGGTACTACTTCGTCTTCGCCTGGCTAAGCCTGTTCCTCATCAACGGCATCATCGGGTTCATGCTCACCCCAGGCGGCTGGCTGCAGGGCGGCGGCTTCTGGGCGGGGTTCTTCAACCCGTCTTTCCTGCCGTCGCTGGTCATGCGCACGATACTGGCGCTGATGATCGCGGGCATGTTCGGGCTGCTGACCGCCGTGCACCAGCGCGACGAGGTGTTCCGCGCGCGCCGTGCGGTGGAGCGCGACCTGGCTGCTGGCGGGCGTCGTGCCGATGGCGCTGGCGGCGTGGTGGTACGTCCAGGCACTGCCGGACCCGCAGCGGGGCATGGTGCTCGGCCGTGCTCGCGAGGTGGTTCCCTACCTTGCCTGGTTCCTGCGGCTGTCGCCAGTGCTGCTCGTGCTGGCCTTGTTGATGATGGCGCGCCTGCCCCGGCTGGCCAACCGGCCATTGGCGTGGGTCGTCATGGCGGTCGGCTTCGCACATCTGGGCAGCTTCGAGTTCGTGCGCGAGGGTGGCCGGCGGCCGTGGGTCATCCACGGGGCAATCTATTCGACCGGCCTGAGACCGGCCGACGTGGCCACGGCTGATGCCGACGGCTTCCTGGCCACCGCGCGCTGGACCGCGGCGAAGGCCGTCGCGGCCGACGACCCCGCCGCGGCCGGCCGCGAGATCTTCCGCTTCCAGTGCGCACCGTGCCACTCGATCGGCGGGCCGCTCAACGACATCCTGCCGGTGACGGCCGGGCTGCCCGAAGCAGGCCTGGAGAGCCAGCTCGCCGGTCAGGGCTCGGTGGTTCCCTACATGCCGCCGTTCGCCGGCACGCGGGCCGAGCGCGCCGCCGTGGCGGCCTATATCGCGCGTGGGCTGCACGGGCGGCAGCCGGATGAGCCGCCGACGCTTTCGCCGCCGCCGGACGCGGCCGTCGGGATCCCGCCGTTCTCGGCGGCCAACGACGCCTGGGTGCTCCTGGCCTGGGGCAGCATGGGCATGCACTGCCTGACCGACAGCGATCCGTGGTTCGTGATCCTGCCGCCGGCCAACGAACTGCACGCGCAGCTCATCCGCCGCGGTCCGACGCCCGAGGTGGTGACCGACGGCGTAGTGGTCAGCTATGCCGTGGAACCGGGATTCGAGCAGCCCGAGCGTGACGTCCGTTTCTGGGAATTCGCGCGCGCCAACTTCGGTGTCGACCTGGAGCCGGGTACCGGCCTTGCCGGCCATCGCGTGAGCGGGCAGATGGCGACGGATGAGGCGGGGGGCCTGTTCACCGCCGCCGCCGTCCCGGTGGTTCCCTATCGCAACGGCCGCTACCATCCGTACCCGCTGTTCACGATCGAAGCCAGGGACGCCGCGACGGGCGAGGTGTTGGCGCGCACCCGCATGGTTGCGCCCACCTCCACCGAGATGGGTTGCGGGCGATGCCATGGTGGCGGCTGGCGCATCGACGGCGTGGCCGGCTTCACCGAAGCGACCAGCCGCGCCATTCTCGCGATCCACGACAAGCACAGCGGCACCGACCTCCTGCGCGGCGCCGATCGCGGCGAACCGCGACTGTGCGGATCCTGCCACGCGGATCCGGCAGTGGGTCGCGCCGGCGAACCGGGACAACTGAACCTGTCGGCGGCCATCCACGGCTGGCACGCGAACTACCTGCGCGGTCGCGGCGCCGATGCCTGCGCCCTTTGCCATCCCGCCGACCCGGACGGCCCCACCGGCTGCCTGCGCGACGGCCATGCCGGCAGCCTCGACTGCACGGACTGCCACGGCGCGCTTGAGGATCACGCGTTGTCGCTCCTGAAGGCGGAACATGATGCGGGCAAGCCCGGCGCGCAGCGCCTGATGGACCACCTGGCACCGCGGGCGGTAGCGTCGCTCGCGGACATCGTCGGGCGGACGCCCTGGCTGCAGCAGCCCGACTGCCTGGGCTGTCATGCGGACTTCGAGGCGCCGGCCGAACTGGCGGCGTTCAACCACTGGACCGCCGGCAAGGAAGGGCTCTTCCGCGAACGCCGCGACGACAGTGGAACGGTCGCCTGCCTGGCCTGCCACGGCCCGACGCACGCCACCTACCCGGCGCAGGACCGCATCTGGGGCAGCGATCGCGACAACATCCAACCGCTGCAGTACCAGGGAAACCGGCGTCCGATCGGGGGGGGCGGCAACTGCGCCGTGTGCCACCAGCAGGACATGGAAGATTCGGTCCACCACGCCAATATGCTGGGAGGTGCTTCGTAATGCGGACCGACGAACCGATCTGTGGCGGGACGATGCTATCCGGGGGTGAACTATCGCTCGACGTACTCATCCTCCGCCGCTCCGGTGCGGAAGACAGACATCGCCGCCGACAGTTCAGCCGATGCCGTGACATTGCGCTGCACGACATCGTTCATCTCGTTCACGGCCCGGCTGATCTGCCCGATACCCTCCGACTGCTCACGCGTGGCGCCGGCGATGCCGGACATGAGCGCCACGACGCGATCCGCCGCCACGGCGACGGCGTCGAAGTCGGTCCGCGTGGCCTCGGCCAGGCGCTCCCCGTCGTGGACCTTCTGCATCGTATCCTCGATCAGCCCGGACGTGCTTTGCGCCGACTGGGTGGCCCGGCGGGCGAGGTTGCGCACTTCCTCGGCGACGACGGCGAAGCCCGCCCCGGCCTGGCCGGCGCGGGCCGCCTCCACCGCCGCGTTCAGGGCCAGCAGGTTCGTCTGGAAGGCGATCTCGTCGATGCTCTTGACGACGTTCTGCGTCCGCAGGCTGGCCTCGGCGATCTCCTTCGTGGAGACGGCCAGCTGGGCCATCGAGCGGTTGGCCTGCGTGATGATGCCGTTGGCCTCGGCAAGCAGGCGGTTCGCCTCGCCCGTGCTGTCGGCATTCCGGCGCGTCATCGATTCCAGTTCGTCGAGCGAGGCGGCCGTCTGCTCCAGCGCTGCGGCCTGGGCCGTGGCCGCATCAGCCAGGTGGTGCGCGATGCCCTTCGACTCGCCCACGGCGGCGCCCATCCTGGCGCGCATCGTGTCGACCGACTGGGCGAGCCGTCCCAGTTCGTCGCCGGAAGCGTCGGCGATCTCGTACGTGAGGTCGCCATCGGCGACGCGACCGATGACGCCCATCGTCTCGCGAAGGCGCCGCGAGATCATGCGCGTGATCAGCAGGCTGACCAGCGTCGTAAAGACGCCGATGACGGCGGCGACGAGGATGAACGTGACCAGCATCACGCGGAAGCCGGTCTTCAAGCCGGCGTGGTTCTCCCGGCCGAGCTTGTCCTCGAGCGCCTGCAGCGCGGACAGGTCCTCGTGCAGGGTCTGGAAGCTGTTGTCGGCGCCGACCATGAAGGTGAGAGCCACGGAAAAGTCCGTCTGGGCCATGTCGAGCGTCATGGAGGCCTGGTCATGGTAGGGCGCCAGCTTCTCGACGGCGGATCCGAGCAGCGCGCGCTCCTCGTCGAGAAGCGATTCCTGCGCGAGCAGCTCCGTGGCGAACTTCTGCGTCGCATCGAGCGCGGCCAACTGCTCCGTCGCGAGCTTCTCAATGATCGAGGCGTCGGCATTCGCAGCCGCAAGCCCCAGCACCTTGTAGATATTGCGGTGCACGACATTGACGTCGTTGACGACACGCGAGCAGTTCTGGTAGCCGATGAAGCGGTTGTTGTAGAGGTCGTCGGTTGCCGCCGACTGGCGAGCGAACCCCACGTACGCCAGCGCCACCAGTCCTGCCATCGAAACCACCACGATGAGCGGCAGCGTCAACAGCTTCCTTGCCACGGACACGTTGTTGAACATCCGGTTCATGAGGCGGCGCCTTCCGTCATCAGGAGTCTGTGTGCCGGCAGGGCCCGCGACCCTGCCGGCGTCAATCGTCTACTTGTAGGTTCCGCAGCAGAGCACGATGTCGCCCGCCATCTGCAGGAACGTCGTCTTGGCTTCGACCTTCTTGCTCTCGGGATTCAGGTACTTGTAGTCCACCCAGCCGAACCCCGAGGCCTTCGCCGTGGCCACGATCTCCTTGCGGAAGAGCTTGCCGTCGGTGTCGGGCACTTCCATGAGGTTCTTCCCGACCAGCTTCGGGTTCTTCGGATGCGCCACGATGGTGGCCGTCATGTCGTACGCGAACACGTAGAGATCGCCCTTGTCGAACTGGCCGCCGGCCTTGTTGCACTCGGCCAGCGTCGCTTCCTTGCCATTGGCTTTCAGGAACGCAGCGGCGGCCTCGACCAGGCCCTTGGCCTCCTGCTGCGGGGTTTCGGCGCCGGCAGCCAGCACGGGCGCCAGGAACACGAACAAGGCGATCGCCATCACCAGGATCTTCTTCATCGATCCACCTCCGTGGGAACCTGTAGAGAGTTGTGGGCACCCGCGCGTGCGGACGCGCCCTGGCGCCATTTGGCATTTCACGTGCCACGGCGGCGGCGTCACTGGCAGTACCTGCACGGATGTGGCGAGTTGATCACGGAGTGCGTTGGCAGCAAACACGATGGCGGCGCCGCCCGCGCTCCGCCGGGGCATCGACTGACGATCGAGAGCAAGTCGTGACCGGGAAGGATCTTCCGGTCTGGAACGTACGGGCCGACCATAACACCATCTAAGTGCGATCCTATCTTGTATCGCGCTCGCGACTTCGCCTAGCCTCCGCGAGCTCCCCGTACCCGCGTCCCCGTTCGCGGAGGTGACCATCGTGATGGCCAGTCTGTTTTCCGGATCGCGCCCTGTTACCCGGCGCGGCGTTCTTCCAATGGCGGCCGCCGTCGTTCTGCTGTTCACATACTGTGTCACGGCCGCTCCGGCAAAGTCCCAGGTGGCCGCACCGGGCGATGTCTACTACGACGTCCACCTCGATCACACCTTCAAGTACGGACCGTTCGCCAATGACATTGTTGTCTGGCAGGACAGCGACTATTCGGGCACGGCGATGGGCTTCGCCGCAGCGCGCGATACGGTTCTCGTCAACGGCGCTGTTTCTTCCATCGCTACATCCATCGTGGCGTCGGGTGGCGTCTTCCGGGCCGATGTGAACACCGCCATCGACGTGACCGCCCGCACCGGCGCTTTTCTCTACAATACCAATCGCCTGATCGTCGACGTCTATGTCAAGGGACCCAGCGGGACGCCGTTCCGGGTGGTGATCGCCAGCGATGGCCACCTGCTGGCCTCGCGGCTCGGCGGCCTGCCTGGTTCGTTGCAGCCGGTCAACGGCGTCTCAGCCGCCGCCTTCGGCGATTCCAACGCCATCGTCGATTACACCGGAACCATTGAGCGCGATTTTTTCTGGCCGCGCGTGCACGCCGGCCAATCCTCAACGGAGATCACCGTCGGCCCGGACACTTATTCGCTGGCTGGTTCCTACTCGACCACGCTGATCAACTACACGACACAGGCCATCTGCATCCTCGGCTGCATGACGGCGCCGGCCGATTTCATCGCCCATGTCGACGGGCTGGTGGCGATGGACGTCTACCTCTGCGACGACCCCGGTGGCGCCGGTCCGGCCTGCGACGAGGTGCCTTCGGCTGTGCCCGACGTGCCGATCGCCGCCACGTCGCTGCAGATCGAGGCCTACCCCAATCCCTTTAATCCGCACACGCAGTTCCGTTTCAACCTGGACGCCGCGGCCGTGGTCGACCTGGCGGTACACGACATCTCCGGGCGCCGTATCCGACACCTGCTGTCGAATGTCGCCCATGATGCCGGCGACCACGTCGTCAACTGGGACGGCCGCGACGACAGCGGACGCCAGCTGGCCTCGGGCAAGTACTACTGCCGATTGACCGCGGATGGCGGCGTGGCGCTGCGGTCGGTGGTCATGTTGAAGTAGTCCAGACAATCCCGTTCGTTTAACTGCCTGCCCTGACGCGTGTTGCGCTCTTGGCCCCTTGCCGGCTCCGCATGTCGACGGCCATTGACTCCGTGTTATCAACAGGTCTACAATCAGTGTTGCAGCCCGGGCGGCCGGAGAAAGGGGTGCCAATGCGGTACCCGAGAGCGGCTCATGCGACATGCTTGTCACTGGCGACGACGCTGTTCTGCCTGGCCGCGGTGACCATGACCGGCTGCGGCGACGAGGCGGAACCACCCGACGATGGCGACTGCCCCGACGGCATCGGACCCGCGGGCGGCAGCATCGCCGTGACCGACACCACCTCCGACCTCCACGGCGTCGGCATCACCGTGGCGCCGCTCGCCTGGGAACAATGCTACGGCGTCTTCCCCGGCTACGAGACCACCTTCACGACGCCGAACTTCCCCGACGGCATCGAGGGCTATGCGGGCTGGCTCTCCGGTTCGCTGCGCCTGGAGATCGGACGCTCCGACGCACACGGCAACTACGTGGAGGCGCCCGACTCACTCGACCTGGAGATCACGTTTCCCCTGCGCGATCTCGTCTGCGCCGATGACGAGATCTTCGCCGCCTGGCACTACGACGACACGGTGGAACGCTGGCGCGTGGTGCTGCCGGTTGCCGCGACCGACTCCACGATCACCGTGCGCACCTGCCATCACCGCCCCCTGTGGACCTGGGGCAAGATCTCGCTCTACGACGTGGACTTCGACCTCTACCTGGCGCCCGCCCTGGCCGAAGCCCAGGGCTCCGGACGCTGGCTCGAGGTGCAGGACGAGCTGCGTTCGCTCTACGACTCCATCATCGCGGAAGATCTTTCGATGAACTGCGCGAACCTGATCCGGGTCCGTGACCTGTTCGCGGCGGTGCGTGACGCGCGCGCGGAGGACGTTCGCGCGTTCCAGAACAGCCTGGGCGGGGTCTGCGGCACCTGCGACGTCACGACGGCACAGTACTTCGACGAGTACGTCCGCTACCTGTCGCTGAACTTCGAGGCCTGGCTGATCGAGCTCTACTTCGTCGAGACCGGGCCCAATCTGCTGATCCAGGCCTTCGGCTTCATGCGCATATGCGAGACGTACGCGGAAATCGAATCGCTCGCCTGCGACTACGAGTGCTTCTTCGACCACGAAACGGCCGCCTTCGCGCGGGCCAAATCGAGCTATTACGTCGCCTACCTGGTGGTTCTCGTGATCGATCACTCGATCGAGGCGGGATGGGTGGATTGTTGACGCGTCTGCGTGTCGGCAGTGCCGAACGGCAACCGCTAACGCTCCCCGATCCGGTACTGCGCCAGCACGCAGGGGATCGAGCCGTTGTTCAGGCGGTTGCGCTTGAACGGCTTCAGGCGGAGTCCCTTCTCGACCGTCTCGGCGGCGCCGAGCACCGCCACGCTGGTGCCCGGGTGCTCCAGCAGGCGGTCCTTGAAGGACTGCCAGACCGGCGCGTACTTCGCCTCGTCGCCCACGCGCACCCCGTAAGGCGGGTTGGTCACCACCCAGGAGCCGGGCTCGAGCGTCATGGCGGCCACGTCGCGCACATGCAGCGCGATGACGTCGGCGAACCCGGCCGATGCCACGTTGGCGCGCGCGACCTCGAGCCACTTCGGTGACACGTCCGCGCCACTTAGGCGCAGGCCGCTTGTCGGCAGGATGGCCGCCTCGGCCTCGGCGCGCAGCGCGGCGAACTGCGCCGCGTCGAAGTCGGGCCAGGCCATGCAGGCGAAGCGCGTGCGCCAGTGTGTGGGCGGCGTGCGCGTGGCGATCAGCGCCGCCTCGGTCAGGATCGTCGCCGAGCCGCAGAACGGGTCGTGCAACGGCGCTCCCGGCTCCCAGCGCGATTGCAGCACCATGGCTGCGGCCAGGTGCTCGCGCAGCGGGCTCTCGTGCTGCGCCACCCGGTAGCCGCGCATGTGCAGCGGTGATCCGGCGCCGTCCAGCCCAACCGAGAAGCGACGGTTCTCCAGGTAGCAGACCACGTGGACGTCGCCCGCCTCCGTGTCGACAGAAGGTCGCTGGCCGACCAGCTCCACCATCCGGTCGCAGATCGCATCCTTGATCCGGTACATGCCGAAGCGCGGGCTGCGCAGCAGCGACGAGTGCACGTTGAACGTCACCTTGAACGTCGTCTCGGGCGTCAGCCAGCGGGGCCAGTCCAGCGAGTGGACGACGTCATAGATGTCCTCCTCCCGCTTGACCTCGCAGAAGTAGAGTTCGCGCACGACCCGCGAGGCACAGCGCAGGTGGATCAGGGCCTTCCAGGCGTCATCGAGGTCGCCCTCGAAGCGGGCGCGCCCCGGCTCGACACGGGCCACCCGGATGCCGAGGGCTTCCAGTTCCGCACTGACGAGTTGTTCGACGCCGACGCCGAGCGTGGCGTAGAAGCGCTCCAATGGCATGGGGGGCGCGCCTTTGCGTGAGGGGGTGGTGTGTGACGGGGCAAGTATAGTCGAGCGGAACAGGAACGCGCGCAAAAAATGCCGCGACGGTCGCGGCGCGCAGGCCCCTGCCCCTGTCCCGCGGGCAATCAGGCGGGCGGAGACAACCCGACCAGTTCGCCAATCGAGCGCACGATCCGATCCGGCCTCACCAGCGTGCCGTCGGGAAGCCCCTTGCCCCGGTAGTCGTGCCAGATACCCTGGATGCCGAGGGCCTGCGGCGCTGCGACATCCCACTCCAGGTTGTCGCCGACCATGCTGGCGTCACCCGGCGCCACCGCGAAGAACTCGAGGGCGTGGCGATAGACGCGAAGGTCGGGCTTCCCCGCGCCGAATTCCGACTCGACGACGATGAGCTGGAAGAACCGGCCCAGGTCGAAACGTCCGATCTTGCCCCGTTGCTTCTCCGCCCCTCCGTTCGTGATCAACCCGAGGGGCACCCCGAGTGCGCGCAGGATCTCAAGGGTTTCGCGGGCCCCGGGCAGGAGGCAGTAGGCCTCGTCGCGCTTACGGGCATAGGCGTTGCCCATGGCATCGGCCAGCGTGCCATCGTCGATGCCGGTTCTCTCCAGAGCGTACCGGCAGACCGTGCGTCTCGCCTGGTCGAGGTCCAGGCGCCCCACGCGAAACCGTTCCTCGTCGCCCCAGAACCAGTCGCTGACAGCCTTGATCGTAGTGACCATCGCAGCGGGATCGAAGGGCGTGGCGCCGGCGGCGGAGAACTCTGCGCAGACCTCGGTCCATGATTCGCGGGCAAGGCGCGAGTAGTCCACGATGGTGTCGTCCAGGTCGAACAGCATGACCTTCGGCAGCGATTCGCGGGGTGGGTAGGTCACGATGCCTCGCATTACCGAAAGAGGGCGCACGGCCGACCCCAACTGATCTTTACCGCCACGCGTCTCCGTCCTAGCCCGCCAGCGGCGTCAACGGCCAGAAGACCGGGATCAGCAGCGTCGCCAGCAGCCAGAAGAGCAGGTTGAGCGGCGTACCGATGCGCAGGAAGTCCTTGAAGCGGTACTTGCCCACGCCGTAGATCATCGTGTTGGTCTGGTAGCCCACCGGCGTGGCGAAGCTGGCCGAGGCCGCGAACATGACGGCCATCAACAGCGGCCGCGGGTCAACACCGAGGATCTGGCTGGCGCCGATGGCGATCGGCGCCATCAGCACGGCGGTGGCGTTGTTGGACATGAACGCGGTCAGAAGCGTCGTCACGAGGTAGAGGGCGGAGATGACCGCCGTCGGCCCCAGCGTGGAGGCTGTGCGGATCAGCATTTCCGAGAGGAACCGCGCAGCGCCCGAATTCTCCAGCGCCACGCCCAGCCCCAGGGTGCCGGCCAGCAGGAAGATCACTTTCCACTCGATGGCATGGTACGCCTCTTCGGCGTGCAGGCAGCCGGTGAGGACCAGCAGCGCCGCACCGGCCACCGCGCTGACCAGGACCGGCAGGATACTCGTCGAAGCCGTGATGACGACGGCGGCCACGATGACCGTCGCCAGCACCGCCTTCCCCTGCCGGAACTCCGGTTGGGCGACTTCGGTGATCATGACGAAGGCTTCGTGGTTGCGCAGGACGTCGAGATGGTCGCTGTCCACCTCGATCAACAGCACGTCGCCGCCCAGGAGCGCGGTCCCTCCCAGCTTCTCGTGAAGCACGGTGCCGCGGTGACGCAGCGCGACCACGTTGGCCCCGTAGGTATTGCGGAAGTTCGCGGTCTTCAGGGTTTCGCCGACCAGCTCCGAACCGGGCGCCACCACCGCTTCGACCAGCAGCGTGGAGTCGCCTTCGATCGCATCACCGTTTGCCCGGCTCGGCTTCAACCGGACGCCCTGGCGCTCGGCAAGCGACTTGATGCGATCGACGTCGCACATCACCCTCAGGACGTCCCCGGCCTGGAGAACCGTAAGGGCATGAGGCCTGAAGATCCGCTGGCCCTGGCGGTTGATCTCCAGCACTTCGACGGCTGTCTCCTTGACGAGGGGACTTTCGCCGAGTGGGATTCCGATCGAGACGGCGTCATCAAGCAACTCGATTTCGGTCATGTAGCGGCTCATGCCGTATTCCCGGGTCAATTCCTGCACGCGGCCCCGGCTGGGGATCCAGCGCATGGCCAGTACCATGTACACCGTACCCACCAGGAACATCACCAGCCCGAGCGGGGTGAACTCGAACATGCCGAACGGCGCAAAGCCGTGCCGCTCGGCCACGGAGCTGACCAGCAGGTTGGTGGAAGTCCCGATGAGCGTGCAGACACCGCCGAACATCGATGCGAACGACAGGGGCATCAGCAGCTTCGAGGGGCTGACGCGGATGGCCGCGGCCACCGACAGCATGATGGGCATGAAGATGGCGACGATCGGCGTATTGTTCATGAACGCCGACAGCAGGCCGACGCTGACCATCATCACGACCAGGCCGGCCCACAGGTTCCACGTGAACACGCGTGCCGACGCACGGCCCAGGACCGCGACGGCGCCGGTACGGGACAGTCCGGCCGAGATGACGAACATCGCGGCAACAGTCACCGTGGCCGGATTTGCGAAGCCCGCGACGCCCTCCTCGGGCGAGACCAGCCCGGTCAGGAGCAGGGCGCTCATCAGGAGCATGGCGACAAGGTCGACCCGCAGCTTCTCGGTGACGAAGAGCGTCACCGTGGCCGCAAGCAGGGTCAGGACCATTGCCATGTCCAGGGTCATCGGGCGGGCTCCAGAGTAAGGGGATGATCGGGCCGAACCAGCTGTTGGGTCCCCGATAGGTCGGTTTTCAAAGCCGGACCTGCACAGTAAGCCATTCTCAACCAACGGCCATTCGGGACCTGTGTGTCCGCCATTCGTGAATTCGCCTGATCAAAGCGTATTCACGGGATCTCAAGGGCAGCCACCGGAGTTTCCTGCTCTTCTTCCCGACGGGCAGTTCCCCTTCGATCAGGCCGAGTCTATCATGTCCGGAACCAGACGAAAGGCCAGTTTGAATATGCGAGCATCGATTTCCACGGGACTGCTTTGCCTGGCCTTGGCGGCCATGTCCGCCAGCGGCTGTTCCCGGTCCGAAGGCGCGAAGGCCGGACCGGGCGGGGGCGCTCGAAGGTCCGGTGCCCCGGTGCCGGTCGCGGTCGTGCAGGCCATGCCGCGCGACCTGGCCCGCACCGTGACCGTGACCGGTCCGCTTGAACCACTGCGCCTTGTGTCGGTCAACGCCCAGTCGGCGGGTATCCTGGAATCGGTGCTGGTCGAGGAGGGCGACCGCGTGCGGGCCGGACAGGTGCTGGCGCAGATCGACGCCCGTGAGACGACCGCCCAACTGGCCCGTGCCGAGGCAGTGCTGGCCAACGCCGAGACGGCGTTCCGTCGCGCCGAAAGCCTGCAGGCAGAGGATCTGGTTTCCGATTCCGAACTTGACGCCCTCCGGTCGTCGTTCGGCATCGCACGCGCGGACGTCGACCTATGGCGCACGAGGGTGGCGTTCAGCCGCATCACGGCACCGGTGTCGGGCACCATTACGGTCAAGCGCGTCGAGCGAGGCAGTTCGGTGGCCACGAACGCGGCACTGTTCGCGATTGCCGATGATGCCGTCATGGTCGTGCGCGTCCAGGTCTCCGAATTGGACGTGGTTCACCTCGAGACGGGACGACAAGCCGACGTGCTGCTGGACGCCTATCCGGAGGCGCGGCTCAGCGGCCGCATCCGGCGCGTCTTCCCCAGCGCCGATCCGGCCAGCCGCCTGGTTCCGGTCGAGGTGGCCCTTGATCCGGTGCCCGCCGGCCTGGTCGTGCGTCCCGGCTTCCTGGCGCGCGTCGAGTTCGAGCTGGACACCCGCCTGGGTGTGCTAGCCGTCCCGGTGACGGCCGTCGGCGTCTCCGACGCCGGCTCGTTCGTCTACGTGGTCGAGGCCGATACGGTCCGGCGGCGCGACGTGACCACGGGGCTGACGACCGCGGGCTGGATCGAGATCACCGACGGACTGCCGGAAGGCGCGCGCGTGGTCGGCTCGGGGCACCTTAACCTGCGGCCGGGAACGGCCGTCCGCGTCAGCGATGCCGCCGCCGGGGGTGCCTGATGAGCAGCCTGCCCGGACATTCCATCCGGCGGCCCATCGGCGTGCTGGCCGTCTCTTCGGTAGTCGTCGTGGTGGGCCTGTTCTACGCCGGACAGCTGCCGCTCGACCTGCTGCCCCAGATCATCTACCCGCAGGTGCGGGCCCAGGTCAGCTACCCTGGCGTGGCACCGGAGGTGCTGGAGGAGCAGGTCACCAAGATCCTCGAGCGGAACCTGGCCACGACCGAAGGCGTGACCGAACTCGAGAGTACAACCACCGAGGGCAGCGCCGACCTCGACCTGCATTTCAACTACGGCACCGACATCAATTTCGCCCTGCAGGACGCGTCCAAGAACCTGGACCGCGCCCGCTCGCGACTGCCGATCGACGCCGAAGCCCCTATTATCCGCAAGTTCGACCCGTCGCAGATCCCGGTGTTCGAGGTGGGCTTCAGCTCGCCGACGCGGGATCTGGTCGATCTGCGCAACTGGGTCGACCTGCGCCTGCAGCCCCAGTTGTTGTCCATTGAGGGAGTGGCCGCGATCGACGTGGCGGGTGGCCTCATCCGCGAGATCCGGGTGACCCTGGACCAGGAGCGCCTGCGTTCGTACGGCCTCACCATTTCGGACGTCCTGACGCACATCCGCGCCGAGAACCAGGACATCGCCGTCGGCAACGTCACCTCGCCCAGCTTCGAGATCGTGGGCAAGACGGCCGGCAAGTTCCAGTCGGTGGATGACATCCGCGCCGTGCTGCTGCCCGTGCCGGGCAGCACATCACGCGTGCCCCTGCATGAAGTCGCCGAGATCACCGATACGCACCAGGAGCAGCGGCTGTGGGCGCGGCTGAACGGCGTGCCGGCGGTGAAGCTGTCGGTCCGCAAGCAGCCCGACGCGAACACCGTTGCTGTTGCCGAAGCTGTTGCCGCCCGTCTGGCCTCCCTGGACGAATCGCGCTTCGTGCCCGACGACATCCACTATGAAGTCGTGGCAGACCAGTCGTTCTTCATCCGCAACGCCATCTCGGGCGTGCGCGACGCGGCGCTGATCGGCGCGCTGCTGGCCATGGTCGCGGTGCTGCTGTTCCTGGGCAGCCTGCGCAAGACGGTCATCATCGGACTGGCCATCCCCCTGGCTGTCCTGGGTACGTTCGCCATGATGGGACTCGGGCGACTGACCCTGAACATCATGAGCCTGGGTGGCCTGGCGCTCGGTGTCGGACTTCTGGTCGACAACAGCATCGTGATGCTCGAGAACATCTTCCGCCACCGCCGGATGGGCATCGACGACCCGGAAGCCGCCGCCCACAGCGGCGGCGCCGAAGTGGAGTCGGCCATCGTCGCCTCCACGCTGACGAACCTGGCTGCCGTGGTGCCGTTCCTGCTGATCACCGGCCTGGCGGCCCTCATCTTCCGCGAACTGATCCTGACGATCTCGTTCGCGATCGTGGCGTCGCTCGGCGTGGCGCTCACGCTGGTGCCCATGCTGTCGGCACAGCTCGCGAAGATCCGCTTCACCAGTCATCTGGAGCACAATCCGGTCATCGTCGGCTTCGACCGCGGCCTGCAGCGGTTCACGGCCTGGTACCGCAATGTTTTGTCCGGGGCGCTGCGCGCGCGCTGGCTCGTCGTGGGCATCTCTTTCGCCACGCTACTGGCCGTCGCGCTGCTCATGCGCGGCGCCGGCAACGAGTTCCTGCCTACCGTCGACGACGGCAACGTCACCGTGCAGGTACGCATGCCGCCGGGCACGTCGCCCGAGCATACGAACGAGATAGTCGGCCGCATCGAGGAACTGGCGAAGGAGATGCCGCACGTGCAGCACGTCTTCACCACTGCGGGCGGTTTCCTGTTCGGCGGCGCCACGACCGCGCGCGGTGGTCGCGGTTCGCTGGCCATCCAGCTTTCCCCCGCCTCGTCGCGCCGCGACATGCCCGCCTCCGTGTGGGTGGCCCGGATGCAACAGAAGATCGACCAGCTGGGCGTCCCCGGCGACCAGATCTTCGTGCGGCCGCCGCGGATCCGCGGCCTGCGCACCAACCTGGCGGACAGCGACGTGGCCGTTTCAGTGCAGGGTGACGACCTGGCCATGCTGCAGCGCCTTGGCGAGGAGGCGCAGCGGCGCCTGCGCGGCGTAGCCGGGCTGTCGCGCATCGAGCTTTCCACGGAAGAGGCCAGCCCCCAGCTCGGCATCGAGATCGACCGTCAGCGGGCGGCCGACCTGGGACTGGACGTGGCGCAGGTCGGGCAGACGGTTCGCACGGCGCTGGACGGCACCGTCGTCAGCCGCTTCACCGACCGCAACAACGAGTACGACATCCGCGTGCGCCTGCCGCGCGAAACGCTCACGAGCCCGGAGCAACTGGGCTCCATCGCCCTGTTCCCGGGTCGCCAACAACCGGTCTACCTGCGCGATATCGCCGACCTGAACCTCGGCACCGGCCCCACCACGATCCTGCGCGTGAACCAGAACCGGCAACTGCGGGTCACGGCCGATGTGGATGAGACCGCGACCAACATCGGCGAGGCCAGCCGCAACGCGCGTGCGGCCCTGGCCGACATGGAGCTGCCCGAAGGCTACGCGCTCATCTTCGGCGGCGAGGAACAGGCCGCCCGAGAGAACCAGCGCAGCCTGATGATCGTCACCCTGCTGGCGGTGTTCCTGGTCTTCGTGGTCATGGCGGTGCAGTACGAGAGCGTGAGCGGTCCGCTCGTGATCATGGTTTCCATCCCGCTGGCGCTGATCGGGGTCGGCCTCACGTTATGGCTGACCGGCACGCCGCTCAGCGCGCCGGTGCTGCTGGGCGTGATCCTCCTGGCCGGCATCGTGGTCAACAACGCGATCCTGCTGGTACAGTACATCAACGACGCGCGGCAGGACCGCGGACTTCCGCTGCACGAAGCGGCGCTGGCCGCCGGTTCGGCGCGACTGCGCCCCATTCTCATGACGACGCTGACCACCGTCTTCGGCATGCTGCCGCTGGCGCTGGGACTGGGCGAAGGCTCGGAGTTGATGCAACCCCTGGCGATCACCGTGGTGGGCGGCCTGACGGTCTCGACGCTGCTGACGCTGCTGGTGGTGCCATGTGTCTACCTGATCGTCGATGCGACGTCCGTGCGACTGCGTCGCTTCCTGACCGGCGCTGTGTGACAAGGAGATGAGCGTGGAGATCGGACACGTAGAGGCGATCTACCGGTATCCCGTGAAATCGATGGGCGGCGAGACTCTCGATGCCGCCCATCTGGGGTGGTAAGGCTTCAGTGGTGACAGGCGCCTGGCATTCCGGCGCATTGAGGACCGCAGCGACTTCCCCTGGCTGTCAGCCAGCAGACTGCCCGAGCTGTTGCTGTATTCTCCGTATCGACACGAGGACAACGCCCAGGACGATCTCCCGACGCACGTTCGCACGCCCGATGGCGAAGTGTTGCCTGTTTTCGGGGATGAACTGGCCGCGGAGGTCGGCAACCGCTGTGGGACACCCGTGCAGATGATGAAGATGAAGCACGGCATCTTCGATGAAGCGAGCGTCTCCGTGATCGCGTCTGCAACGGTGCGCGAGATCGGTCGCCTTGCCGGACACAGCCTCGACACCCGACGTTTTCGCCCGAATCTGGTGGTTCACTTGCCGAGTCCGGTCCCCTTCCAGGAGGATGCCTGGCTGGGCGGCGTGCTTTCATTCGGCGAAGGCGATGACGCCGCCGCCATCAGTGTCACGATGCGCGATCTTCGCTGTTCGATGGTGAACCTTGATCCCGACTCGGCAGGTCGCGATCCGGAAGTGATGAAGGCCATCGTACGGATAAACCAGAACAACGCAGGAATCTATGGCACGGTCATCCGCACCGGACGGCTGACTGTCGGACAGTCCATATTCCTGCATGCGGGGCGCTGACGCTGCCGGCGCCAGCGCGCGTCGACACCATCCCGTGTTCGCGCAGGATAGCCCGGGATGTTCATTCCCGGGACAATGTTCCTGTCGCAGTAGTCGGCGGCCAGTAACCGTTCATCGTCGAAGATGAAATCATCGATGTAGTACTCGTTGATCCCGTTCGGCCCCTTGATGGCTGCGTGCACGTGAGCGGGAAAGTCCTGCGGCGGATACGTGCCCGGCCGCACGGTGTAGATCCGGTACCGGCCGTTTTCCGCCGAAAGACATCCGTGCGTCAGCGGCTGGATACCGCTCGCGACAGGCCGCCTTGATGACTGATCGAAAGATCACTTGGTCATTCCTTTAGGAAGAAGGCAGCAAAGGGGGAGATACACCGAATCCGCCGGCGCGGTTCCCGAACGTCCCCGGGATCACGCAGGCCGGCCCCCTCCAGTTCCCGCTGCAGCCAGGCTCGGGCCAGCGCCCAGTCGCGCTTGACGGTGGCGGGGCCGATGCCGAGCGCCACCGCGGTCTCCTCAACGTCCAGACCGGCGAAGTATCGGCACTCGACGACGCGCGCGGCGCGTGGATCGAAGTCAACCAGGCGGACCAGCAGGGCGTCGAGACTGAGGATGAAGTCATCGTCATCGGCGGCAGGCGCGGCCACATCCAGACCTTGGGTCAGGGCCAGGCGCGGTGCGTCGCCCCCGCGCTTGAGTCGCTTGCGGTCCCGGGCGTGATTGACCAGGATGCGGCGCATGGCCAATGACGCCACGCCCAGGAACTGGCCGCGTCCCTGCCAGTGGATCCGGGTCTGGTCCACCAGCTTCAGGTAAGCCTCGTGCACGAGCGCTGTCGGCGTCAGGGTGTGACCGGGCCGCTCGCGGACCAGGTGGCGGCGGGCGAGGTCCTGCAGTTCGTCATAGATCAGGGGCAGCGCCTGATCGAGAGCGCCCGGATCGCCCGCCTCGGCCGAGAGCAGCAACGACGTGAGGTCGTTTCGGTTCATGACGCACTCCGAGCGCGCGCGGCCAGTTCATCCAGCAGCACTTGTACTTCCAGCGTGTCCAATCCGGCGATCGCCCGGATATCATGGGCTTCCCGCAGCAGGGGCAGGGCCTCGCTGTTCCGACCGGCCGCCATCAGCACGCGCCCCAGTTCGTAGGCGCCGTCGCCGATATAGGGATGATCGGCCGGCAGCGCGCCGCGATCGATGGTGAGCGATTGCCGCAGGCATTCCACGGAGCGGACCAGATCGCCGCGGCCCTCGGCCACCAGGCCCAGGTGGTAGTACCCTGCCGACACATGGGCGTGCTCGCGTCCAAGCGTCTCTTCCCAGATCGATACGGCCTCGCTGAACATGGCTTCGGCCCCGGCCAGATCGCCGCGGTCGCGCAGGACGCGGCCCAGGTTGTTCAGAATGTTGGCCACATAGGGATGCCGCAAACCAAGCGCCGCGCGGCGGATGTCCAGCGCCCGACGGTAGAGCGAGTCGGCCACGGCCGCTTCGCCCTGGCCCCAGGCCGCAGCCGCCACATTGTTCAGGCTCTGGGCCACCTCGAGATCCCGCGGCCCCAGCAATTTTTCGCGCAGGCGCAGGCCCTCTTCGACAAGGGGCCTGCCCTTCTCGTACATCCCCTGGGAATCATAGAGCACGCCCAGGTTGTTGAGGCTCTCGGCCGTCTCCACGTGCTCCTCGCCCAACGCACGTCGGCGCAGTTGCAACGCCTCGGTGAACAGCGTTTCGGCGCGCGCGTAGGCACCGTGTCCCTGGTGCAGCGTCGCCAGGTAATCCAGGCTGCGGGCGACATCCGGATGATCCGGACCGAGCAGAAGCCGCCGCGCCTCCAGTGCCCGCGTGACCAGGACCAGCGATTCGTCCGCTTCGCCCAGGTTGCCGAACAACCTGCCGTACATATGCATCATGTCCGCCTGCAGGAGTGGCTGCTCCTCCAACCGATCCAGCATGGCGTCACGGCTGCCGAGCAGGAACTCGCGCACGCGCATGGTGTCACCCCGCGCGCCGCGGGCCAGCAGCGGATCCGAAACGTCGAACATGTCGACAAGCAGCCCGGTCACACGCTCGGCACGATCGCGCTGCAGGGTCACTTCCTGCGCCTGCCGACCGATGCGCGCTGCCTGCCCGGCCATAATCACGGCCGCTGCCAGTGCAACGATGAATACCGCCGAAGCTGCGCCCACCGCCACGGCGTGACGCCGGACAAAGCGCGAGGCGCGATAGCCCGGCGAACCGGGACGCGCGGCGATGGGCTCGCCGTCCAGATGGCGACGGATGTCCTCGGCCAGCGCTTCCACCGATCCGTAGCGCAGCACCGGATCGACTTGCAGGGCGGTGCGCACGATCGCGTCCACATCGCCCCGCAAACGCCCGCCGAAACGCGTGGCGCAGGCACTCGGGCGCGGCGGCGGCCCTTGTTCCAGCTGCTGCGCCAACACCATCGGCTCGCGGCTCTGCAGGTCGAAAGCGGGCGCGCCGGTCAGCATTTCGTGCAGGATCACGCCCAGGGACCAGACATCGACGCCGGTGCCGGCACGCTCGCCGCGCAGCAGTTCGGGAGCCGCGTAACGGGGCGTCAGGATCGGCGCACCCGGCAATGTCTCGGCCGCCGTCTCGAGGGCGGCGTCGGGGTCAAGCAGCTTGGCGATGCCGAAGTCGAGCAGCTTCGCCTGGCCATCCGCCTGCACGAGGATGTTGGCCGGCTTCAGATCGCGGTGGACCACGAGGTTGCGGTGCGCATGCTGCACGGCCTCGCAGATCGCAAGGAACAGCTGCAGGCGCGCGCGCAGCGGAGGATCGTGGTCCGCGCACCACATGTCGAGCGGCCGACCATCGACGAACTCCATCACCAGATAGGGTCGCCCGTCGGGAGCGGCGCCTCCGTCCAACAGGCGGGCGATGCGGGGATGGTCGAGGCTGGCGAGAATCTGGCGCTCGGTGCGGAATCGACGCAGCACACTTTCGGTGTCCATGCCCCGACGCACCAGTTTCAGGGCCACCACCTTGCGGAACTGGTCATCGGCGCGCACGGCCCTGTAGACGACGCCCATACCGCCGGCGCCCAGCCGGGCCTCGATCCTCCAGGTGCCGATCAGGGTCCCCTCGAGCGGGTCTTCCAACACGGTGTCGGCGGCGGCCCAGAGCGCCGGGGCCGCCAGGAATCCGACATCGTCGTGGGCGGACAGCAGGGAAACCAGTTCATCGTGAAGGCCCGGATCTACCGTCCGGAGCTCCGCCAGCCGGCCGTCGCGCCCGGCGACCGGAAGTTCGCTCAGTTCGGCGAAAAGGGCGGCAATCGTCTGCCAGCGGCCGGAATCCATGCCAACTCCTCGAGGGCTGAAGCCTCGCCCGCTACGGGGCCGGCCCATTGTACCGCCGCGAGAGCCTCCCACCAAGTCCTGCGCGACTATTATGATCCGCTTTCCCCGCCGATGGTGCGTTACCCCGTGAGGAGACACAAATAGTTCCAGCCACCCGGCACGGGCCGGAGGGGAGTGCAGACCATGGGAACCAGGCCGCATCGAAGCCGGATCATCACCCTGATGGGGGCGGCATTGGCGCTCACCTTCGCCGTTGTCGTGGGACCGGCCGGCGCAGTGACGTTCGAGACTTCTGTCGTCATCTCGTCCGATGGCGTTGCCGCCGACGACTTCGGCTGGGACGTGGCGATGGAAGGCACGACGCTGGCGGTCGGCGCCCCGTTCGCGGACATCGGCGGCAACTCGGGTCAGGGCGCCGTCTACATCTTCGAACTGGTGGGCGGCGTGTGGTCCCAGGTCCAGAAACTGACGGCGTCCGACGGCACGGAGTTCGACCTGCTGGGCTGGTCGGTGGCAATCTCCGGCGACCGCCTCGTGGCCGGCGCCGCCGAAGCCAACATCGGCGTCAACAATGCCCAGGGCGCCGCCTACATCTTCGAGCGCACGGGAGGCGTGTGGTCCGAGGTGCACAAGCTGTTCGAACCGACGTCCATCCAGAACGTGGCCGAGTACGGTCATGAAGTCGACGTGGACGGCGACCGGATCGTCGTGGGCGCTCCTCGGCCGGCAGTGCCCAGCACGGCGCGGCCTACGTCTACGATCGCGACGAAGGCGGACCGGGCGCCTGGGGTCTGGTGACCGAACTGGTCGACGACATCTTCGACACCAACGCGAACTTCGGCTACGACGTGGCACTGGACGGGGACCTGCTCGTTGTCGGCGCCCAGTTGCTGGATCGCGTGTCCGGCACCTACCAGAACGAGGGCGGCGCCTACGTCTTCCGCCGCAATGCATCCAACGTCTGGAACCAGGCGGGCAAGCTGTTCCGCGTCGGCGCGCAGGACAACGAGCGCGCGGGCAGCTCGGTGGCCATCGAAGGCACGCGCATTATCGTCGGCGCTACCAGCGTGGACGGCGCGGGACTGGCACGCGGCGCGGCATACGTGTTCGAGAACCCGACGCAGGCGAACAACGGCTGGTCGCAGGTGGCCGAGTTGACGGCGAGCGACGCCGCCGATTCCGACAGCTTCGGCACAGCTGTATCCCTCCTGGGTGGCAGCGTCTGGGTCGGAGCCCAGGGCCACAACGCATCGGCGGGACAGATGTACCGCTACGATGTCGATCAGGGCGGCATCGCCGCCTGGGGCGAGACCGAGGTCTACGCACACAGTGCGCCGGCCACCAACCAGTGGCTTGGCTCTTCCATTGCCGCGACCACCGAGCATGTTGCCGTCGGTGCTTTCGGCATCGGTGGCAAGGGTGCGGTGCTGGTCTATCCCGCTCCGGGCGGCGGCGCCAGCGCGGTTGGTGGCCACGTGCCCGGAGCCGCGGGCCCTGTATCGGCCCATCCGAATCCGTTCAACCCGGCCACCACGCTGGCCTTCAGTCTCGAGAGCCGCAGCGAGGTCGAAGTGCTGATCCATGATCTGCGCGGAGCGCTCGTGGCGAGCCTGTTCCGTGGCACACTGGACGCAGGCGCGCACGCCCTGACCTGGCGCGCGGACGCGATGCCGTCGGGTCTCTACCTGGCCACGGTGCGGACGGGAATGACGATGCGGACTACGCAGATCACGCTGATGAAATGAGATGGGGGACATTAGCGGCATGACCGTCGATTTTCGCGAGAATTGCGCCGGCGCATCTCTCGCGAGTGCACCCGTGCCACATAATTCCATTCGCAGGCAGCGACGGCGGCCGTGCCGTGCCGAGCGGCGCCTGCTTCTGCCGCCTGGTGCAGGATGGAGCGGACGCCTGCCCGGCGCCCAGGCTCCAGGTCTTGCGCCGGCGCTGTGTTCGAATTCACCATTTCAAATCGCGTGGATGCACTACACGATTTCTGATCTACTTGATCGCCACGAATAGCGGCTTGTATGCAGCCGTAGAGCCTACCAGATCAAGGGGAGTTCGCCATGCCGCGGTCCCGCACCTGCGCCTCCATCATCGCCCTTTCCTGCGCGCTCCTTGTCCTCTCGGCCTGCAGCGACTCGACGTCCCCGCCCACGTCGCGATCCGTTTCGCTGTACGTGTTCGATCAGGCATACCAGCCCGTGGCGGCGAATGCCGAGTGGGCTGCGTTCCAGGACGGCAGCAAGGCCTGGACCGTGCTGACGCCCTCCGCGACCGGCGTCTACACCGCCACCCTGACCGACGCCTCGGGCCGGTACGGCTTTGCCTGCTACGCGGACGGCGACCTGCACCTGCAGCACGGCACCGTGGCCGAGGGCGCCATTGCGGTCATCTACCTGGATACCGGGCTCTCCTTTGCCGGGAAGTCTGTCGCCCGGATCCCCCAACCCACCGGCTACTACAGCCTCCACGGCGCGATCAGCTACGACTTCGCGCCGGGCGAGAGCATGGTCGCCATGGACCGCAGTCGCTCGAGTTCCACGCCGATCGCCTCGTACTGGTTCACGGTCAAGGCCGGCCTTCACGACCTGGCCATCTCCGACAACAGCTGGGGCGCAGAGCGCCTGATGAACTGGCTCTACCTCGAGCGAAACATCGACGTCCAGGGCGATTCGGTGCACAACATTTCCGTTGCCGCTTCCGCGCGCATCATGCTGGAAGACGGTGCCTCCGTGCAGGTGACGGGCGATGCCTCGGCCACCAGCGCTACCATCGGACTCCTGACGACCAACGACACCTACGCGATGCTTGCCGACTACGATGCCATCACCGGCGGCACCGTGGCGTTTCACAGCCTGCCGGCCACGGCGATGGCCAGCGGTTACCGCTACGAAGTGGAACTCTCGCGTGGACACGTGCAGAAGTGGGGCTGCTTCAGCTCCGCGACGGGCACAACCACCGACGCGCCATCCGGAGAGTTCGCGACATTCTCGGTCACGACAGTCGATGCCGGCGGCGCCTGCTATCCGGTCTTCGGCGGCCTGTCCATGGCGGGCGGCAAGGGCTACTTCATGTATTGTGGCAATGGAGACTACTTCACCGACGTCTTCGTCTCGTCCGGCTGGCTGGCCGCCAACGGTACGACCGGCTACCAGGTACCCAATCTCACCGGCCTGACCGGCTGGCAGGCGGGCTGGAGCATTCCGGCCGGCGCCGCGATCACCGACCAGGACGCCGTGTTCCTCGACGGCAACGTGCCGGTGGCGACCTGCGTGGTCCACCATTTCAACCGGACGAACGCTCCGCTGGCGGCGGGCGATTGGGTGAGCACGACCTGGAGCAACTGAGGGGCGACACTATCCATGGAGGCGAAGCGCGCGCAGCCCCCGGTGCCACCGCTCGCGCAGCGCGCTGCTCCGCCCCGCAACAACGATCAGCGCGATGGCGCCGAGTACCATGCCGATGACCATCGGCTGGGCCAGAAGGCATTTGTAGTAGGCGCCGAGCAACGGCGCGAGCTGGTCAAGTCGGTCGGGATCGACCGGTGGCCGGCAGGCAAGCCCGATCCCCGCCGCGGTGAGCAGGTTCAGGAACAGGATCGACAGGCCGAGCGCCCGCAGGGGCAACCGGACGAGGCGGTATACTCTGGAACGCGCCAGTGCATGCTCGGCGCGACTCGTGACCCAGGTGGCGATGATGAAGACGGCGACCACGAGCAGACCGATGAACACGCTGCCACCGCCCGAGCCGACGGCCCGCCATGTCAGATACCCTGCGGTGACGGCCGCGATCGTCACGAGCGGATAGAGCGCAAAGTAGACAGGCGCCAGCGCCACGGCGACGGGCATCACGGCGCAGCCGATCAGGCCGGCGCGGGCTTCTTCCGGCGATAGAGCGTGGGACTCGGGCGCTGCGGGGAGCCAACTGTCGATGAGGTCGGCCGACGACGAGGATGCCGCATGCTGCGCCGACTGTTCCGCCTCGCGCCGGGAGCGCTCGGCCTCGACGTTCTGCCGTTCGGCCCAGTAGGTGCTCTCGTCGGCGCCCGGCGAGAGCGACCGCCCGCTGCGCGCATCATCCTGCGCCTTGAAATAGGGATCGTCGCTCATCGGGCGTACTCCCGGGAACAGAAAGTAGAACTGCCCCTTCTTCCCCGCACCCCCGAGGATAGTGGCACGCCCCGGCTCTTCCCGTCAATGCGGCCACCGATCGAACACGTCACATCAATTGCGGCCAAGCCACGGATGCGGCGGACCGCATGGCGAATTCCAATTGGCGCGCCATGCATGGCACGTTACGCTGTGCGGGTCGAGCCACACGGGCGGTTCGGCACTGTCGAAGCCGCGACGCACCGTCCAACACAGCCGTAGGGAGTGCCACTCATGTCCCGATTCAGCCGCCCTGCCAGCCTGACGGTCCTCGCCCTGGTCCTGGCGATCACCTCGACCGCACTGGCCCAGCCGGGCCGCCCCGACCCCGAGAAGCTGCTGGCCGCACAGCGCGGAGCGATGACGAAGCTCGCGATGCTGGACGGCACCTGGCGCGGTGACGCCTGGATGGCGGCCCCGGACGGCAGCCGGCACAGCCTGACCCAGACCGAGCGCGTAGGCTCGATGCTGGACGGCGCCGTGCGCGTGATCGAAGGGCGCGGCTACGAGGCGGACGGCACGCTGGCATTCAACGCATTCGCGGTCATCTCGTTCGATGTCGCCAAGAGTGCATACTCCATGCGCTCGCACGCGATGGGCAACGCGGGCGACTTCCCCGTCACGGTCACCGCCGACGGCTTCCAGTGGGAGATTGCGGCCGGCCCCATGACCATCCGCTACACGGCCGTGGTGAAGGACGGCGTCTGGACCGAGGTGGGCACGCGCCAGGCGCCTGGACAGGAGCCGGTCGAGTTCTTCGGGATGACGCTGCGACGGTTGGGTGATACGGAGTGGCCCGCGGGTGGGGCGGTGGCGCCGTAGATCCTGCAGTTCCCGGCTCCGGAGCGGTACTTTTCAATCGCGACAGTGTTCGTGACCGTTGCGCCGGCGCAAGTTTGGCGGGGCAGCAGTCCCCACCACGATATGGGCGATATTCCGACGTGCACACTGCCCGTCCATGGCTAGTTCTCCGGCGAAGGCATCACGAACCAGAGCACCGCATACACAAGGATCCCGGGGAACGCGACGCTGCAGATCGATAGAATGACGTACGCAAGGCGGAACCGACTCGGCGACCAGCCGAGCCGCTCGGCAAGGCCACCGCAGACTCCAGCGATCATCTTGTCGTGGGACCGGCGGACTTGCGACGTTGCAGGCGTCATGTGTTTCTCCTTCGGCAATGTTGCGGGCAACGGCGCCTATACCCGAGATTCGGCGGAATTATTCGATGCCTGCACCGCGGCGGAATCCAGTCGGCCGTGGAAAGCGGCGGCGCGGACGGAAATCACGCCGGCGCAAGTGCGTCGCCAACAGCCTACGAGAACCCGAGCACATCCATTATCACCGGATGCCCGTACTGCGCCCCACCGGTCAACACTCGCAGGTTCGGGAGAATCTGCGCCTCACCGCTCCCGTGCGTGTGCCCGCACAAGACCGTCATCTCCCGATCCGGCCGTGCCGACATCGCCTCGAGCAACGCTGACCCGACCGCCTGACAGCTGAAGAACGGCAGCCAGTTGTCGTCGGAGAACCCGCCCTCATGCCAGCACGACTCGCGGAACGGCGGCACGTGGGTCACCACAACCATGTGCCGGAACCGCGCCAGCGCATCCGGCAGCACGGAACGAAGGTGAGCGGCGGCCTCGTCGCCAAGAGCGTTCAGCTTCGCAAGACGCTCATCCGGATCTTCATGGAAGCCGCCGAACTCGCCGATCAGGTCGAAGTCGTTCAGCAGCACGTCGGTGCCGTGGTAGTTGCCCAGCCGTCCGTCACCCCACCCGTCGTGACCGACCAGGCATGTCTCGTCGGTGAACGGCACGACGCCCGCATCGGGCATCCAGTGCAGGTTCGGGGTCACGGCACACAGTGCGCGGATCTTCGCACGAACACCGGCGATGGAACCGCGATAGAAGTCGTGATTGCCGAGGACGAAATAGACCGGGCGCTCCACGCGGGCCACGATGTCGCGCAGGTGGCCGTCAACGCCAGGAGCCTCGGCGATGTCACCACTGATTACAAACGCATCGGCCTCGGTGCCCGCAAGCATGTTGAGAAACACCCCCATGGCCGGCGGGCGCAGGAAGTTCAGGTGGATATCGGTGAGCCAGGCCAGGGATTTCATGCGGCACACTACTTTTTGGAACCAGCGCCCGGCGCTTCCTTCTCGAGAGCCTCGCGAATCGCCTTCAGTTCCCGGCGGCGCTCATCGCTCGTTTCCGGGTAGCGCAGCGGCAGCTTCTCGAGCGCGGCGCAGATCACCTCGGAGACCGCCAGCCGCGCGAACCACTTGTGGTCCGCCGGGATCACGAACCACGGCGCTGCCTTCGAACTGGTCCGGTTCAGCATCTCCTCGTATGCCTGCTGGTAGTCATCCCAGAAGGAGCGCTCGCGGTAGTCTCCGATCGAGAACTTCCAGTTCTTGTCGGGTTCGTCGATACGCGCCAGGAAGCGCTCGCGCTGCTCTTCCTTCGAGACGTTGAGGAAGAACTTGAGCACGACGATGCCATTCTGCGACAGGTACTGCTCGAAGGATGTGATCTCGTCGAACCGCCGGTCCCAGATGCCGTCGCCCGCCACCGCACGGGGAAGACGCTGCCGCGCGAGCAGCTCGGGGTGCACGCGGACGACCAGCATCTCCTCGTAGTACGACCGGTTGAAGATGCCGATCATCCCCCGCGCCGGCAATGCCCGCGAGGCCCGCCAGAGATAGTCGTGATCGAGTTCCTCGTCCGACGGGACCTTGAAGCTGGTGACCTGGCATCCCTGTGGATTGACGCCCGACATGACATGGCGGATCACACCGTCCTTGCCCGCCGCATCCATGGCCTGGAAGATGATGAGCAGGGCGTACGCGTCCTGGGCGTAGAGCTTCTCCTGGAGATCGGACAGGCGCTGCACGTTCGCCGCGACGCGCGCCAGCGCGGCCTCCTTGTTGCGCAGGCCGGCGGTGAAGTCCGGATCGAAATCGGCGCGCAGGGACACGCGCGTACCCGGCGGCACCATCAGGCGGCGAAGGCCCAGCTCGACATCGTCCTTGCCGCCCACGGAAAGGCGGATCCTCTGGTCGGGATGCAAGCGTTCGTTGTCCATGGCGTTCAGCACTTCCTGATCAGGTAATGCAGGCCCGCTTCATCGCACCGACACCCATTCATAACCCTGGAACGGCGTGCCGATCGGGATCGTCATGATGCTGCGGAACATGCGTAGGTCGTCTGCGGTGGGCTCGCCCCAGCCGCCGTTCATCATCAGCTGCGTGTGGCCGAGCGCGTGACCCGCCATGTACAATGAATGCCCCAGCTCGTGGTTGATGACGCCGGCGGCCAGCGTCGCGTTGGCCAGGCTCACATTGATGGCAAGGATCATCCGCTGCGGCGCGTCGTAGCCCCAGTCGCGCTGGGATCGCGGCAGGTGCGTGTTCAGTCGGGCCAGGCCGTTGAACCCGCTGAGCACCTCGAAACTGAACCGGACATCGGCATCGTTGCTGTCCGCGACGGCCACCCAGGCGTCGCCGCCCATCAGCCCGTTCATGTGGGCCACCTGCAGGCGCGCGAGGCTGCCCAGATCGATGGTCCCGACCGCGTTCGAGCCGTCAGGAACGAAGACGGTGAGCGGATAGTGGTCCCACCGCATGAACGGCCCGGCCCAGAACCACTTCGTGACGCTGCCGAGCGCGACGATGTAGTTGTCGGCGAACGGATCCAGCATTTCGGTCCGGTCGACGAGGCAGATCGTCACCGGCGGCTCGCCGACGCCGATGGGCGCCGTCGTGAAATCGAACCAGGCACCCGTCTCCGTCGCCCCGGAGGCATCGTCCGGCGTGTTCGTCTGCAGGATGAAAGCGCTTTCATCGGATAGCGGCCCGAAGCGGAACCGGCCGTCAGGGGCTGTCAACGTGGACAGCCCGTGGGCCGGGATGGTCACCTCGACGCCCGCAGCCACTCCACCCCGGTCCGTGATGACAAGGCCGTCGATGAAGAAGCCGTCGGTGATGCGATGGTTCACGCTGCGCTCGATGGCCCCGTAGCTCCCCGACACATGGCGCGGCACCACGGTGATCCAGCCGGTGCGGCCCGGAACGATGTCGGGATGGCCGGCCTCGAAGATGGCGGCACCGATACGCGCGCTGCGCGGGAACGAGCCCAGCACGCGGGTGGTCGTCCGCCAGTTCTTCTCGTCGGCGGCCTCGTCGTAGTTGATGGCCACCACGACGGAATCGATGGGATCGGGCGGGAACTGCAGCCGGTCCGCGATCTCCCAGCGCACGTGGATGCGCGACGGGACGACAACGTCCGATGCGACGGCGAACGCAACGGCGCCGGGAACCAGCCGGCGCCCGTGCTGCCCGTATGCGGAGGCTGTATCGGTGGAGACCGGGTCGGGCGGCGGCGCCACGGAGCCCTCGTGTCCGCATCCGCCGCAAGCCAGGAGAACGACGATGGCCAGCAAGGCGCCACAGACACCGATTCGATGGTTCACGATCGCCCTCCCCGCTACCGATTCGCCTCCAGCGCGATGGCGATGTACACGAGGTCGTTCAGGCCCACCCGGCCATCCCAGTAAAGATCGGACCGGTAGTTGTACGGCCCGAAGTAGTCCTGCGCGAACAGGGCCACGTCGGTGAGATCCACCGCCAGGTCGCCGTTGAGATCGGGGCTGTTGAACATCAACCCCCCATCAAGGGTGAGCTCGCAGGTGACGTCCGGAGCCGAGAGCTCGGAATCGGCCGCGGTGCCGTGGCCGCCGCCGCGCAGGGGCAGGGCCACAGCAGTCATGCCGTCCGCGTCCGTGGGGCCGGTCACCTGTCCGGCGGGTTCGGCGAACACGAGGTGAGGCGACCGAGTACGCCCGGTGAGATAAGGCAACGAGATGCCAACTGCCGGCCCCTCCGGCTCGCACCAAAGGTTATCCAATTGCACTATGAGAGGGTACGGTTGCGTGACCGGGCCCTGGGCGCCGAACAGGAAGGAGATCGAAAGGTGGGGCACCGTCAGGCTGGGCGGCCAGAGAAGCATCGAGCGCACTTCCCCGTGCCGAGCCGGCACTTGCAATATCAGGGGCTCATTGGCGACAGCGGGAATCGCGACGATCAACAACGCCATGATCATAAGCAAACGACGAATCATTTCCAGCCTCCTCAGCTGTTCGGCGCCGAGATGACCGGAGATATGGCTGCTATCAAAGCACTTTCCCCGTTCCACGGCCCCGCAACGCCCCCATGAACGCGTAAGCATACGTCATCTCCGAGCCGAACGTCAATCGCGCCCCCGGCCGCCGCCTGCAACCAGCGCCAACGCCGCCTCGTTGACCCGTTCGCCGTACTGCCGCCGCAGCCCGTCGAGCGCCGCGCGCAGGCGTCGTTCACTCTCGGCGTCGAACCACGCGCGATCGACGGCGCTGCGCGCTTCGTCCAATGTTCGTGAACGCCGCGGCAACGCCTCCAGCACCAACGTCACGCGCCAGACCGAAGCGGCCAGCGAGTCGGGCCCCACCACCCCGAAGTCACCGGCGGCCAGGGAGCGTTCCGTCAAGGCGCGGTCGCCCCGTTCGTCAACCAGGTCGGGCACCCGTTCCGGCTGGGCGCGGTCGTGCGCAGCCAGGCTGTCCGCCCCCGCACGCGTGCGCAACCGCGCGGCCAGTCTCTCCGCATCCTCGCGCGTGGACAGGTGCCGCCGCACGATCTCCGCACGGGCCGGCAGGTCCCAGCGTGACGGATCGCGGTCATACTCGCGGCGCAGCGTCAACGAGTCGCGCGGCACCTGCGAGAACACATGCCGCACGGCCCAGGCCGTGGCGGCGAATCCCTCGGCCTGGTCGCGCAACACCCGCGCGTCGGCAGGCCTGGCCGGTGCGTCCGCCGGGCGCGCCTGCGCCCGCAGCAGCCGCTGGTACAGGGCCGTACCGATGAAGTCCCTGACCTGCCGCTCATCCGCCAGGTGCGGCCGGTCGAGCGCGCGCAGGAGCCGCCACTCCCCCAGCAGGTCGCGAACCCGGAACGGGCTTCCCGCGTGCGTGGCGATGACGGCGTCGGAGTCCGCGGCGGCAATCGCAGGAAAGCGTGTCATTTTGCGCGCGCGCTGCACCAGGTCGTCCTGTGCCGACGGTGCCGGCAAGGCGGCGAAGGCTTCGGCAAGGCGCCCCACCACGGCGTCGTCCCAGACCGGGGCGTTGCGGGCCAGTTCCAGGTCGCGCATGGCCGCGCCCAGCACGGCCGGATGGGTCACCGTGTCGCCCAGCGCGGCGCGGCGCGCGCGTTCGACCGTGTACGCGGAGTCCAGGGCGGCCTCGAAGGCGAGTTGATGGCCCACGCCGCGGTGTTGCGCGCTGTCCTCGGGCGTCCAGGCCAGGGGTTCGGCGGCGGTGGCCAGGCGCAGGGCGCGCCGGTCCAGTTGCGTGCCAAGCAGTTCGCGCACCTTTGCCGGCGAGAGGTCGCTTGCGGCGAGCCCACGCCGCTGCGCCGCGGCGCGCACGTCAGCAACCGTGATGGACTCGATGCGCGTGCCATCGGCCAGCTGGGCCACCACGGTATCCGGCAGGTCGGCGGCGGCGGTTGCAGGGCGAGCCGGGTGCGGCGCAACGGCCAGGATGCCGCTGACCAGCAGGCTCATGCGCAGTTCCGCAATCCCAGCCACCAGGCGCATGTTCCAGTCCCTTTCCCTTGGATCCCTGGGTCAGGCGTGCGCTCCCGCGCCCGCCCCCATGGAACGCCGGCCGGCCCCCAAACCCGGGAGCCGGCCGCGCGCCACGAACACTCATCTGCGAATGCGCCTACCGGTACTCGGCCTTGAGCGAACCCCAGCTCTGCGACTCGGTCGGCACGGTCGACTGCACCGTCTCCACCTTGTAGTGCGGGTTGCTGAAGGTCTGGCCCGTGATAACGTACCAGCCGGCGGCCTGCGCGGAATTGGCCGCGTAGAAGCCATTGTTGGTCGTGCCCACAGCCGGGGCGTTCGCGTAGCTCAGCACCGTACCCAGGCGGGTGGCGCCGACAACGTTGCTCAGCTGCTGCGTGATGAAGATATCGGCCGACGGCAGGGTGATCAGCACGACGTTCTCGATGTCCGTCGTCGTGTAGATCGAGTAGAAGCCCATGCCCAGCGCACCCAGGCCGACAGTGAAGCCGCCGACATAGGCGCCGGCGTTGGCCAGGTCGTAGAAACGGATCGTCTCGGTGGCCGAGACCAGCGGGCCCGTCGACGAATTGGAGCAGAAGACCGCGAACTTCACGGCGCTGACATCCTCGCCGATACCACCGGCCAGCATCATCTGCTCGCCATAAAGGGCGCTCATGTCGGGGCTCGAGGTCGCCGCGGAAACGACCTGGTTGGTCGAGTCGTAGACGACGTTCGTCACCAGGGCGCTCGAAGCGCCGAGGTCGCCGCTCAGGCTGATCACCGGCTGGTCCTGGAGGCCCAGCACGGGCTCGGCGATCTCGGCAGCCGCCGCGGGGCCGGCCAGGAGCGCGAGCGCCAGCGCCGCGCACGTCAAACGGGACACGTTCGCAAACATGTTCATGGGAAGTTCTCCTCAGTTGTGGGCCTGTGAATCGGAACCATGCACACGGGACCAGGTAAAAAAACGACGGCGCGAGCCGCCTCCCTGCCCCCGAGCGTGCTCATCCCCGACAGCATTACTCTACGCTGAATGCGGACAATAAGTCAATATTGAACAAATTCGATACCGGGCGGCGCCCCGGTGCGCCGCTGGGCGCGTGCCGGCACCGGCGCCGCGGCAATTGTCCCGAAACCGTGATACTTGCGCCGGCACAAGTGCAGCGGCATCCGAGCGAGGGAGACAGAACGAGGTCGATGGCCGATGAGGTCAGCGGTAAGTCGCCTTCACCCCGCCCCAGGTCGTGGACTGCTCCGAAACCGCATCGCAAGGCAGGTAACTCGGCTCCATGCGGGAAGCGTTGATGTAGGGACCTTCCATGCCCGCCAGAAGCTCCCCGTAGAGCGCCATGACCTGCCCCGTGCCCGCCAACGCTGCCGCGCCGGGCGGATAGGTGCTGGCGAACCACGAGAGCTCCGGCCAGCACATCTCGGTGCAGCTCTCGAAATAGAGGGTGCCGGCAATCTCGACGAAGCGGCCGACGACCGTGGGCCCGGGCAGGCATTCGGCGTGGGCGTAGTGCTGTCGCTGCTGCCACGCGATGACGGTCCGGTTGCCGTCGACATCGACAGCCAGAATCCGGTAGAGCGCATCGAACCAGGCATTGTCCGGGGTGACCGACAGGTCGAGGTGCGTCTGGCCGAGGGCAGGCCAGGGCAGCACATCCGTCACTTGCGCGTCAGGGGCGCACAGGCCGATCATCTCGCGATCGACGACCCAGCCGACGAAACCGGCGGGCGGCCCTGCCGTCACGGTGAAGTCGATGGACAGGAGCACGTCATCACCGGCACAGGCGGCGGTCATCAGGACGGTGGTTCCCGCCGGCGGATCGGCCTTGGCCGGGGAGGCACCGGCCAGGGCCACGCCGGTAAAGGCAGCGAGAAACAAGCGGGCAGCGTTGCGCATCATCGACCTTCTTCGTTTCCAATTTGACGCGGCACCGATCGCATACATGATACCAGATTGTCGATCCAATGTCTGCATGTCCGGTGTTGCCGCAGCGAACAGGACCCGTCTACTTCGGCGGCAAAGACTCCAGGATCGCGTAGACAACGTCATCGACCCACTCGCCCTTGAACCACAGACTCTCGTGGAAATGCGCCTCCCGCCGCATCCCGACGCGCTCGAGGAGCGCGAGCGATCGGGCATTGCGCGGATCCGCCGAGGCGAATACGCGGTGCTTGGCCAGCGGACCCAACAGATGGCCGATCAGTCCGGACACCGCCTCGGTCGCATAGCCACGGCCCTGATACGCTGGCGCGAGTGTGAAGCCGATCTCGACCTGCCGGGGATCCTCCGCCGTGACGCGCACGCCAAGGTCACCGATCAGCAGGCCCTCGGCGCGCAACCGGATCGCGAGCTGGCACCAGGGCCCCGGATCGCCGAACTTGACCGATTGCGTGCCGGCGATGAACTGCTCGACGTCGGCCAGCGAACGGGGCTCGAAAGACTGGAAGCGTCGCACTTCAGGCAGGCACCGATACGCAAAGACCTCAGCGGCATCAGCCGCGGCCATGCGCGAGATCTCAAGACGATGCGTCAGAATCAATGCTTTCACGCGACCTCGCTTGCCAGCCACACATGCGCCGTCCGCGCCGGGACGAACAGCCCGAACCGGTCGCCGGACATCTGCATCACATGCCCCTGGATGAGCTCCCTGTAGGCGCCGGGATTCCCCAGTCCCCAGGTGCCGAACTCCGCCCACTGGCCGAAGCCGGCCTTGTTGATGGCCACGATGCCCCGCTCCCCGCGCCGGAAGACCAGCAGCGTGTCGCTCACGTGGAGCACGTCCATCGACGTGCCGTGCACCGCGTTGTGGAAACGCACCATGGCCGCCAGGTCCGGCCGCTTCCAGGCGTCGAGCCACCGGTCCCGATCCGCCGCGTGGGGTGACTCGTTGTGGTCGGAATAGACCAGAGGCACCCCGCCATCGCGACCGAGGATGAACGCGTGGGCCAGGTGCTCATCCTGGCGGTCGAGCAGCCAGGGCCGGAACACCTCGTTGTGGGGGATGTCGTGGTTCACGACGAAGGTCACGGCGCGATCCCACGGCAGGGCGTTGCCGTCGTTCGCTGGACTCGTCAGCGCGCGCAGGGAACCGCCGGGGCTGAACGCCTCCCGGATGGTCGCGAAGAGCGGAAAGTCGTAGGCCGACATCCAGGTCTCGCGCAGGAACGGACCGAGGAACACGCGCTCGTCCTGATCGCTGCCTGCCAGCACCTCGCCGAACCAGAACTTGTTCCGCACTTCCGGACGATCGGCGATGTTGTCGATCATGCGCTCGGTGATGTGCTTGATGGCATCGACGCGAAAACCGTCGAAGCCCATGCCGACCATCGCGTCCACCAGCAGGCGCTGCTGCTCCAGCACCCACGCGGAGTCCCGCAGGTCGGGCAGTCCCGACAGGTTCTGGAGTTGCACCGCCTCGCGATCGGCCCATTCCCCGCCCTCGATCTCGCCGGCATGGTTGAAGTCGAGCGCCGTGAACAGCCCCGTGCCGAGGTCGCCGTACAGGCGATTTTCCCCGTAGACGTCAGGCTGCCGGCGATAGCGCTCCAGTTCAGCCCGACCGGGAAAGTCGAAGCGGTCGTCGCGGGCCTCGTTGGCCATGTGGTTGAGCACCAGGTCGGCATACACGCAGATCTTCGGCTCACGGCCATGGCAGGCCGCGATGAGCGCCGCGAGTTCCTTCTTGCCGCCCAGGTACGACAGCAGCACGCGGTAGTCCTTCGGCTGGTAGCGCTGCCACCATTCCTGCCCGTCGGGATCGGAGTAGAGCGGCGGCGGAATCAGGATGGCCCCGTAGCCGGCGTGCCGGATATGCTCGATGTTGTCGAGGATGTCGGCGTAGCTCCAGTTGAAGGCGTGAAGGATGACGTCGCGCACTGTTTCAACTCCCGGTTCATGACCAACAGAAACTGTAGTGCCGCCGAGGCCGAATCAGTCGACCGGCGACGGTGTCAGGTCGCCCCACACCACGCCGAGAGGAACTGCGTAGATACGGTCACCCAGAGGGACCATTGATTCTCCGTCGTAGAGCAGAACTCCGCAACGGAAGCGTTTGCCGCTTGCGTCGCGCAGTCGCTCAAGTCCGCGACGATCGGCATCGCGAAGTGTCGCCGCGGCTTTGACCTCGATACCGACGATCCGGCCGGGGCCTCGCTCCAGGACTATGTCGACTTCCTGCTGATCCTTGTCCCGGTAGTGGGAAAAGCGCAAGTCGTGTTCCCACCCGCTGGCCTGGCGGCGGAGTTCCTGGACGACGAATGTCTCGAGCAGTTGCCCCAACAGCGTGCGATCGCGGATCAGGTCGTCGGCCTCGACGCCGAGCAGCGCGCACGCCAGGCCCGTGTCGGTCATGTGGAGTTTAGGTGTCTTGACCAGGCGCTTCAGTCGATTGGCATGCCAGGCCGGCAGCTCTTCCACGAGAAACACATGACGCAACAGGGTCAAGTAGTCCCGCACTGTCGTGCGGCTGACGCCGAAAGGCCCGGAGATCTCGCTCACATTGACCAGGCGGGCCGTCTGGCCTGCGGCCAGTTCCAGCAGGCGGGGCAGGATGTCGAGCCTCTGGATGCGGGCGAGGTCACGGACATCCCGCTGGACTATCGCTTCCAGATAGTCGCGGACCCAAGCCCGCCGACCGCGTTCGGTGTCCCGCCGTACCGCCTCGGGGAATCCGCCCCGGACAATGAGATCGGCCACCTTCGGTCCAAGCCGTTCGCCTTGGGCCACCTTGAAGTCGGCAGCGAAGATCCTATCGAGGAACGTCGGCTGACGATGAGCGATCTCTACTTCGCTCAGGGGATGGAGACGAACGATCTGCATCCGGCCGGCGAGGGAATCGGCCACGCTCGGAACAAAGAGCGCATTTGCCGAGCCCGTCAGCAGGAAGCGTCCGGACCGTCGATCGCGATCAACCGACTGCTTGATGGCGAGGAACAACTGCGGGACCCGCTGGACCTCGTCGATCGTGACCGGGCCTTCGAGGTCGAGCACGAAGCCGGCAGGGTCCGCCTGCACAGCCAGGAACGTCGCGGGGTCATCAAGGGTCAGGTACCGGCGACCATCGTCCGCGCCAAAGCTTCGTGCCAGTGTGGTCTTGCCACATTGGCGGGGCCCGTGCAGCAGCACCACCGGGGAATCGGCGAGGGCCTCGCGCAGGCGGGATCGGACCAGTCGGGGATGGTGGCCGGTTGTGTCCATGCGTCTCATTGTCGACCTGTTCTCGTCCAATTGCAAACTTAATTGCGTCCAATCGTCATTTTATGCTCGTCCAATCGCCATCTACTGTCCGCAACATATTGTTTTACAATATTTTACCATCCAATGTCGAGTATGCCCTACCCTGGAGCTACCAACCCCAGGATCGCCTCCGGCACCTCCGCCTCGAACGTCATCAGCCGCCCATCATGCGGATGCGGGAACGAAAGCGTCCGGGCGTGCAGCGCCATCCGCGCGACACGGTCGCCCTTCTTCCCGTACTTCGCATCGCCGGCCACGGGATGCCCGGCCTCGGCGAGATGGACGCGGATCTGGTTCTTCCGCCCGGTCAGGAGCGTGATGTCGAGCAGGCTGAAGCGGGGCGTTTCCCTGATCACCCTATAGAGTGTCTCGGACCACTTGCCCTTGGCTTCGTCGGGGGTGGAATAGACGAACTGGTCCGCATTTTCGGCCAGGTAGCTGGCGAACGTCCCGCTCTTCTCGGCGAGACATCCGTGCACCACCGCAGTGTAGTGCTTCTCGACGTCCTTCCAGTTCCCCTTCAGGTGCTGCTGCACGGCCGCGCTCTTCGCGAAGATGAGCAGGCCCGAGGTTTCGCGGTCGAGCCGGTGGACGGTGTAGGCGCGGATCCACGCCCGGTTGCTTCCCTTGCGCAGGTAGTTGGTGAGCAGTCGTTCGGCGGTGGCGTTCCGGTCGCCGTCGTAGCTCGTCGTGAGCAGGCCGGGTTCCTTGCAGACCACGAGGAGGTCCGGATCCTCGTGGAGGATCCGGAGGCCCCTGATGGGGTGGCGATTGGGTGCTGTTGGCCTGCGGTTCATGGCAGGCATCGTATACGTCCGCGCAGCCGTGTTCAACTACTGTGGACGCGCATGCCGCCGCCGCCCTCAGGCTCCCAGGCTGTAGCAGACCACTTCGAAGGGACGGGCCTCGCCATCGTCGTCCTCGTCCACATCCGAGCCACCCTGGATCATCATGATCGTCATTCCCGCCCCGCCGCTCGTGCTGACGCTCGACGGCGCCTTGAGGGCCTCCTTGAACACGTAGAGCCGGTCCCCGACGATCGTGAAGTCGTCCCGGGCGTCATCGTAGTCCACGCCGTCGATGCGCACCGTCCGCACGAAGCGGCCGGCCGGGTCGATGACGTCGAAGACGCCGAGCGAACCCTTGGCACGGGCGCGGGAGCCCTGGCTGCTGGCCACCCACAGCGAGCCGTCGGGGCGCGGGAAGACCGCGGAAATGTCCCGGGCCCGCTCTTCGACGGCCATCTGGACGCCGGAGAAGCGCGCGCTCATGGCTTCGGCCTGCTTGCGGGCGGCGGCGAGCTGCTCGTCGGAACGGCGGAGCGTCTCATAGGTACGGCCGACGATCCGCGTCAGCTTTCCCCGGCTGTCGTAGTACTCGAGCCGGTATTCGAACGGGCGCGGGAAGAGTCGAGCTTGATGGAAACGCGGCCGCCGGCCTGGACTTCCTTCCGCTCGCGCACCACCACGGCCTTTGAACCGTCGGCGCCATGTCGGACCAGCGAATGGTTGACCGTGGCGCCCGCACTGTCGACGCTCGTGCGGATGCCGCCGAGGATCACCTGGTCGCCATCCACCGCCACTCTCTGGAGGTGCTGCATGCCGGTGTGGCCGTCGCCGCCGGGGTGGAAGCCGGGCCGCGGATCGCCGCCCGGAGCCAGGCACACGATCTGTCCGGGCATCATCTCCAGGACGCCCAGCGAACCGTCGGGCATGAAGACCAGCTGGCTGGCGTTGCGGAACTCGCCGGGGCCATCGCCCTCCTTGCCGATCTGGCGCACGATGTCACCCGAGGGCGAGATCACGAACACGGTACTGAGCACCGAATCGAGCAGGTAGGTGTTGCCCTGGCCGTCGACGATCGCGTCCTTGGGCAGGCCCAGGAGGGGGTCGTTCGTCTCGTCGGCCCCCAGCCGCCACTGCTGGACGGCGGACACGATGCCGGCGCCGTCGCGCGGGATCGCCGGGTTCATCAACACCGGAACCCCGTTTTCGCTCGACTCGACAAGGCCCCAGGTGGAAGCCGCAGACACCGGCTGGACGGCAACCACCGCCAGGAGACCGGCCAGGCACAGGAACGACTTGAACGAAGACATGGGCTATTCTCCCTGCTGGGGACTGGATGCCGCCGGTGCCGGCGGCATGGCAACGGCGGTACAACGGAAACGATAGCCCGTCGGTTGCCCGGGCGCGGGTTAACAGATGTTAATTCAGGTTAAGGACCTTCGGCGACCGCGACCGGCGGCTGCCCATCGGTTATCATGAAACCATGATGCTCTCGCGACGCAGGTTGGGCCTGACCGTAGGCCTGTTGTCCGGTGCCCTGGTCGGCCTGATGGCCGTCCAGGGCCCGCTGCTGCACGATGCGTGGCGCCAGAAGGAGAAAGCCCTCGAGCGCAACGTCCTGTCGGCGCTGGTCCGCGCCGTGCAGCAGGTCGAAGTTGCCGAAATCGCCCACCGGGCCGACGACCTGATGTCGCGGACGACAGGTCGCGACGCCGCGCCGCCGATCGTACACCGGTCGAACGGCACCCCGGTCACCGGCGACTCCCTGATCGTGATGTACTCACGGGACGCCACCTGGGTCGACCGTCCGGACAGCGCGCACGCGATGAATATCACGCTGACCATCGAGGGCGACCGCGCACGGCTGATACGGCACGTCGTGGGCGAACTCGTCGATCTGCAGCCGCCGCCGGTGGCGTTGCGGCTTGCCCAGGTCAACCTGGACTCGGTGCTGACGGCCGAACTCCGGGCGGCGGGAATCGACCTCGAGCCCAGATTCGCGGTGCTTTCTGCCGACGGCGACTCGGTGGCGGCGTTCGGACCGGCCGACGTGTCGCTCAGGTCCTCGCGTTTCCGCGCCCGCCTGTTTCCCCTGGATCGCTTCGGCCCCCGCTTCGACCTGGTGTTGGGCTTCCGCAACGAGGACGCGTTCGTGCTGCGCCAGATCGCTCCGCTGCTGGGCGCTTCGCTGGTGCTGCTGACGGTCGTCGTGATCGGCTTCGCCCGCACGGTGGCGGCGTTGCGCGAGCAGCAGCGCTTCGCGCGGCAGGTGGTCGGCTTCGTCAACAACATGACGCACGAGTTCAAGACGCCCCTGTCGACGATCTCTCTGGCCAGTGAAGCCATCGGCCGCGGGCCCGAGCCGGCCGCGATGGTCCGTTACAACGGCATGATCCGCGAGGAGACCGACCGGCTGGGCCGGCAGGTGGACATGATCCTGCAGGTGGCCAGACTCGAGGGCGGCGACGTCGAGTTGAACCGCGCCCCACTTGACGGCAACGAACTGGTGCGTGAGATCTGCGCCGCCTTCGTCCTCCAGGTCGAAGCGCGCCGGGGCAGGCTGGAGTGGGCGCTGACCGGCCAGGCCGTGCCGCTGACGGGCGATCGCCACCACCTGGCCAGCGTGCTGAACAATCTGCTGGACAACGCGCTCAAGTATTCGCCGCAGGCACCGGACATCCGGGTGACGACCACCATTCAGGGCCACGAACTGGAGCTCGCCGTGGCCGACCGCGGCCTGGGCGTGGCGCGCGGCGATCGCGAGCGCGTCTTCGAGCCCTACTACCGCTGCCCCACCGGCGACCGGCACGACGTCAAGGGCTTCGGTCTGGGCCTGAGCATCGTGCGCCTGCTGGTCAGCGCCCACGGCGGGCGCGTCGCCCTCGACGAGAACCCCGGCGGGGGCACACGGGTGACCATCCGCCTTCCGCTGGCGGACCCGGAGGATCCGGCATGATTGACCGGCGCCGCATACTGCTGTTGGAAGACGATCCGAATCTGGGCCTGATCATCCAGGAATCGCTGGAGAGCCGCGGATTCGCGGTCACGTTGTGCCGCGACGGCCGTCTGGGGCTGGACGCGTTCGCCGTCGCCACGTTCGAACTGTGTCTCGTCGACGTGATGATGCCGGCGGTGGACGGCTTCGCGTTCGCGCGCGTCGTCCTCGAAAAGCAACCGCACCAGCCGCTGATATTCCTGACCGCCCGCTCACTGACCGCCGATCGCCTGACCGGGCTGCGCCTGGGCGCCGACGACTACATCACCAAGCCCTTCAGCATGGAGGAACTGGTGCTGCGCATCGAGGCCGTGCTGCGGCGCACCGGTCGGCCGGCCGACACCGCGGCCGGGCCTGTTCCGGTGGGCGCGTTCACGTTCGATCCCGATCGGCGGACGCTGACGTTCGGCCGCGATGTGCGCTCACTGACCGACCGCGAAGCGGGGCTGTTGCAGTTGCTGGCGGAGCATCGGGGTCAGATCGTCCCGCGCGCCCAGGCCCTGACGCTGCTCTGGGGTGACGACACGTATCATGCCGGCCGCAGCATGGATGTCTTCGTCTCGCGCCTGCGGAAGCTGTTGGCGGATGATCCGAACGTCGAGATCCGCGCCGTCCACGGGCGCGGCCTGAAATTGACCGTCCGCGATTGAGGGAAGCGGGCGAGAAGATTCGCCGGCGAGCAGGCATCCCGATCACTTCCCGAACGGGAACCACCGTACCCCGGCCATGAACGACACCCCTCCCACGTCCACATTGAAGCTCTCGGTACCGAAGAAGGTCTCATCGGTTTTGGCCCACAAGTACTGGGCCGACACGAACACCTCGGTCTTTTCGTTATCGGAGGGTATCTCCACACCCGCCCCAACGACGATCCCGGTGGTGGACAGCTTGTCGGTGTGGTTCTGCGAGTCGACCACGGAGATCAGGTCGCCGATGGAATCCTCGTACTCCGTTCCCTCGTAGAGCAGGATGTCGGTCGTGACGCTGACCAGGTCCAGGCCGCCGAAGAGCGCGAGCTTCAGGTTCTCCCCGGACTGGAAGACGCCCAGGATCTCCAGGTCCCGCTGCTTCCATTCCACCTTCATCCCCTGCTCGTAGTACAAGGTGCCGGACGTCTCGCCGTAACTCTGCTGCGACGACTTCGTGATGTTCACCCCGTAGCCCACCTGCACGGCCAGGGCAGGATTGATGCGGTAACCGACCACGGGCTTGAGTCCCAGCAGGATCTGGTCGGTCCAGGCCAGGCCGACGGCACCGGCGCCCTCGGTCGCCAGCGGGCGGCCGATCTCGAATTCGTAGACATCCCAGGTTCCGGTGCCGTTCACCCACGTGGCGATGGGCCCGCCTCCAAGGTAGACGCCGGAGTCGGGACCGCCGGCCACAGCGACGGCAGCGGCGGTTGACAGCGTCAGCATCAGGCACAGCGACAACACATTCGCCTGGAAACTCGGCTTGGATCTCAAGGTGGGTTCCATTTCCGGAGTGGTGACCGGCGGTGGTGGGGCCGGGGCCGCGAATCACCCTGAAAATACAACAGTGGACAGGCAACCGACAGCAGGAAGATCAGGTGTCTGTCCGCTGCGGAACGCGCGATGTCACCATTACAATTCGGCGGTCGCCTGTTCGACACCGTTGCCGTTACCGCCGACCACCAGCACCTTCGTGTTGGCGAGCAGGGTTACAGTCTGGTACATGCGTGCGACCAACGGGCTTCCGGTCATGGACCAGGTGCCGGTGTCCACGTCGTAGATCTCCGCGACTCCCCCCACGATCAATACCCTGCCGTCGGCAAGCACCGTCGCGGTGTGGAGGGTGAGCCCGGTCGCCATGTTCGTCGCCGGTGTCCACGCATTGGTGCCCGGGTCATACAGCTCGGCATTCGCGGTGGGATTCATGTTGTACCAGCCCCCGGCCACGAGGACCTGTCCGGTGGCAAGCAGGGTGGCGGTGTGTTCATAGTGGGCCAGCGTGAGGTTGCCGGCCGGCGACCACGCGTTGGTCTGCGGATCGTAGAGCTCGGCGCTTCCGAGCGGACCACCATACCAGCCGCCCGCCACCAGCACCTTCCCGTTGGCGAGCAAGGTCAGGGTATGTCCGACGCGCCCCGCCGCCGGAGTCCCCGTCAGTGACCAGGTGTTGGTTCCGGGGTCGTAGACCTCGGCGTACTCGGCACCACCGCCCTGGCCGCCCATCACCAGCACCCTGCCGTCCAGGAGACGCGTCGACGGATGCGTGCCGTGCGACCGGTTCATGCTCCCGGCCGGGGACCATGTGTTGTTGACCGGGTCGTACAGTTCCGCACTGGCAGTGTAGAAGCCGCCGACGCCGTCATACCCGCCCGCCACCAGCACCAGGCCGTTGTCCAGCAGTGTGGCGGAGTGATAGCTCCGCGGCGTGATGAGGTTCGATGCGGGAGCCCAGGAGTTCGTGCCCGGGTCATACAACTCGGCGCTCGCGGCGGCAACTCCGTACCCGCCCACCACGAGGACCTTGCCATTCGGCAGCAGCGTGGCGCTGTGCCCGACGCGCGCCGTACTGAGGCTTGCCGCCGGCGAGAAGAGCCCGCGCGGCGTGAGCGTGCAGGCGATCGCGATGTCGTCGACATTCGCCGCGTGGATCGCGCCCGCTCCGTGGGTCACGGTGCACCCATGATCGGGGGGCGACGCCAGCACGGTGACGTCATAGGTCTCACCGTCCGCGATGGCGACACCGAACGTAAGCCCCCGTTCGCGGTGAGCGTCAGGTCATCGGCGCCGTTGTTCCGGAGCGTGATGCTGTCGCCGATCGCGAGACCGGAGAGCCGGCCGCCGACCGTATAGGTTGCCCCCGGCCCGTGCGTGCCGCCTTCGTCGTCGCCACAGCCGCCCAGGCAGGCGATCACCAGCAGCAGCGGCATCGCGGCAAACTTCCTCGGGAACATGAAGACCCCTCCTGGCAGCGCCGATGTGGAATCGCGTGCCTGGAGTCTGCCATTATTGATATCGCCGTGTCAATATTTCCCCATGGCTACGCGACACTTGCGCCGGCGCAACTACCAGTTCGACCCGATGCCCGCCGCCGCGCCCTTCTCGCCGGCAGGAGCCAGTTCGGCGAACACCACCACCGGACCCAGCGCCAACCCCGATCCCACGGCGAGCTGGTAGTGGTGGACGTCGCTGCCGGTCACCGATGCGCCGCCGATCTCCCACCGCACAGGACCGCCGAACACCCGCGCGGCCGCATAGGGGAACACACCCTGCCCCACCGGCCAGCTCGCCTGAATGCCGACCCGCAGATCCGCCGCCCGATAGTCGGACTGCCCGCCGTCCGGACCCGACGTCCTGCCCCAGGTGAAGCCCAGGGTGCCCGAGAAGTCGATGGCCGGCGTCCAGCCGTCCGCCTGGCCGGTGCGATGAAGCACGCCGGCAAAGAACACGCCGCCCGAGTCGAAGTCATGGCGCGTGCCATCAGGCAGCTCGAGCCTTCCGTCGAGCAACGGTCCGAAGCCGGCCCGCACCTGGGTCCGGTCATTGATTCCGAAAAGCCCCGCGATCGACAATGAGGAAAGCTCGAGATCCGCGTCGCGGTCGCCGCTGAAAGCGACGGTGGAGTTCACGGCGCCGACGCCCAGCACCAGCTGAACACGGCGGCCGGCGGCCTCGTCGGCGTAGCATGATGCGGGCGGACCGCCCGGCACGACGACGCCTCAGGCGTGGGCTTCGAAGGGTGTCAGCGCCCCGGCCAGGACCAGGGCGGCCGCCAGCGGGAACATCGCACGTCGTTGATGGAACACGGGAACTCCTTCTGTCAGGGATGGCCGACGTAAACTACTGGCCGTCCTGCCAGCCCTGCTCCCCGTGCGAGTAGTCGCAGAACGGCGCGTTGCCCGAGCGGCCGCAGCGGCACAGGGCGAACGAGGTCGGTGAGGCGTTTGCGCACCACTTGGGCGCCTCGAAGGCCACCGGCCCGGTGATCTCGTAGGGGCCGTTCCTGACGATGCGCACGGACACCTCGGCCTCGTCGCGCTTGACTGTCTTGCCGTCCACGGTACACGTCAGCGCGCCGGACGGGCACCGGAGCACGGTGGCGACCACCTCGGCCACGGCAGCCCGGTCCGGCCGGATCCAGTCCTTGGCTCCGCTGACGAAGACGTCGGGCAGGTTGCGCACGCACTCGCCCGCGCCCGCGCAGATCGAACGGTTGAAGTGCACCGTGATGCCGGCGGCCTCGGCGTTCAGCAGCGCGTCGTTGGTGCAGCGATTCGCATCCTTGTAGCCGGCCTGGACGTGGGAGCCGTCGCAGAAGGGCTTGTTCTTCGATTCCCCGCAGCGGCAGAGGAAGACGTTCTTCTCCGGCGCGATGTCGGGCCCGACGGCCGAATGCAACACCGGAAACGGCTCGCCCTCGGCGCTCAGCATGATCGGGCCATTGGGCTTCAGCGCGATCCTGATGGTCATGAGCTGTCTCCTGGGTGCCGGATCTTCGTGGCCGGGGCCATGCTGGCCGGGCGGGGAACTGATGACAGAGCATACAAGGCACGATCGGCCGTCTCCGCAACCTGGCGACGCACTGCCGGCAGCACACAAGCTGCCGGGGTCGGCCGCCAACCCGCGCGGCGTCCCTTGTCCTGCGCACCCGGCAAAAAGAAGAGGCGGCAACGCCGCCTCTTCCCCGGACAGATCTGGATCATCCAAAGACCCGATCACTGGATGAGGATCATCTTCCTCGACTCGGAGAACTCGTTCCCCGCCAGGCGATAGAAATAGGTGCCGGAACCGACCGCGCGGCCCATGTCGTCCCGCCCATTCCATTCCCGCGTGTAGGTGCCGGCGCCCAGCGATCCGCTCTCGAGCGTACGCACTAGACGACCGGACACGTCGAAGATCGCCAGCGTCACCTGGCCCGCATTCTCGGGCACGGAGAAGCTGATCGTGGTCGACGGGTTGAACGGGTTCGGATGGTTCTGGCCGACGGCGAACCGCGAGGGCAGGACACCGTCATCCACGGCACTGACGAAAGTGTCGCACTCGTAGCCGGTGACATCGTTGATGCCCCAGCTGTTCAGGATTCCCAGGTCGTCGCCGGCGTTGTCCGAGATGATCAGGCTCCAGATGCCGTCAAGGGGCTGACCGATCAGGGTGGCGAGGCTCTGGGCCGGCGTCAGCGTCAGGGGGTAGTTGCCGATGACGTTGTCGGCGCTGGAGCCGGTCAGGTTGTGCAGGATGACCGACGTGCCGGCGGGCGACCGCAGCGTGACCCGCAGGTCGCCTCTCCAGGTGTGCGTGATGTTGACATCGACGTTGAAGTTGCTGGTCACCGTACCGCCGCTGCCGACGATGCTCAGCGTGCTGGTGACACCGGCGGGAGTGTTGTCGGGAATGGCCAGGGCCGGCGACACCGAAACGGCCGCGCCGTTGGGCAGGCCCGTACCCATCGAGAAATTGAGCGTCGTCGAGGGGCTGATCCCGCCGTCGTAGGTGACGACCAGCTGCAGGGCAATGGGATCACCGCAGACGAAGTCCGAGCCGACGGCCACCTCGAAGTCCACGAGATTCGTGCCCGTCGCGCCGAGCGTCAGGTCCGGGTAGGCCGAGGCGCCCTGCGGGACCTGGACCAGCGCGGTGCTGGTGCCGAGGGACGCGCTCAGCGCCGTCGCCCCGAGGGTACCCAGGTTCGCGAGCTCCACGGTCACGTGCACCAGTTCGCCCGGGTCGGCCACGCCGTTCGCCCCGGCATTCGAGACAGCCACCGATGCGATCGACAGGCTGGCCGCCGGAATCTGGATGATGTTGTGGACCAGGAATTTCTCGATGAAGACATCGGCGTGATTCCCGCCCGGCTGCAGAGCCGACGCCGCGGCGATCGTCAGGTTCGCCATGTCCCGCATCTTCAGGCCGCTTCCGATGCCGAAGTGGGATTCGAGGATGATCTGGTCGACGCTCTCCCGCGTGTAGCCCTGGCTCATGAGCGTGCGCAGGCTCTGGAACAGCGGCGTGGACCACAGTTCATCCGACTGGTAGCCGCCGGGGATGGAAGCGTGGGCGGAGTACGTGGTGGTCGACACGTACTGGGCGCCGGTGGCATTGAGGATCCGGCCGGGCCAGCACGCATCGCTGGTGCCGTGGCCGTCCCAGGTGTAGATCCAGTCGGGGAAGAAGGTATTGCCGTTGGGCTGGACATAGCTGTAGGAAGCCGCCCAGTAGTCGCCAAAGCCTTCGCCCATGGCGCCGGTGTCGCCGCCGGTCCAGTTGGCCGTGATGTCGTGCTGGATCGCATGGCCGTACTCGTGAAGGATCACGTCGGCGTCCTCGTTGTCGTCGACGCAGCCGTGGCCGAAGGCCAGGCGGTTCGACGCGGGGAGGAAGTACGAGTTGTCGGCGCCGCTCAGGCCGTCGGTATCGGTCTGGATGGGACCTTCCTGGATGCCCGTGGGGCCCGTGAAGCCCAGCGACTGCATGTAGCGCTGGTTCTGGTCCAGGTGGAAGTAGGTCATGGCGTCGTTGAAGGCGTTGTTGCCGCGCACGGCGGTCCAGTTGCCGTCAACGGTCGTGCTCGGCGCCGTCGTCGGCGCCTCGAAGTTGATGATGTTCACGAAGGGCCCCGTCACCCGGTACAACCCGCCGCTCAGGGTGATGTCCTGCAGGCTGCGGGTGAAGTAGGCCGCGGTGAAGGCGCTCGCAGCCGAAGCATCGGCCAGCGCGTTGTTGTTCAGCGTGGTGCGCGGATCGGGATCGAAGACAACGCCCGTGCCCAGTGCGAGAGTGCCGGCGGCGATGATGTCGTCATTGGCGCTCTTCTGGGCGGCAAAGCGATCGAACATCGCGACCCGGTCCCAGGCCGGCCCGGAAACGGCGGCCAGACGCTCCTCGGCCGTCAGGGTCTCTTCGGTGATCTTGCGAATCAGGCGCGTATCCTCGACCGAGACGACAGCGCCGGTCGCGGCATCGACGCGCACGTTCCAGGCGCCGTCCGGCGCCGACAGCGCCAGGTCGATCACGTAGTTCAGCCGGAAGCCTTCACCCTCGGGCGTATAGACGAGGCGCGACATGGGCGCGCCGCTGAGTTCACTCTGGGCACGCAGGTAGTCCCAGGCGATGCCGTAGGCTTCGTCGACGCCGACGGAGGCCTTGGTCTGCGCCGGCGCGTTCTTGACCGGATAGATGTTGTTGAAGACCTGGTAGACCCGGCCGTCCTTCTTGGACACCGAGACGATGAACTCGGCGTGATCGACGGGGATGCCGGCGATCTTCTGCTGGTAGACATGGTGGAATCCCAGCAGACTTTCGCGCACGCGGACCAGTTCCAGGTCCTCGGATGCCGCGGGCAGCCCATACCGATCGCCCATCGCTTCGACGTACAGCGGCGCCACATCGGCCGACCGCAGTCCGGCCGGTGCGCTCCACTGGGGCTCGAACTGGAGCTTCGGCGTGACCCGATGATCCTGGTGGTAAGTGTCCATGACGACCTTGACGGGACCGGCAGCCCCGGCGAGGGAAGCCGTGAGCATGCTCACCGCCAACAGGGTCCAGATCATTCGTAGGCGAGACTTCATGTTTAGCTCCTGTGTAATCGCCGGTTGCCGGCTCGTGGCCAGTGGGTGGTGATGAGACAACCTGCCGCCAGGGCCGGCGTCGTTCAGACCGCATGGAATCGGAGATTGTCCGTCATCGGCACCGTCAGGCGCAATCAGAAAATGCAAATCATCAACAAATCCGACGAGGCCATGAATTTGGGATCAATTTAGCATATTTGGTTGATTTCTGGACATTCTGGACCCTTGCACTCTTTCCTCCGCTGAAGAAGGACTTCGCCCTAGCGGGTCTTCCTGGCCGGCATCTCACGCCCGACCTGGTGCAGGATCAGGCCCGTCACGTGCCCGGACACTGATGACGAAATCAGGGGCCAGTTCGTAGTCGCCCACGCAACGGGCGAACACGGCCGGGTCGATCGCGACCGGTGTCGCTCATGCCGGCCGGGTCGAGGATGTGCGCGCGAAGGTACTGCTCGTACGTCTCGCCCGAGACGGCCTCGATGATGCGGCCGAGGATCACGTACCCGGAGTTGCTGTAGCTCCAGCCCGTTCCCGGTTCGAACTCCAGGGGCTTGTCCTGGAACGTCGCGCACAGCTCGTCCAGTGAGATTTCGACCGTCCGGTGCGCCATCAGGACCGCGTCGTCGGTGTAGCTGGGAATGCCGGCAGTATGGGAGAGCAGCTGGTGAATGGTGACGCTCTCGGCGGTCGCCCTGGGCCATGCCGGCAGGTGCTTCGCGATCGGGTCCTGGACCGAGATCAGTCCCCGCTCCTGCAGCTGCAGGATCAGGCGGGCAAGGCGCCACCGTGGCCATGGACGGCGACGGGCTACGTGGGCAGCGCGACGAAGGCGACCGGCGGAAACTGGGCGCATGGCGAACCCATTTCGTTGGCAATCGCGGACCGGGACAGGTGATGCCACTATGGCGCATGCGACCGGGATACGGTAGGGGCAGTCAGCATCTCCAGGCGCTACTTGAGCAACGTCAAGGCATCCAGGTCGCTCTGCATTTCGGCCACGGATTCGCAGAACTTCTCGCGACCCTTCCAGGCGGAAGTGTTCGTCCAGCCTGCACAAGCACCTGTGGTGCTGCCGGCGCGGTCGCCGCCGCAGCTGGAGTTCAGGTTCGACCAGACGCCGGCGACCGACGACTGGTCGGAGATGGAACAGACGGCGGGGCAGGCGGCGGGTGATGGTGGGCGGGCTTCATAGTCGGTACGACCGGGCTGCGACTTGGGCGATCGGCGAGCGTTGCGGCGACCCTTCCGGCCCTAAAGGTCCATCCCAAAGGGGCGATATCCTGCCGTGGAGTGATACCCCGGCGTCCGTGCGACCGGGAAGACCTCGACGTGCAATCTCCGGCACTTGCGTGTGCCGGGACGGCTCTGTCTTTCGGAGGCGAACTCGATGCTGCCACGCCGGAGATTCACCGGACTCATTGCGCTGGCGATGTCCGTAACGGCCGCCGCTGCGGGCGCGGCTCCCGTCACCGTGCACGGCATGGTCAGCCAGGGTTACCTCAACTCGAGTGACTACAACTACCTGACCCCCGACACGGAACAGGGGACCTTCTCGTTCAACGAAGTGCTGGTGAACTTCACCAGCCAGATCGACGACAAGACGCGCATCGGCCTGCAACTGCTCGGCCGGGACCTCGGGCCGCAGGGCAACGGCGAGGTGATCGTGGACTGGGGCTTCGGCGACTACCGCTGGAAGGACGAGCTCGGCTTCCGGGCCGGGAAGCTCAAGACGCCCTTGGGATTCTACAACAAGACCCGAGACGTCGACGCCGTGCGCACTGCCGTCCTGCTGCCGCAGAGCGTCTACTCGGAGAGCTACCGCTCGGTGAGCACGGCCGTCCAGGGCGCGGCAGTCTACGGGAACCTGCCGTTTGGCGGGACCGGCGGCGTGGACTACGAGTTGTGCGTGGGAGCCGTCGAGATGGGTTCGTCGCAGTTTCTGGGTCCGGACATGGCCGCGCTGGCCCCGGGTGCGCCGATGCTGGACTATACGATCGAGAATAAGGTCGCCTACGGCGGACAGGTCATCTGGAACACCCCGCTCGAGGGCCTGCGCATCGGCGGCACCTTCTACGCACTGGAGGCCGACGGCGCCGGGACGTTTGCGCTCGGGCTGCCCGTGCCGTGGACCATCGGCATGAACGTCAAGGCCAACAGCATCACCGTGTTGTCTGCCGATTACCTGTGCGACGCGCTCAGCCTGGCTGCCGAATACATCCGCATGGACGTCGACGTAGCTCTGACAAACCTGCCGTTTCCCGACGGCAGCGGCGGCTTCCTGCCGGTTGCCGCGAAGATGGAGGACAACCGCGGCGGCTACTATGTGCAGGGCGCCTACCGCCTGGGCCGCGTGGTCGAGGTCGGCGCCTACTATTCGGTGCACCATCCCGACTGGGACGTTCGCGACGGTGCGGACGTCAGTCCCGCCCATGCGGCCTGGCAGAAGGACGCCGCGTTCACGGCCCGTTTTGACGTTACGGCGGCCTGGACCTTCAAGCTCGAGGGGCACCTTATCAACGGCACGGGGGATCTGGTCCCGGCCCACAATCCCGGCGGTATCGCCACGGAGTCGTGGACCATGTTCGCCGCCAAGTCGACGCTCAACTTCTAGTCGACGTTCAACGTCAGGACGACCGGGAGGAGTGATATGTACCGCAGTCCACTGCCACGGAGCGCCCTCCCGGCGCTCCGGATGATGGGGCTGGCCGCGACCGTCACGGCGCTTCTGGTCGCGCTCCCCGGCGCGGCCGGCGCGGTGGATCCCGACGGCGCGGCCGGTGTCATCGTCGTCGCGCACCCGGCCGTCTCGGTCGCTGAGGTCAGCGGCGCCGACCTAAAGAGCCTTTTCCTGGGCAAGACCACCTCGTGGAGCGACGGAAGCCCGGCCAGGACCGCCATGCTGACCGATGGTCCCGCGCTCGATGAGTTCCTGAAGCGCTACATCAAGAAGGCACCGAGCCACTTCGGCCTCTATTGGAAGAAGGCCGTCTACACCGGGACCGGCACGCCGCCAGCGGAGTACAGGACTGAGGCCGAATTGATCGACTACGTCACCAGGACCCCCGGAGCGATCGGGTTCGTATCGACGGACGCCGACGTCGATGGCGTCCGGGTCATCGCGGTCAAATGAGGAAGCCCGGCCTCCCGCCAACCCGGCGACAAGCTCCCGTCGGATGTTCCCAGCGTCACCCAAACGCTCGCTCCCAAACCAGAGAATCCGCCACCTTGCGCCAGAACTGCGCAATCCGTGGCCAGACTTGGGAATAACCAAAAAGCCCGAGAGCTCTCGCCCCGGGCCACGTCGTTAACCGGAAGGTATGTCGAATTCCGCTGAAAAAGGATTGGCTCCTCGAACGCTCCCCTCCTCGAACCCAATCACACCGCCCCCACCGGAATCGTCACGACGCCGTCGGCCAGCGGCAACGCCGACTCGGACAGGCAAATCACGCATCCCGGTCCGATCGGTCGGTCCAGCCGCGCCAGGGTGCCGAAGTGCCGCACGCCGTCGCGCCCGGGCGAGGTCGGCCACGTTCAGGAGTTGGGTTGTGCCGCTGAAATTGTGTCCGGCCGCGTCAGGCAATGGCGCGGCCGGCTCTCTTTCCGGCCACTAGAACGCGTACTTCAGATCATGCACCCGCTGCCTCTCCAACACCCGTGTCCGCACCCGCCGCCCGTAGTACTCCAGCCACCGCCCCGGCAGGGTGATCCGACTCGCGAATAGCCGACTCTCCAGCAGCTCCGCAATCTCCAGCCGATCCGTCCGCATCCCCCGCATCTGGGCCGGCGTCGGACTTCCCCGCACCTTCTCCTTTCGGCCCTTCATGTAGTTGCGCCACACCAGGAACACCGCGAACCGTTCGGCGCTCGCCTGTCGCCGCTTCGACCACGCAATCGTCTCCCGCTTGTGATTGGCGCTGCTGTGCCGCAGCAGCATATCCGCCAGATTCACCGGGAACAGCCGGTTGCGCGCATCCCGCCGCTCCTTGCTCGATGTCACCAGGTGCGTCACTTCGCACGGCAACTGCCGGATCGCCCGGGGATATGCCTGGTGCTCGTCGCTCAACACTGTCAGCCGCCGTTGACCACCGGCGACAACCTCGAGCAGGTGCGTCACATCCTTCAGCACCGCCTTGGGATCAGGCCGACCGTATTGCTGCTCGAGGCGCTCGCGCTTGCGCTTCTGGGCGTCGGTCATGGTGCCGGAGCGGCGCACCTCGCTGTCGGTGAAGTAGACGATGAGATCGGATCCGGGCTCGATGGCCGGATGGTGGTGGAACGGCCAGAACTGGGAGTGCTCGAACGACACGAAGCCGTCGATGGCGACGATGGAAGCCGGCTTTGCGTCCTGCATCTGCTGTGTGTGGTACAGCATGCAGTGCCGGCCGAGCCGCGCCAGCTGGCGATCGATGGTGGAAGGCGCGACCCGCAGGTCACGCGCGATCTGGCGATTGGCCATGCAGCCGACGGTCTTCATGATGATCTGCCCAAGGACATCCGGCCTCTTGAGCCAGTAGGTAGTCGCGAAAGTCTGGGAGCTGAATGACCGGCGGCAGCACTGGCAGAGGAACCTGGGGATACGCTTTCGCTGGCACTGACTCCAGTGGTAGCCAATGCGTTTGAAGCGCCATCCTTGGCGCAAGCCACTGTGGAATGGGCAGTTGGGGTTGGGACAGTGGGGTGGTTCGAAAGATCTGGCGTTGGTGTTCATGTCCGGCCCGGGCATCAACTAGGCCGGACACATTCTCGGCGGCACAAGTCAGGAGTTGGGCGGTGCGTGCAGCGCAGGCCCGCACGAAGCGCAGGAACGCTGTCTCATCGCCGACGCGGGCCAAGTCGCGGATGTCCCGTTGCAGGCAAGTTTGAACATACGAACTGAAGTAGAGGTCGCGGTCCAGGCCGGGGTCGCGTGTCAGGGCCGGGTACGCGCCGCGCCAGATGCGACGGTAGAGTTCAGGCAGCGGAAGCGCCCGGGCCTGCATTCGACGTCCACGGCCATCTTGATGTAGGGCAGCAAACCGGGAGCGTACTGGATCTCGTCGATGATGACCGGTCCGGGATACCGCTGCATGAACTGGGGCGGGTCACTGCGCGCCAGTTCCACCAAGCGCGGGTCATCGAGGCTGAGATACGTCCGCCCCTCGCCTGCGATTTCCCGCAGAAACGTGGTGCGCCTGGCACAAACCGAGACGGTGATCAAGTGGCACCGCAAGTCATGGCGGATGTGGAGGCGATGGAAGAGCAGGCCGCTGCAGCAGCCGGGACGGCCGACACAGAACTGGAAGACGTTCCTTCGGAACCACCTGCACGAGACGGCGGCATCGAGTTGGGCCGGCGTCTGCCTATTCATTGCGTTGGTAAGAGGTCGTAGGGACAACGGTCGCGGTATTGGCCAGTTCTCGGTTATCGATGCAGATCTTGTCGGCTCAAATTCCGGAGATCCGCAAACGAGTGGCGCGATCGAGGCGTTGTGCCCGTGATGAATGCGTGACGGGTGGGGTTTTGCAAGAGGTCAATGGGGTTCTGCATAGGGTCAGGCCTTGCATAGGGTCAGCGCGCGCTGGAAGCATTGCCGATGCGCTTCCACCGGCCGTCCTGGCGCGCGACCAGCTCCACCCAGCTGAATCCATAGGCGAGCGGACTCACCGCTCCGCTCGCATCCTGTTGCGAACCCGCGGCCTCGATCTCGCAGCCGAGCCAGCCCAGGCTGCCGTCGGCGGATACCGCGATGATCGGAATGACAGTGTCCTCGTACCGCTCGAAGTGCGTTGTCTCCAGGTAGGCACCCAAGCGTTGGGCAAGAGCATCGCGCGACTTGGTCTCGAGTCGGCCCCGGCCCGAAGTCGTCCCCATCGCCGATTCGTCGCCCAGGATGCCCTGCACGTCGCCTTCCAGATGCGCGTCGAGGACGCGCTGGTGCAGGGCAGCGATCTCCGCGAGATCGCCGAGCCGATCGAAGCGAGCGATGGGATCCGGCGGCAGCGACGAACCGGGCGCGATGCGGAAGGGCAGTATCGCCGTGAAACGGTGCGTGAAATGTTGCTGACCGTGGATGAAATCGACCTGGAACGGCAGGTCGATGCCGTGCACCGGTCGCCAGTCGCTGAACTCGATCCGCACCGTGCCGCCGCCGAGTTCCTCGTGCAGCGACAGTTCGAGCGGCTCGCCGCGCTCGGTGCGCTCCGGTGCATCGCACAGCAGGCGATGGACCTCGTGTCCCCGCACGAACTGCTCCAGGAAGGCCGGCGCCGCAGCGAGCCGGGCGGATGTGTCGGTTGTCTGGTGGACCCGGCCGCCGGAAACAAGGATCTCGGAACGGTCGTCGCCGCGGATCTGCACGAAGCGGCAGGTGCCGTCGGCGAGCGAGATGATCTCGGTGCTGAACGGGCCGGCCGGTCCGTCGCACGCGGCGCGGGTGAACAGACCCTCGAACGGGGAGCGTTCCGCGGCAGCAGCGGCTCCGGCGGACTCACTTGACACTGCAGAGCTGAACAGGGCGAGCGCGAACACCAGGGACACGAGCCACGGTTCGAGTCGGGGATGCATCGCCGTCCTCCGCGTTGCGCTGCCTCAGCCCCTGCAGATTTCTCGCGCTCCGATTTCCAGGGCGGAGAGGATTGGCTCTCTGGTCGAGGCACGCAGCGTGAATGCCAGAGAGAAAAACTGGAATCTCCTATCTAAACAGCACCTTTACGTCGCCCCAGCTTGTGGTCTCGGTCGGGACGGACTGGCCGGAAAACGGGCTGTACTGAACTGTCGCGAAGATGCCGGCGTCATCGTTGCTGTCGATGATCCACTCCCGTATCTGAGATTCGTCTGTTGTGCCCCAATAGTTGTTGGTTACATCGTAGGTGACTGGTCCCAGAGCGGCCGGCCGTTCGCAGCGGAATACTGGACCCGCACCTTTCACGAAGTCGCACCCGTGAATGGAAATGGCATCAGCTTCGCGCGCGCACACTACCGAATTACTCCCGCCGGTGAGGACGGAGTTCTCGACAGTCGCGGATGTGCGGTCATCGATCAATATGGCGGCATAGACTCCCGCGATTCGCGAACTGTGGATCTCGCATTGAGAAGGCGGCCAGCTCAAAACGGTGCTGACCCCCCAAGACACATTTGTGATGTCGCAATCCAATATCTGACATCGTTCCCCATCGGCTACCCTGACAGCAAATGTACCACCATCGAATCGGCATCGGCGAAATGACACGTCCGAATTACACACTAAAGCATAGGCGCCATTGAACTGACAATCCTCAACCTCCAGACCAGAATCAGAGGGCCAAGTGATAATCCCGCCTGTGTCCTGGCCCGAGAAGCGGCAGTCTCGAATCAGGTTTGACGTACCTGTCAACGTGGCCCAGATGAGGGCTGTTACGCAATTCGCACCGCTGCACCGTGAATGAACCCTCGAAGTACAAACCCGAAAAGCACCTAATCGTCAAATCAGAAATGTACAGCTCATGGTCCATGCGCATCATCGACAAGCCGTGATGGCCAAGCGGGTCCGACGGTAGGCTGACCGGCCCAATGACCGTGACCCCCTCGCCTGCGCCGATAATCGTCAAACGCCGCACCAGCACGTCTCCGTGCGTCAGGACATCGGTTGGCCAACCAGGGATCTGCACCGACCTCGTCTCCGTGAACTCCCCCGGGCCGATCAGGATCGTGTCGCCATCTGCGGCCGCATTGACTGCTGTGTGGAGCACCGAGTAGTCACCGGTCCCGTCTTTGCGGACGATAATCGTCGCCCCGGCAGCAATCTCCGCCATGAACAAGGATGTCAGCAGCAGCAGGAATCGGGCTCTCATGGGCCACACCTCAAGCGGATCGGAACGTCGGGAATCTCCGGTAATGATCGGATTAAATATAGCAAATCTGGATTCGTTCGGGGGCAAGCGTGGCAATGCCATGGACGTGTCCACCGCCACAGCGTTCAGCGTCGCCACAGCTGGCGCACGGGTGCGGACAAACGAGAACTCCGACCCGGGCCAGGATCGGAGTCAACTCGTGGGGGCGGAAGTCACGTTTCGAGCCCCGTTTGCAGTGGCTCCCCGGGCTGCCATTCGCCACCTATCTCGCCAGCATGACCTTCACCGTCCGCACGCCTGCCACCGTCTCCAACCGAGCGAAATACACGCCGGAAGGCACGGCCACGCCCTGATCATTCAGACCACCCCACTCCGCCGTCTGCTCGCCCGCGGGCATGTCGGCGTCGAAGATCGTCGCAATCTGCGCGCCGCGGACATCGTAGATGCCCAGCAGCACCCGGCCCGACTTCGGCACGCTGAAGCTGAACGTCGTCCGCGGGTTGAACGGGTTGGGTTGATTCTGCCCGAGGCGCAGTGCCGTCGGAATGGGAGCAGCTTCCAGGTAAGCTGGGCCGTACCAGTTCTCCCGGCCGTCGGCCGCGACCTCCTGCAGCCAGTAATCCGCGGCCGTGGCGGGCGGCGTCGGGTCCACGAAGTCGTATTCCTGGCGGCCGCCGAGCAGGGTCTGGCTTACGCGGATGCGCTCGGAACCCGGCGCCTCGCGCCACACACTGAAGCCGGAGTCGTCGCGCGGGTACGCGAGTTCCCAGTGCACAGAGGCACTCCCGCTTCGTCGCACGGCATGGAACCGCGAGAGATAAACGGCCAGGGGCGCTTCGCACTGGGCCGGCAGTATCTGGAGGCCGGAGAAGGAATCCGCGACATAGGCATAGCCACCCGAGACCTCCACGCCCACCGCTTCACCCGGCGTGTTGACGCTGCCGACGAACCGTGGACTCGCGGGATTCGTGATATCGAAGACCTGGATGCCGGTTCTCCCGACCGTGACATAGAGGTGGGAACCCGCAACCGACACCCCCCGCACCTGACCATAGTACATGGAGATGCCGTCCACCTGCTGCGGCTGCGCGGGATTCGAGACGTCGATCACCCTGACACCTCGTTCCCAGGACGTGGAATAGGCCCAGGTTCCGGCGATCACGACATTACCGGCGCCGAAGGGTACAATCTCGCTGCCAACGATCCGCGGGTGCGCGGGATCCGTGATGTCGACCACGTGAAAGCACCACCCGGCCCAGACGTAGGCATATGAACCGGAGACCGCCACTTCATAGACAGGGTCAGACATTCCGACGACGACGACGCTCTGCGGATGCGCAGGATTCGTGATGTCGATCACCCTCAGTCCCCCCTTATGGTCGGCCACATACGCATGATGCCCCGAGACAGCCACGGCGCCAGCATCGCCCGGCGTGTCCACGCTGCCGACCACCTGCGGGCTCGATGGATTCGTGACGTCGATCACCAGCAGGCCGGCGGCACCGCACGCGACATAGGCGTGGGCGCCCGAGATCGCCACCTCTCTGACCCAGTCCGGCGTGACCACGCTGCCGACGACCTGCGGGTGCAGGGGATTCGCGATGTCCACCACCTGGAGGCCGGCTGCACCGTCCACGACATAGGCGTGGGCGCCCGAGATCGCCACCCCAAGGGCCCATTCCGGCGTGGCGACACTGCCGATGATCGGCGGACTCGCGGGGTTCGTGATGTCGACCACCTGCAGGTCGATTGATGGGCCCGTGACGCAGGCATAGTCCCCGGAGACCGCCACGTCCGCAACCGAACCCGGCATGCCGATGCTGCCGACGATCCGCGGACTCTCGGGATTCGCGACGTCGATCATCAGGAGGCCGCTGTCGATGTCTACGACGTACGCATGGTCTCCCGAGACCACCACGCTGCGCACATAACCCGGCGTTTCCACACTGCCGACGACGTGCGGACTCGCGGGATTCGAGATGTCAATCACGTCCAGGCAGGGCATGGCGCCGAACGAGCCGCCGCACCCGACGTACGCATAGGTCCCCGAGACCGCCACGTCAACGGCCAGGCCCGACGTTGCGACGCTGCCGATGACTTGTGGGCTCGCGGGGTTCGCGATGTCGACCACCTGCAGGCCGGTGTCGGGGTCCGCGACGTACGCATAGCCGTTGGCGACCGCCACGGCAAAGGCAAGGCCAGGCGTGTCCACACTGCCGACGACCTGCGGGTTCGCGGGATTCGAGATGTCGACGATCGTGACTCCGTTTGAATCGGCTGCGATGCAGGCATAGGATCCGGAGATCGCCACGTCGCGGCCGAGGCCGGGCATGTCCACGCGCCCGGCGACCCGCGGACTGGCGGGATTCGAGATGTCGATCACGTCCAGGCGAATGGTACCGTTCCCGCCGACGCACGGGACGCAGGCATAGGACCCCGAGACCCCCACGCACAACGAATAACCCGACGTGCCGGCGCTGCCGACGACCTGCGGGCTCGCGGGATTCGAGATGTCAATGACTTGCAGCGCATAATCATATTCGCACTGGAATTCGGCCGGCACGAAGGCGTAGGAACCCGAGACCGCCACATGCTCGGCTGCGCACCCCGCTGACACGCTGCCCACCCAGTGCGCGTAACCCGCATAGTCTATGCACTGCGCCCGCGACACCCCAGGCAGCCAAAGAAACGCCGCCATCATCACCAACGCGGCCACTGCCGGCAGCGGGAGACCGCAGGGCGACGCCAGAGGAGCGCTGCCGAGAGGCCCTGCATGACGTACCGTGGACGCGCACATGGACCGATGCCTTGCCATTGCTCCCGCCCCCCCTTGGCCGTGGCCCGCAATGAATCACCTGCTCACTGAGGTCGCACATGGCTATCGGTGATTCCCCAAACGGACCTCTTCGCGAACCAACAGAGACTGCACCAGCCATCCTCGCGCTGTACCACCCAGCGTACCATCTACGGTGCTGAAGTGGCTTGCCGTTTCGGAGTCTTTGCAACTGTGCGCATTGCATAAGAAGATCATAGCTGTCGGCAATCAGTAGTCTGGACATGCAGAAGCGGCCCGTCTCGCGGTCGTTGAACAGGGCCACCGAGTGCACGGTGCCGTGCTGCTAGCCAAAATGAGCCGATGGGGCGATTCTGAGACTCAGCCTCCGTCAACTTCTCTGAGCGCGATTTCTGGGCGGATAAGGATTGGCTCCCCGAGTGGGCCGCGCTGCGAACCCGTTCCGAAGCTACATCCCACGCGGCGCGCAGGAGGGCTTCGCCTCGGCCATCACGACACGCGACGCCACCGGGCCCCTCGTCCCCGGCCGTCCAGCAGCACCAGACCTTCGTCCCGCATGGCACCCAGTTCCCGCTTGATCGTCGGCAGACTGACGCCCGGGCATTCTGTCTTGAGGTCCGCCAATGTGAATGGACCGACCATGCGCGCGACCGCATCGCGAACGAAGGCGGCCTTGCCGCCGGCTCCGCGGTTCAGTTCGCCGACGCGCTCGGTGAACTCGCCGTAGGCCCTCAGCATGACGCCCCAGAAGTAGTCCAGCCAGGGATGCGGATCGTGGCGGCCCTCATGCCATCCCCGCGAACTTCGGTCGAGCGCCTCGGGGTACGTCTCTTTCGATTCCTCAGTGACACGCTCAAGACTGATATATCTGCCCACCTGGTGACCTGCCCTGTAGAGCAGAAGCAGGGTCAGCAGCCGCGACAGCCGGCCGTTGCCATCGGCGAAGGGATGGATGCACAGGAAGTCCAGAACGACCAGAGGTGCCACGACCAGACTGGGGCGCTCTTCCGCGTACAACGCGCGGCGCAAACCAGAGGCCAGATCGTCCATGGCCTGGGGCGTGGCCACGGCCGGCACAGGCTTGAATCTCACGCGCAGCGCACCGGTGGAATCGCGTTCGACGATCTCGTTGTCCGCCATCTTCCAAGTGCCCCCCGGCTGCGGCAGGTATCGATACATGACCGCATGAAGTTGGCGGATGACGTTTGCGGTCACTTCCATGTCGGTGGCCGACTCGTGGATCAGAGCCAGAACGTCGCGGTAGCCGGCGATCTCCTGTTCCGACCGATTGTCCGGCGTGGTGTGTTCGATCACGATGCCCTGGATGCGTTTGCGCGGCGCCCGGATTCCCTCGATCCGGTTGGACGACTCGGCCGACTCGATCTGGGCGATCCTGCGCATCGTTCTGAGCACCTCGGGCATGCGGTCTGCATAGAGAACCTGCTTGCCCTGGTACTCGCCGATGCGGTTCAGGGTCTCAAGCTGCAAAGCAGAAAACCGCAGTCCCTCCAGGTAGGCAGGCGTCAGGGAGTGCACTGGGGCTCCTTCGTGGGGGTCTGGAATGGGATCACATCGCCGTTTTGGGATCATTCTATTGAATTTTGGTCCATTTGTCGATTTATTTGGATCATTATTGGCCAAAATATCCAATAAACAAGAACGTGATCCTATCTTTTTGGCGTTAACTGATTGCTCCACAACAAGGATCGAGGCCGCTGTAAACTTCTCGCGCTCCGATTTCCAGGCCGGAGATGATTGACTCCCCGAACGCCCCCATCCTCGAACCCCGCGGTCACGTCTTCTCGCTCCAGAGCTGACTGAGCGGCACGGCGAAAAGCCCCTCCCCAAACGGAATGGAGACCTCTCCATCGTACAGCACGACACCGGCCGTGAAGCGGCTGCCGACGGCTTCCCGCAACATCTTCAAGCCCCGGAAATCCTTCGCCACGACGGTTCCAGATAGCTTGACTTCGACTCCCGCGATCTGTCGTCCAGCGCGTTCGAGGACAGCATCGACTTCGGCGCCCTCCTTGGTCCGGAAATGATGCAACTGGATCCGCTCCGCGCTCCAGCTTGCCTGCCGCCGGAGTTCCTGGACCACCCAGGTCTCGAGCAGGTGACCGAGCAAGGGCCGGTCTTCGCAAAGCGCCGCGGCTGAATGGTTCAAGACAGCGCAGGCGACACCCGTGTCCCCCACGTGGAGCTTCGGCGCCTTGATCAGTCGGCTGAGCCGGTTGCTGTGCCACGAGGGCAACCGCTGGATCAGGAAGACCTGCTCAAGCAGCGTCACGTAGTCGCCTATCGTCGGCCTGCTCAGACGGAATGGGCTGGCGAGCTCGGCCAGATTGAACAGTTGAGCGGCCTGGGCCGCGGCCAGCGCCATGATCTGGGGCAGGACCTCGATCTCCCGGATGCGCGCGAGGTCCTTGATGTCCCTCTTGGCGATGGTCTCGACATATTCGCTGTACCAATCGGTCCGCCTGCGCTCGTTCGTGCGGGACAGCGCGGCCGGGTAGCCTCCGGCAGCGACGATCTCCGCAATCCCATTACCGAGGCGATTGGCCTGGTGCATCAAGCCCACGCCGGCGAAGAGATCGTCGATGAACCCTGACTTCCGACCCAGAATCTCGCAGCGGGACAACGGATGCAGACTGATGATCTCCATCCGTCCGGCAAGGGAGTCGGACACCCTGGGGATCATCAGGATGTTTGCCGAGCCGGTCAGGATGAAGCGCCCGGGCCTGCGGTCGCGATCGACGGCGAGCTTGATCGTCGAGAAGAGCTCCGGAACCCTCTGGACTTCGTCCAGGATGACCCGCTCGGGAAGCCCGGCGACGAATCCGGCCGGGTCATCCTGCGCGGCCGAACGGACGCCGACGTCGTCGAAACTGTAGTAGGCGAATCCCTTCTCCTGTCCCACGTGGCGGGCCAGCGTCGTCTTGCCGCTCTGGCGCGGGCCGTGGATGAGAACGACCGGAGTATCGGTCAGGGCTTCCTCGACCCGCTCCTGGATGAATCTCGGAATGTAGGTCGATGGGGTCATGGTCCCGGCTCCGGATTGGAATGCGTCCAAATGAAGGGTTGCCGTCTGGCCGATTGTAGGTTTATGTGGCGCCAATTGCAACCTTATGTATTGGCTGATCGCAATTTGCTCTGCCGGTCGCCCTGCCGGTCGGGAATCGTCCGATTGCCAGCATTGGTTCGTCCAATTGGCGACTCCCAGAGTCCTTCGGCCAATCTGCAGCACCACGGCAAATCAGCCGCGTCGAGTGTCAACTAAATACTAAACAACCAGTTAGATCTCAACCGCATTCCCGGGCGACCGATACACCTCCCATGCTGACCCTCCTGTTCCACACCCTGCGCGACCTCCTGCGCCCCCGCCAAGACCTGATCCTCGAGAACCTGGTCCTGCAACGCACCAACCCGAAGCCGCCGTTCCGGAATCGCGACCGCGCGTTCTGGGTCGCGCTCCGCCACCTGTGGGATGGATGGCGCCGACCGCTGCGCCTGGTCCAACCCGAGACGGTGATCAAGTGGCATCGCAAGTCGTGGCGGATGTGGTGGCGATGGAAGAGCAAGCCGCCGCAGCAGCCGGGGCGGCCGCGCATTCCGTGGGAGGCCATCCTGCTGATCCGCCGGCTCTCGCGCGAGAATCCGCTGTGGGGCGCGCCGCGCATCCACGGCGAGTTGATGAAGCTCGGGTACTTCCTGCACGAGTCCACCGTCGCCCGCTACATGCTCAAGCGGCGCGGGCGGCCGACGCAGAACTGGAAGACGTTCCTGCGGAACCACCTGCACGAGACGGCGGCCATCGACTTCCTGACCGTGCCGACGGTGACGTTCCGCACGCTCTACGTCTTCGTGGTGCTGTCGCTGGATCGGCGGCGCATCGTGCACATCAACGTCACGACGCATCCGACGGCGGAGTGGACGGCGCTGCAGCTCAGGCAGGCGTTCATGTTCGATGCAGCGCCGCGGTTCCTGCTGCGCGATCACGACAAGATCTATGGCGCGGCCGTCACGCAGGCGTTGGACGAGTTGGGGATCGAGCAAGTCGTCACCGCCGTGCGCTGCCCGTGGCAGAACGGGTATTGCGAGCGCGTCGTCGGCACGCTCAAGCGCGAGTGCCTGAACCACGTGATCGTGTTCAACGAGGCGCACGCGCGCCGCATCCTTCGCGGCTACCTCGAGTACTACCATGGATCGCGCACGCACCTGGGTGTGTATAGGCTCAACGGGTCAACCCCGTTCATCCAAGCCCTAGTTGGCGATGCCAATCAGGCCGGGGTTGCCGTTCGGGCCGCTTCCTCCGGATGATGGGTTCAGCCCGCCGTTGCCACCGGTGCCTGCGGCCCCAGTGATATAGGTCGGTGCGATCATGCTCGGCGCAGAGTTGACCTTGTAGACGCAATAGCTCGGTCCGCCCGGCCCGCCCGCCCCGGCGCCACCTCCGCCCCCCGCTCCACCCCGCCCGCCACGGCCCCCGGCTCCGAGCTCGCTCGGGCAGGCTGCCCCGCCTGGGCCGCCTGCGCCGCCCGGGCCGCCTACTCCTCCATCGCCCCCATCTCCGCCCCTGCCCCCTACGCCTCCCGCGAATGTGCAACGGTCGAACACGGGTGACGAGTTCACCAGGAACACGGCGAACGCACCAAACCCGCCTTGCCCGCCGTCTCCGAACCCACCGGGCACCCCGCCCGAGCCGCCGCCGCCGCCACCGTTGCCACCGCCGTTATTGCAGAGCGCGCACTGCTGGCCGCCGCCGCCGCCACCACCACCACCACCGGAGCCAAACTGTCCCGAGGTTCCATTGGTCGACCTCAGAGGGCTCCAGAAGGAAGCGACGATCGCTCCGGACGCCGAGGCAGGGCCGCCGTTCACTCCGAATGTCCCCGCAGCCCCGTCAAGGCCATTGGTGCCTGGCTGGCCGGGATCACCCGCCGCGCCACCCGCTCCCCCGACTCCTGTATTGGGGCCGGCACAGTCGCTATCGGTTCCCGCGGCGCCGCTACCATTGCCCGTCTGGGATCCGCCCTGGCCGCCGTCTCCTCCTCGGCAGCCGAAGCCCAGCCATGCACCGGCTCCGCCTCCACCGCTCGCCCCGTCACAGCTGCCGGCCCCTCCAGTCGCACCCGTCGCCTCGTTGTAGCCCTGGCCTCCTGCGAAACCATGTGCGCCAGCAGCGCCGGTCCCGGCAGTGAACACGCAATTGGTGAACTTCAGGCTCTCGGTGCAATCCAGGATGTACATGGGATTCGAATTCCCAGGATCCGGCGCGGGGCCACTGCCGGATCCGCTTCCGAACCAGAACTCGATATTGCTGAGCTCGGTGAGCGAGTCGATGTCGGTGGCCATGGCATGTAAGCCCAGAGCGAGCGTGAAGCGGGTGCGACTCAGACCCACGCTCCAACCGGGAAGATCGTATCCGCCGTGCACGCTGACCCGCTCGGCCAGGACGGGGGCTTCCGCGTAGTCGGCCGCTTCGATCAGGATCGACCTGCTGCCCACGCTCTGGGCGATGGCGGCGGCGCGCCCGTAGGTCTTGACAGGTGCCGTACGACTGCCGTCGTTTGCGTCGTCGCCGGTGCTCGCCGACACATGGATGGGGCCCGCGGCTGGTGCGCCCGCAGCCTCTGCGGATGCAGCACTCTCACCCGCTGAGTTCACCGCCGTGATGACGTAGGAATAAAGCGTGCCGTTGGTGAGCGAACCGTGTGTGTAGGGCGAGACGACTCCGGGGATCTTGCTATCGGCCGTCGTCGCGCCGGCACCCGGTTTGAAGTACAGGTTGTAGGATGTCGCTCCGGTGACGGCGTTCCAGCTCACGACATTCGATTGCTCGCCTGCGAGGACCTGCGCATTGACGGGGGCCGCAGGGATGTTCACGGTGGGCGCAGTGGACGAACTTCCCTTGCCCCCGCAGCCAGGCAGAGCGATCCACATCACGATGGCGAGCGTGAAGGTGGCAGCGAACAGAGAGCGAGGCTCTGCGGTCCGGATCATGGACATCTCCTGACGTGTACATCCCGTGGTTGGCGACGGAAGCTTACCCCTGAGGGTCACCAACCGGCTAGAAGAACCTCGCCGCTCGTGGCACGACGCTGCTGCGAAGGGAATAGGAAATTCAACCCACCATTCCCTGAGCAGTCTCGATAAAGCGTGCCGGCAAATTCATGAACTGGGCTTTTCATTGCAGAGCGCGCACAACGGTTTTGCCCGATGTTTCCGTTGGATGCCCCGCGATTCATACCCTGTCCTGCTGGATTATGCCACATTCTGCGTGCGACAATGCCATCGATTGGTGCGTAGTGATCCCCGCCACTCGCGCCAGCACGCCGCCGCGCTCTCTCGCCTTCTCTCAATTTCGCGGCCCCGGCGCCCCAAATTTCTGCCCCCGTAACCCCTTGTGCCGCAAGCAACAAGAACGGCCCCAATCCCAAGGAGGATCGAGGCCGCTGTAAACTTCTCGCGCTCCGATTTCGAGGCCGGAGAAGATTGGCTCCTCGGGTAGGGCTCGAACCTACAACCCTGCGGTTAACAGCCGCATGCTCTACCATTGAGCTACCGAGGAACCGAATCTTTGGCCGCTGCAAACGATCACGCCCATGTCTTTCGGCACGGGCGGGCCTGCCTGAAGCGCCAGCCAATATAGATCGCCGGTTTGGCAGCGTCAAGAACGACCGGTTTTCGTCCACCCGAATGATGAGCCCTGCATGCTCTGCGCACTTCGGCCTTCATTCGCGCGATCGACACGCGCCGTCGAGCGAGAGCCGAACCTTCAACCGTCACCACCATCAAGCAATGCGTCCGCCTCTTTAAGCACCGCCCCCAGGCTGACCCCCTGGCCCGCCGCCAGCTCCTGTTCGCCCGCAGCCAGAAGTCGCAGCAATCGGCGCTCGTTTTCCGCCCTTTCGTAGGCGTCCACGCTTTGGATCACCGCGATGGCGCGTCCCCTCTGCGTGACGACGAGGGGATCGTCCGACCCCTGCAGTCGCCTGAGAATGGCCGCCGCGTCCTGTCGTAGGTCCGAGACGGGAATGATTTCCGGGATCTTCATGGTGATGTACCTCCTATGGTACATCCAACGATACGTCCAACGATCCCACAACGCCACGCCTACTTCCCAATCCCCACCAAGACCCGCCAATCCTGCTCCCCCGCGCCTTCACCCACCGCCCGCGCCGCCCGAACCTCGAACCGGCTCCCCACCCCCACCAGCGGCAGGTCCAGCCGCCGGCTGAACCCAAAGCCCGCGTCCGCCCGCCAACCCGTCACTGGCGCCACAAAACCAGCGCCAGGTGCACCGAATTCAAGACCATGCACGGCCTCACCCCACGCCCCACCCCATTCCACAAACACCAACGGCCGCAACCCCATCTCCCCCAACCCGGGCACCCGCAACGCCCGCCACGGATCCACATTCAAATCCACCACCAGCGACCCCCACAACCCGCGATCCCCCAGCAACGTCCCCGCCGGCCAACCGCTCAACGCCCCCGCCGCCGCCAGCTCGCCACTGCTCTCCCCCGGCTGCCAGTCCCCCAGCCACACCCGATGTTGCACCGGCGCCGGCCCTTCAACCCCGCGCCCACCGGCCCGCAACGACCAGCGGTTGCCCAGCGCGTCGGGCCGCTGCCAGCGCGCCGACCAGTGCCATGAACCGAAGTGCAGCTCATCATCACCCGCACCCGGGATCCGCATCTTCACACTGTGCGCCGCCACGCCACCCCGAAGCGTCAGCGCCCCCCACCGCACACCCGCCGTGATATGCGCCGTCCCGATATCCACCGCATCGGCCTCGCGCATGCCTTCCGGCGACAACGTGCGGCCCAGCACATTCCACCGTTGATGCACGGCAAGCGGCAGCTCGCGCGCCTGCGTCCAGCCCGCGTCGAGCCACGGTGCTCCACCCTCGCGCTGCCAGCGCGCACCGACGTTCCACGACGTGCGGTCGTAGTAGTGGTTCGGGTCCGCGCCCCACAGCAGCGCCGACCACGAACGCCAGCCGGCGCGCCCGTCACCGGCGAACGACGCCGTCGCGCGCTCGGCGCCCGCGCGCAGCGACAACGACTCGCCCACGCGCAGCGACGGCGACAAGCCCCAGAGCACACGCCGGTCGTCGAGCCCCGCGCCGATCTGCGCCTCGAGCCGCAGCGCGCCGCCCGTGCTGCGCCCATACACGGCGCCCGCGCGCGGCACGAATCCCTGCGCGCGATTGTACGCCGGCAGCAGCGGATAGAAACGCAGGCCGTAGGGCGGCAGCTCGGGCATGGCCGCCAGCATGGCGGCGCCCGCGCGCGACAGCGAATCGAGTTGCGCCGGCGCAAGTGAGAGGGGTTGCTGCAGCGGCGTGGGCAGTTCCGCCTGCCACAGTTCGTCGATGGCGGACCAGAACAGCGCCGAGCCCTCGTCGGTGTCGGCATTCAGGCCGCCGCCGTCGCACGGTTCACCGTTGATGACGATGTCGCGCAGCTCCACGCGCATCTGGTAGGTGCCGCCCGAGTCCACCAGCGGCAGGTCGCGCATATCCACGCGCGCCGACTCCAGCACCGGAAACCACACGTTCCCGCACGGAGCCTGGCTGAGCCGGTAGTACGGCACGCTGCGGATGATCCAGGGATACGGCACCGCGCCCTCGAATCGCGCCTCGACGCGGCGGATCGCCCAGTCGGCGATATCCACCCAGATGGTGCCCGACGGCAGGGCCGCGAAGCGGTCGCGCGGTGCAAATGCCACCACGTGCACCAGGCTGTTGCCCACCAGCTTGCTGGCCAGCAGTTCGTAGCGGTAGAGCCTGGCGCCGCCCTCGGCGAACGGCAGGTCCTCGACCATGTCCACCGGACGCGGCTGCCAGGCCGGTTTCGCCTGCGCCGTCTCGGTCGCCGGCTGCGGCACCCCGCGCACGAACGACTGCTTGCGCTCCCACAGGCGCGCCACCCGGTCGGGGCGGCCGCGGTCCTGCTGGTAGCGCAGCGCCGTCTCCTCCAGCTCCCAGGTGCCGGCGCTGTCGGCGGCACCCGCCTCCACGCCATCGGGACTGCGCGCGGTCGTCACCACCACCGTGAAGGCCACGCTGCGCAGGCTGTCGCGGTTCGCGCGCTGGTGCCGCCCGATGTCGGCGATGATCTCGTCGAGCGTCACCCGCGGCGCCGCCACGTGCAGCGTGTCGCTCCAGGCTTCGGCGGTCGGCGCTTGATCGCCTGGGACATCCGACGGCGCCGCCCTGCCCACTGCTGCAGCCGCACACACCATCAACGTCAGGAGTGATGCAAAGCCGAGCCCACGCCGGAACCGACACATCTTCATCATGCCACCATCCATCTGCTGCAGGTTCCGCTCAGCGCTCGTCGCGCCAGGTGACCAGCGTCGCGATCTTGCCCAGCACCTCGGCCAGGATCTCATCCGGAATCTCGCCGAACTTGCGCGCCCGCCGGGCCCGCCAATCCAGGCACTCGACCTGGTCCGCCAGGATTGCCCCGTCCACCTTGCCGTTCACCTGCACAGCCACCTCGAACGGATAGCCCTTGATGCTGGTCGTCAGAGGGCAGAACAAGGCGAGGCCGACGCGGCCGTTGTAGGCGGAGGGAGAAACGACGAGCGCCGGGCGGCGCCCGGCCTGCTCATGGCCGGCTTGCGGGTCGAACTGAAGCCAGACGATGTCCCCCCGGGCCGGAACGTACCCCGATCGACGCCGGGGCTCTACCACGACTCACCGCCGACCGGCCCACCCGTGTCGACCTCCGCGTGCAGGTTGTCCGGCCTGACCCCGGCCAGCAGTCCGTCCAGGGACCATTCGCGATCCTCGGCAACGCGGACGATCAGCTGGCCGTCGACCATCGTCATCTCCACCGGCGTGCCGTCGGCAACCCGGATGTCTTCGGCAAAGGCCTTGGGGATTCGCAACCCCAGGCTGTTGCCCCACTTCTGAACCTTGGTACGCACGGAGGCCCCCTTGGATATACAAAGAGTATACTCCGGATGCCCCGCGCCTGCAACCCGCCAATCTCCGCGGAACCGACGACCCCGGGGCCGGCCTGGCCCCCGCCACGCGGAAGCCGGACCGGCGCCCGGTGGACAGCCCCTGGCCGCGTCGATGCCGGTCGGGCCATGGCCCCCGCTTCCCACTTCCTGACGGGGTGTCGGGGCCGGCCGCGCCGACCGCGTCGGCCTGCGCCGCCCGGATCGTCGGAGTCCTCCTTCCCCGGCAGGATCCGGACCCCGGCGGCCGCGAGCGACCGAACCGACCGCAGCGGGCCGGCCACCGGCCCGAATCACGCGATCACCGACCGACCATCACGACCCCCGGACCATCCCCCCGTCCGCGCAGGTTGACAAATAAACGCAGGGTGTCAAAGCGAATAACCTGCAAAGTTCGATCAAGTTAGCGGCGCGCCCGCCGATCAGATAACGATCACGGGCAGGGGGCACAGGGGCTCCCGTGTCCGGTTATGGAGGCCGCGCGAATCGATGGTGTCGTGAAACTGCTTCGCCGAATCTCCACCACGAAACTGACCTTGGCGGGCGTGATCCTCGTGACGGGAGCGCTGCCGCTGCTGGCGCATGTCCTGGATCTGGGCGAGATCTGGGAGACGGTGATCGTGGCCCTGGGCGTGGCGGCGGCGACATCGCTGTTGTGGCGGCTCGATCGCGTGGAATCGTCGCATGGCGACCAGCTGCGTGAGCGCCTCTACCTTCGCACGGTCATCGACGCGATCCCTCACTTCATCTTCGCGCGCGACAGCGCCGGCCGCTTCACGCTCGTCAACAAGGCCGTGGCCGATTTCTACGGTCGGCCCGTGGAAGAGGTCGAGGGCCACCACCTCTACGAGGTGCATCCCGACCCGGTGCAGGCACGCGCGTGGCTGGAAGAGGACCGCGAGACGCTGCTGCGCGGCGAGCCGTGGAACCTGCCGGTCACCGACACCACGGAGCACGACGGCAAGACGATGTGGATCGCCGCCATGAAGAAGCCGCTCTCGGCCGAGATCGGCGGCGTGGCGCAGGTGCTGGGCGTCTCCATCAACATCAGCGAGCAGATGCGCGCCGAACGCGCCCTGGCCGCCCGCCTCGACTACGAGCACACCGCAGCCGCGCTGTTCCAGACCTTCGTGCACTGCGGGCGCGACCAGATGGAACAGATCATGGACCGCGTGCTCGGCCGGATGGGTCGCTTCACCGACGGTTCGCGCGCTTTCCTCTACCGCTTCGACACGTCGCGCGGCATGGCCGTGCGCCAGTACGCCTGGGGCGATGACCGCGCCGACAACTCCGAGCTGCCGCCCACGCTGCTGCCGCTGGCCGACCTGGAGTGGCTGCAGGGCCTGTTCGAGATGAAGATCCCGGTCATGAGCGAGGACCTGCGCCGCCACAGCACCATTCCCGCCCGCTTCCGCGACGACTGGGGCCCCGACCGCGCCGCCTTCCTGGCCGCGCCCATCATGCGCGACCAGGAAGTGTTCGGGTTCGTCGGCGTCGACAGCCATGAGGCGCGCAACTGGACGCAGGAGCACATCAACCTGGTGCATTCGGTGGCCGACCTGTTCATCACGGTGTGGACCAAGCACGAGATGGAACGATCGCTCGTGCAGGCGCGCGAGGCCGCCGAGGCCAGCAGCCGCGCCAAGAGCGAGTTCCTGGCGAACATGTCGCACGAGATCCGCACGCCCATGAACAGCGTCATCGGCCTGGCCGACCTGCTCACCGACATGAACCCCACGCCGCACCAGAAGCAGTACCTGGAGATGATCCGCGTCTCCGGTTCGGCCCTGCTGAGCCTGATCAACGACATCCTCGACCTGTCGAAGATCGAGGCCGGCCAGCTCGAACTGGACGCCGTCGAGACCGACCTTCACTCGCTGGTGGACGAAGTCGCCGGACTCATCGCCTTCACGGCGCAGAGCTCCGGGCTCGAACTGGTCTGCCGGCTGGCGCCGGGCGTCCCGCAGCAGGTGCTGCTGGACCCCTGCCGCCTGCGCCAGGTGCTGGTGAACCTGTTGAACAACGCCGTGAAGTTCACGCAGCACGGCCACGTCTACCTGAACATCGAGCCGGTCGGCGCCGGCACCGACCATGTCGACCTGCGCTTCGCCGTCACCGACACCGGCATCGGCATCGCCGAGCCGGCGCTGGCCCGCATCTTCGAGAAGTTCACGCAGGCCGAGGCGGGCACCACCCGTCGCTACGGCGGCACCGGCCTGGGCCTGGCCATCAGCCAGCAGCTGGTCGGCCTGATGGGCGGCAGCATCGTCGCCGCGAGCACGCCCGGCCAGGGCTCCACCTTCGAGTTCACGCTGCGCGCGCCCGCCGTGACGGTCTCCACGGTGCCCGAGGCGCCGGCCGAGGGGCCGGCAAACGCGGGCGCCAATGTGCTCATCGTCACCCGGCATTCGCTGACCGGCGAAGTGCTGCTCGAGAAGGTGCGCATGCTGGGCCACCAGGGTCGCGTCATCACGGGCGGGCCCGAGGCGCTGGACCAGGCCGGCGGCTGGGCCTCGGCGCAGGACCGGCCGTTCACCCACATCCTGTTCGACCATGAGCCGGGGCCCGGCGACGACCAGGTGCAGCCGCTGCCCGACCTGCGCCCGTACCTGGCGCGTCTGGCGCCCAGGCACATGCCGCGCACGATCCTGTTGACGCGCCTGACCGGCCACACGCGCGAGGACGACCTGGCCGGACACGGCTTCGCCCAGACGCTGTCCAAGCCCGTCTTCACCAAGCGGCTTGAAGTGCTGCTCTCCGGCCGCTACGCCGACCAGGCGTCCGTCGCGGTCGCCGACGGCAACGGCGCCGCCACCGCCGGCGTGAGCGCGCCGACCCCCGGCCTGGTCGTGCTCGACGCAGCCGGCGCTCCCGTGGTCGATGTCTCGGCCGGGCCGCGCGTGCTGCTCGCCGAGGACAACCCGTTCAATCAGAAGGTCGCCACCGCGATGCTGAAGCTGATCGGCTGCCGCGTGCAGGTGGCGGCCAACGGCGTCGAGGCGGTGACCATGGCCCGCGAAGGCGTGTTCGACCTGGTGCTCATGGACTGCCAGATGCCGGCGATGGACGGCTACGAGGCCACGCGCCGCATCCGCGAGCTGCCGTCACCTGCCGGCGCCGTGACCATCATCGCCATGACCGCCAACGCACTGAGTGGCGACCGCAAGGCGTGCTTCGCCTCCGGCATGGACGACTTCCTGAGCAAGCCCATCACCAAGGCGATGCTGTCGGACATGATGAACAAGTGGGAGATCGTCGGGAAGACGCCGGAGCCGGTCGTCGCCCCGGTGCACTAGGAGTGTCCGCAGGGGCCGCTCTCAGCGGCCACGCATCAGGTATCGTCTCAGCTCGAAATGATCCATCGTATTGAGCACGCTGCCGCAACAGACCCCGGCACTGCGCGCCATCTCAGTCCCATGCCGATAGTCGACCAGGCGCGCCGCCCGGTGCGCATCGGGGCTGATGGCCATGTACACGCCCATTTCCTGGGCCAGCTTGCAGTTGCTCCAGTCCAGCTCGGCGCAGCACGGGTTCGCCGTCACCTCGACGGCCGTCCGGTGTTCAGCGGCCGCCTCGAGCACGCGCCTCATGTCGAGGCCCGCCTTCGCGCCCTGCAGCATGAACTCGCCCATCGGCTTGCCCAGGATGGCCACGTGCGGATTGGACACCGCGCGCACGATCTGGTTGGTCAGCCGCTGCGGATCCCAGCCGCCATTCGCGGGGAACGACACGATCACGAAGTCGAACCAGCCGAGGGTGGCATCATCGAGCGGCAGCGAACCGTCCGGGTTCGCGTCCAGCTCCACGCCCTGCAGGATGTCGAAGGCGGGATTCAGCAGGCGCAGCCGCTCGATCTCCTGGCGCTGAACGCGCGCCGCATTCAGGTCCAGCCCGTCCGGGTGCGCCACAGTGCGGAAGTGGTCGCTGATGCCGAGATACTCGAGGCCGATCTCCTGGGCCGTGGAGACCATCGACGACAACGAGTGCGCCCCGTCGGCCCATCGACTATGGCTGTGCAGAATGCCCTTGATATCGCATGGTCGAACCAGCTGGTCCGCCGCCGATTCGGGTACGGCCGCGGGGAACACCTCGTCCCTCGGCGCGGGCGCGCAATCGTCATGGCAATCGCTGTACAAGGCCGCTCCGGTCGGGGTGAGGTTGTCGTCGACACCGGGTGCGCCCCGCCGGCAGCGCCGGCAGGCGGCAGTCAGCTTAACGACACTCCCGGCGGGCCGCAACAGGCCCCGGGGCCCGCCCCGCGAACGGGTTTGGACCGACGGGAGCGCTTGCCGCGGGCATCCTACAGCGTGATGACCTTCTTCACTTCCCACTGCAGGTCGATGATGTCCTTCATCGAGCCGGCCGTGCCGGCCTGCAGCTTGTCCATCACGCCGAAGAAGTTCAGGCAGGTCGTGCAGACAACCACGCGCGCGCCCTTCTCGGCCAGCGAGCGCAGCTCGTCCAGAACGGGCGAACCCTCGATGGCCAGCTTCACGCCCTCGCCGTACAGGCAGACGGCCGTCGGCAGCTTGTCGTCGACGTCCAGAAGGCCCAGGTACGTCTGCACCAGCTTGAGGCCCAGTTCGGCCGGAGCGTGCCCCATCCCGTAGTTCGAGATGACGATCACGGGGCGGCGCACCTTGCCGGGCTTTCCATCGTGGTGATCATGGTCATCGTGGTGCTTGTGATGCTTGTCGTCGTGCACGGTCGACTCCCTGTCTCTTGGTCCCGATGGAGGCGAATGCCTCAGTATAGTTCGAACTTGAGCAGCCGCCCGTCCAGCCCGCCGTTGCGCAGCGGCTTGCGGAAGGCGGGCTTCAGGCCCAGTTCGCCGGCCAGCTCCTGGTCGCCCACGTAGATGTAGGCGTCGGAGCCCTTGCAGCGCTGCTTCAGGAAGTCGCCGAACTCGCGCATGAACGCCTTCATGTCGGCCTCGGGCTGCATGCGCACGCCGTAGGGTGGATTGCAGACGATGACGCTGTTCTCGATCGCGTCGATGTCGCGGTAGTCCATCTTCTTCACGCGCAGTTCGTCGCCGGTGGGGATGCGCGCCACGTTGCGACGCGTCATCTCGACGGCCACCGGGTCGATGTCCGAGCCGCGGATCTGCCCGCCGCGCACGCTGCGGATGGCGTTGTCCTCTTCCAGCTTCACCTTGATCCAGGTGCGCTTGTCGTGGTCCGGCAGCCGCTCGAAGCCCCACTTCTTGCGCAGGCACCCCGCCGGGATGTTGCCGGCCTTCAGCCAGGCCTCGGCCAGGATCGTGCCCGAGCCGCACATGGGATCGTAGAGCGGGCGCTTGCCGTCCCAGACCGCGAAATCGAGGATGGCCGCCGCGAGCGTCTCCTGCATGGGCGCCTCGACCGCCTCGGTGCGATAGCCGCGGCGGTGCAGCGAGCCGCCCGAGCAGTCGATGAAGATGGTCGCATGGTCTTCAAGCACGTGCACGCCGATCGACAGGTCGGGATCCTGCGCGTCGACATTCGGCCGCTTGCCGTACCGCTTGCGGAACATGTCCGCCACGCAGTCCTTCACCTTGAGCGACGCGTACTTGCTGTGGGAAATCTGGCTGCGGTGCACGTTGGCGAAGATCGCGAAGGTCTGGTCGAGCGTCATGATCCGCGTCCAGTCGACCTTCTTCGCACCCAGGTACAGGGCCTCGGGCGTGGGCGCGTGGAACTCGACCATCGGCGCCAGCACGCGCGAAATGAGCCGCGCGCGGTAGTTCACGCGGCACAGCACCTCGGGATCGGCGCTGAAGATGATGCCGCGCTTGCCCGGCTGCACGCGCTTGGCGCCCAGGCGCTTCAGTTCCTCGCCGGCCGATTCCTCGAGACCGCTCGCGGTCTGCGCGAAGAAGCGGCGGTGCTGCTGGTACAGGTACACGCGGGAGTCCCTTTCGGCGGCCTGTTTTCGCGGGTCGTCAATCAGTCTTCGCGGGTCATCAGCAGATGGTCGATGCCGCATTCCTGGAACACGCCGCCCTGGCGCTTGAACCCGTAGCCGGCATAGAAGTCTTCCAGGTACACCTGCGCGTGCAGCTTCAGCTTCCCGGCGCCGCGACGCGCGGCCTCCTGCAGCAGCACGCCCACCATGCCGTGCGCGTAGCCGCGGCCGCGCCACTGCTCACGCACGGCCACGCGGCCCAGCTTGGCCCAGCCGCCCTCCAGCAGGCACAGCCGGCCGCTGGCCACGGGCTGGCCGTCGGCCTCGCCCACCACGTGCACGGCGCCGGCGTCGTCGGCGTCGAACTCGTCGGCCCAGTCCACGCCCTGCTCGTCATGGAAGACGATGCCGCGCACCACCATCACGCGCAGCAGGTCCGCAGGGGTCTCGGCCACGCGGAAGACGATGCGGACGTCGTCCGCGCCGTCATCGATCCCATCGCGCGGTAGATCGTCACGAGGTGACATGCGCTCATCTCCAGGCCTTGTGTTATCCTGCCGGCGGGCGGCCGCGCGGGCCGCCCGGCGAATATAGCCCCCCGCGCCCGAAAGGCACACCGATGATGCGGCTGACCGGCAGCGGACGACACGTCTTTTCCACGACCATCGGCCCGGTGGGCCTGGCCTGGACGCCGCGCGGCATCGGCCGCCGGGAGATCGGCCACGCTGACGCCGATGCCACCGCCACCGCCCTTGCCGGCCGCTGCCCGGGACTCGACGCCGTCACGCGCCCGCCCGCCCCGGTGGCCGCTGTCGCAACACGCCTGCGCGCCGCACTGCGGGGCACGGTTGACGCGTTCCTCGACGTGCCCGTCGATTTCGGCGACGCACCGCCGTTCGCGATCGAAGTCTGGAAGCGGCTGCGCCGCGTGCCGCGCGGAGAGGTCATGACCTACGGCGAGCTGGCCCGCGCCTGCGGCCGGCCGCAGGCCGCACGCGCGGTGGGACGCATCATGGGCGCCAACCCGGTGCCGGTGATCGTGCCCTGCCACCGCTGCGTGGGCGCCGACGGCTCGCTCACCGGGTTCTCGGCCGCGGGCGGCCTCGCGCTGAAGGCGAAGCTGCTGCATGGCGAAGGCTGGGTGCGCGACCACGAGCATGCGCGCGGGCTGGCCCACCTGGCGAAGGCGGACCCGAAAATGCGGGCGCTGATCCGCCGCCACGGTCCGTACCTGGCGCGCGCCGACCGCCCGCGGCCGCCGTGGGAAACGCTGGTCACTGCCATCATCCACCAGCAGCTGTCGCTGAAGGCGGGGCAGACCATCGCCGGGCGCGTGCGCGACCTTGCGCCCGGCCCCGGCTACCCCACGCCCGAGCGCATGCTGGCCATCGACACCGCCACGCTGCGCGCCTGCGGCCTCTCGAACGCGAAGGCTTCCTACGTGCACGACCTGGCCGCGCGCGTGCACGACGGCCGGCTCGACCTTCGTTCGCTGCGCCGACTGGCTGATGAGGACGTGATCGCCGCGTTGACGACGGTGCGCGGCATCGGCGAGTGGTCGGCGCAGATGCACCTGATCTTCCACCTGGGGCGACTCGACGTGCTGGCCACCGGCGACCTGGGCCTGCGCGCCGCGGCCGGCAAGCTGTACGGATTGGGTGGGCACGCCACGCCGGCGCAGCTGGCCGCCATTGCCGAGCCCTGGCGGCCGTACCGCTCCATCGCCTCGTGGTACCTGTGGGAAGGGCTCGACAGCGGCGGGATCTAGCTTCCGCCGGCAGTGCCTAGTTGTTGTGCGCGCCCTGCTCGATCCAGTCGTGGATCAGCAGCCGCTGCGCCGGGGGCAGGGCGTCGCCGCCGAACGGCATGCGCGCGCCCGTGGCCGGGTCGCCCTCCAGCTTCTGGTACAGCACCGACACGTGCGGATCGCCGGGCACCACGCGCGCGCCCGTGTAACCGGACGAGGCCGCATTGACCAGCAGCGTGTAGCTCGTGGCTGCGCGCAGGTCCAGTCCGGCGCTGGCGCCGGCTCCATGGCACCCGAGGCAGTTGGCGTCGAAGATCGGCTGGATGTCCGTCGCGAAGGAAACCGTGTGGGCATGGCCGTCGTCATCGGGAGCCGGCTCGAGGGTACCCACTCCATGGTCGGCGCAACCGACTGCTCCCAGCAGCAGGGCCAGCGCCGAAGCCTGGGCCAGGTGTCTCTTCATGATGTCCTCCGCAGGGCCAGGGCCACGCGCACCTTCTGCTCCTCGGCCAGCTTCAGCAGCAGCATCTGCGGCCGCGCGATGTCGTAGTCGGCCAGTTTCACCGGGAATTCCGCCGTGGCCGTCAGCTCGTCGGCCGTCGGGCGCTCAAGGACGATGGTGCAGACTACCGGCCGGCGGACTCCGTGCAGCTCGAGTTCGCCCACAAATTCGACACTGGCGGTTCCGCCGACCGGTAGACTGGACGCGGGCGTCGCCTTGACGGCGCCGCCTCGCAGCCACGACCGCGGGAAGCGGTCGGTGTGAAGGTGATTCTCGCGCATGTGCTGGTTACGCTTACCCAGGCCGGTATCGAACGAAGCCATCTCCACCGCCACCTCAAGCACGATGTCGCCCTCCAGCTTGTCCGGGTCGAACGTGCAGCCGCCGCTGACCTGCTTCGTGCGGCCGGTGATCGTCTCGAGCGGCGCCTTCGAGACGAACTCGATGCGCGAGCCGTCACCGGGCACGATGTCCCAGCGGCCGGTGGCCGCCCCGGCCGGCGCCCGGCTTCCTGCCAGGCCCAGCAGGGAGACGACGATCAACAGCAGCCTGCGCATCTTGCCCGCCCTTCCCGGTGTGGCGCTCCCCCACGGGCGCCCGACCGGCCGCTCAACACCAGACAGTTCAGTACAGGAAGTGCACCATCACTTCGCCGTCGTAGCGGTCGACATCGTTGACCGCGAAGCCTTCGTCCACGCGCCAGCGGTTCGCCATCACCTGCAGGCCCAGGCTGGGCCGGGCCAGCCAGGCCACGCCCGCGCCCAGCCGGTGCCGCGCCCCGTCGCGGTAGGCGCGATCGGGATCCTGGAAGCAGTAGACAAGGCGCGCCGCCAGGCCGCGCCTCATCTCGACCGTCAGCTCGTTGGTCAACAGCCGGCCCAGCCGGTCGTCGCCGCGTGTCTCGTCCATCTCTCCCAGCCAGGTCACAGGGCCGCCCGAGACATACCAGAAGGCGCCCGCCGCGCGGCTGCCACCGCCGGCGCCGCCGCGCTTCCAGATCGAGGCTCCCACGCCGGCGCGCACGGCTCCCAGTTCCTGCCGCAGCAGCGCGCGCGCCGCGTAGTTGCGGCCCAGTTCCGGTTCGCCGTCGAGCACCGACACGGTGGCCGACAGGCCGCCTGCAGCCACGCCGGCTTCCGCGCCCGAGCCCAGCAATCCCGAGGGATCGTCCACGCCATCGGCCGCGAACAGGTAGCGTCGCGAGAACAGCCGGTGATCGTCGAAGCGCCAGCCGTAGTCGGGTACGAAGCGCCCGGCCTTGAGGTACCCGTGCGGGATCACGCCGTGGGCCAGGCCGAACACCTCGCCGCCACCGCGCTGGCCCTGCTCCGCGTAGAGTTGCACATCGCCGGGCGCGGCCAGCGCCAGGTAGACATCGCCCTGCATCGAGAAGACCGTGCCCTCGCCACCCTCCTGCGTCCAGGCCAGGGTGCGCAGGTCGGCGCCCACGGTGATGTCGACCGGCAGCGCCGGGCGCGTCGTCTCGCCGTCCGCCGAGGTCGTGCTTTCATCGTCGGATGCCCGGCGTCCATGGGTCGCCGCCAGCTCTTCCGGCACCAGGAACTGCGAGGTGTAGGCGTTGCGGAGGCCGCCCCCGGTGGGATTGACGTGGCACAGGCGGCAGTCCTGCCCGTAGCGCGCGGTGTACCGGGGGAGGGCCATCGCACTGTCGGCCGCGGTCCAAAGCACCAACAGCACGACGACCACTCCCACCGATCTCCGCTGGGCTCCGCTGCCTGGGGTCGCCCGCCTGGGCGCCTGGTCGATCGCTCCGCAACGCATCGGGCTCCCGTGGGCCGCCGGGTGCAGGCCCGGTCGGCGGATTGGAAAGTAGGCGATCCCGGAAAAGGGCGATCCCGTCGGTGCAACCGGCGGCAGGATGCGGGCGAGGCGCCCGCCGCCGGCCCGGCAGGTTGCCCGTCCCGTTGGCGGGACCGCCCTACCCGGCCTTCGACACCGCGAACGATACTCAAAAACAAAACCGCCATCTGTGACCTTGGTCACAAATGGCGGTATTAATTTTTCTAATCGCTGGGAGGGCCGGCTAGCCCGCCACCATCGCCCGCAGCCCATCGGGGTTGGTCAGGGTGATGCGGCCACGGCTCAGCAGAATCGCGCCCTGGTGCTCGAAATCCTTGAGCAGGCGGCTGATCGGCTCGCGCGCGCTGCCCAGTTCGGCGGCAATGCTCTCGTGCGTTACCTGGAGTTCACGGGTGCCGCCGCTGCCGAAGAAACCGTCGCACAGGTACTGCGCCAGCCGGATATCCAGTTTCTTGAAGGCGATCTCCTCCACCAGCGTCATCACGTCGACCATACCGGCGGTCATGATGCTGAACACATGCGTCCGCAGGCTGGGCTCGACGCCGATCCAGCCGCGGAACACGTCGGGCGGCACCACCAGCGCCACCACTTCCTCCTCCACGCGCGCGGTGGCCGGCGACGGCACGCCCGTCATCGCCCCCAGCAGGTTGAGCAGGCACAGTTCCCCGGCGCGCACCCAGTAGAGGGTGATCTCGCGGCCCGACTCGCTGCTCTTGAAGACACGCATGGTTCCTTCGCCGACCAGCCCCACGCCGGGCGCATGGTCGCCTTCGCACACGAAGTAGCTGCCGGGCTTCACGCGCACAAGCTGGCCCGCCTCGCGCAGGCGCTGCTGGAATTCAGGGCGTGCGTTCCGGTAGAACTCGAATTTCTGGAGGATGCTCTCTCGGGTCATGTCGCCGTCTCCGTCAGGAAGCGGTGGATCCGGGACGAGCGTACCGGCGGTGGGGATCCCGGTCGTTCTCGCCTGCTGCTTTTTGATAACGCATACCATGATAGCAGAGCCCGCAGTCCGGGGCTACCGCTGTCGGTGAAAGCCCGTCGGGAACATGCAGAATCAGGAATTGGTCACCGTCAGGTCCGTCTCGGGCGCCGGCGCCGCCGCGTCAACCGGTGCCTCGCCCAGCACCCAGCGTCCCAGCATGGCCGCCACCAGGTCGGCGCGCACCGGCTTGCTCAGGTAGTCGTCCATGCCGGCGTCGTGGCAGCGTTCGCGGTCTCCGGGCATGGCGTTGGCGGTCATGGCGATGATGGGCGTGCGCGCGGCCGGCCCGCCCAGCCGGCGGATGATCCCGGTTGCTTCGTAGCCGTCCATCTCGGGCATCTGGCAGTCCATGAAGACCAGGTCGTAGACGAAGTTCACCATCATCTGCACGGCTTCGCTGCCGTTGGCGGCCAGGTCCACGCGCAGCCCCATCTTCTCGAGGATGTGCTGGGCAACCTTCTGGTTGAACGGGTTGTCCTCGGCCACGAGCACGCGCCGGCCCGCCAGCTGCCCGGGCAGGGGCGACGCCGCATCGGCAGCGGCCTCGAGCGAGAGCTTGGCTTCGGTAATCTGCGCCTGCGTGGCGCGCGGCAGCGGCATCAGCACGCGGAAGCTCGAACCGCGCCCGATCGCGCTCTGCGCGTCCAGCGAGCCGTGCATCAGTTCGGCCAGCTGCCGGCTGATGGCCAGCCCCAATCCGGTGCCGCCGTAGCGACGCGTGGTGGAACTGTCGGCCTGCGTGAAGCGCTGGAAGAGGTCGGGCAGGCGGTCGGCCGGTATGCCGATGCCGGTGTCGGTCACCGTCACCGTCCACATCGTCGTGTCGCGGGGCGCCTCGCGACAGACGGCCTCGACCGTGATGCCGCCCTCCTCGGTGAACTTGATGGCATTGTTGACCAGGTTCGTGACGATCTGCCGGATGCGGCCGGCGTCGCCGAGCACGGCCACCGGCGCTCCTTCCGGCAGCACGCACTTGAGCACCAGGCCCTTGGCTTCGGCGGTGCCGCGCATCAGCTCGGTCACCTCGCCGAGCAGGCGCTGCATGTGGAACGGGGCCGGCTCGATCTCCAGGCGACCGGCCTCGACCTTCGAGAAGTCGAGGATGTCGTTGATGATCGCCAGCAGCGACTGCCCCGAATCGAAGACGATCTGCGCGTAGCCGCGCTGTTCCTCGTCGAGCTTTGTGTCGAGCAGGATGCCGGTCATGCCGAGGATGCCGTTCATGGGCGTGCGGATCTCGTGCGACATGTTGGCCAGGAACTCGCTCTTGGCCTGGTTGGCGGCGTCGGCGGCCTGCTTGGCGACGGTCTTCTCGCGGATCTGCTCGAGCATCTCATTGAACGCATCGACAAGCGTGCCGGTCTCGTCGCCCGCGGCGCGGTGGGCGCGCAGCGTGAAGTCCTGCTCAGCCGAAACCCGGCGCGCCACTGCCACCAGTTCGCCGAGCGGGCGCGTGATCACGCGCTGCAGCCTCTCCGACAGCGACAGCACCAGCAGCAGCGCCGCCGCCATCGCCGCGGCCTGGATCATCGCCACATTGAAGAAGCGCGCCTGCAGCGAGTCGAGGCTCTTGCGCATGTAGATGGTGCCGACCTGCTCGCCGTCGAACATGACCGCACGGTAGACCGACATGCCGCCCGCATCGAACACGGTGCGCTGGACGCCGGTGTCCGTCGGCGGCGGGGACTTGGTGGCGTCACGCTGGAAGAGCGCGAACATGCGGCCGGACTGGTCGTAGAGGCAGGCTTCGACCACCGAGGGGTTGGCCCGCAGCGACTGCAGCGTCTCGCCGGCGACGGTACGGTCCTCGAACATGAGCGCGGCGGCGCAGGTGCTGCCGATGACCTCGGCCGTGATCTCCAACTCGCGGGACAGGCGGACGCGGAAGCTGTGATGATCGTAGACGGTCATCACCAGGCTGACGAGGAGCACGGCCAGGGTGACCGACACACCCAGGATCCACCTGAGCTTGGTGCGGATGGGCAGGTCCTGCACGGCCAGCAAGATGGCGAGGCTCCCCGTAAACGACTCCACAGGCGAACAGACGGCCCTGTGGCCGCTGCGCGCCCGCCGTTACCGCGAACGAGGCAAGAATCGGCAAGACAACGATTTACTTTAGCGGGAACCCCGCCGGATCAGGCCCCGGGGCCGAACCGCAGCCCCGTCCCCAGACGCAGGCTCCAGGCCCCGCCGCCCAGCGAATCGGGGCCCTCGTTGCGGGTCCCGAGCCATTCCCGGCGGGCATCCAGGCCCAGCACCCAGGGACTGCCCGGCGCCTGCCGGCGCAACCCGAGGCCCAGGTTCACATTGAGCGTGGCCAGGTAGATGTCCTGCTTCAGGAACGGGCGCACGCCGTCGTAGCCCAGCCCGGCAAAGCCCTCCAGCGCCCAGCTGCCGGCCCGCGCCAGCCCGCGACCGCCCTCCACGCCCAGGTAGATGGCGTCGAACCGGTCGGAACGCGCCCGGACACCGTCCTGGTCCACCTGGTAAGCCCGGTCGGTGCGGCCGAGACGGACTTCAATGGGCACGCGCAGGAACCAGGCGCCCAACCGCTGCTCCACCAGCCCGCCCACCAGCACGTGGCTGCCGGCCAGCCGCACGTCGCCCAGCGGCTGCCAGGTGCCGGTGGTCAGCATGAACAGCGTGGGCCCGCCGGCGGAGATGGAGGCGGCGGCCTCGTTCCCGGCGGCGGGAATCACCTCGCCGCCGTCACCGCCCTCCGGATGCTCCAGGTACCAGGCCAGCCAGGTGTCGTCCATCGCCTCGGCGGAAAGGGCCGCATCGGCTTCGCCAGGCCGGTCGCTGTACAGCAGGCAGAAGTACTCGGGCAGGCTGCCGGCTTCCTGGTGCGGCAGCAACTGGTCGGCAAAGCCCGTCGTGAACGCATCGAAGTCGCGACGCCCGCTCGTCATCAGCGACGGGTCGCGTCCCTCCCAGTCGTCCAGGTAGTCGCCGATGCCCTCGTCGTACAGGCTCTCGTCGAACGCGCCGTCCCAGATCGCGGCGAGGATGCGCGTGCGCGCGATCGGCTCCGTGCGGCCGCAACGGTCTTCCCAGAAATCGAGGAAGTCGACCAGCAGGTCGGGACGGTCGGCATACACCAGGCGGGGCACCAGGTCCCAGGCCGTCTCGGCCACGCGGGCGGTGGTCAGCGGGAGCAGGTCGGGACGCAGCGCCGCGAAGTCGGGCGCCTGCAGCAGCAGCGAATCGGGGAAGATTGCGGCAGGCGCGGGCGGTTCATCGGCGGCGGCGGCGCGGCCGGCCGACACGCACAGCGCCGGCAACAATGCCATAGCCAGCAACGCCGCCGGCAGCCGCGTTCCATGTGCGCGCCGGCAACCGCTCACAGCACGGTGCCCGGCGGGATCACCGTGCCCTTGGGGATCACCGTGACGCCGTCGCGGATCCAGCGGTACTGGTCGCGGTGTTCCTTCACGTCGGGCTGCGCGCGGATGATGACGCCGTCGCCGATGCGCGCATTCTTGTCGATGATGCAGCGCTCGAGCCGGCAGTTGCGACCGACACCCATCGGCGGCATGTCGCCGTTGGCCGACAGGTTGTCGAACAGCACGTGCTCGCCCTCGTAGAAGTCGGCCCCCATGTGGATGACGTCCTTCAGGAAGGCGCCCTTGCGGATGCGCGCCCTGATGCCCACGATCGAGTGCTCGATGCGCGCGCCGGTGATGGTCGAGCCTTCGACCACCAGCGAGTTCTCGATGACCGATTCCATGATGCGCGCCGGCGGCAAGGCGCGCGTGCGCGTATAGAACGGCCAGGCGCCCTGGTGCAGGTTCAGCGGCGGGTTCTTGTCGACCAGGTCGAGGTTGGCCTCGAAGAACGAGGCGATGGTCCCGATGTCGCGCCAGTAGCCGCTGAACGGGTAGGCCATCACCTTAAGCTTGCCGATGGCCTCGGGGATGATCTCCTTGCCGAAGTCGGTCTTCGACTCGTCCTGCATCAGCTCGTGCAGCACGTGCGGCTCGAAGCAGTAGATGCCCATCGAACCCAGATAGGTGTCGCTGTCGGCGATCATCCCCCGCGCGGCGAACAGTTCGCGCGGCGCGCGGAAGCGGTCGATCACCGCGGGATCCTGCGGCTTCTCCACGAACTCGGTCACTTCGGCGGTGGCGTCGGCCCGCAGCAGGCCCATGCGCGGCGCATCCTCGCGCGTGACCGGGTACACGGCCAGCGTGATGTCGGCGCCCATCTCGCGATGGAAGCGCACCATCTGCCCGTAGTCCATGCGGTAGAGGTGGTCGCCGCCCAGGATGAGCACCTGCGATGTCTTGTAGTACATGGTGTGGTGCATCGTGGCGCGCACCGCGTCGGAGGTTCCCTGGAACCAGTCCGAACGGTCGGGCGTCTGCTCCGCGGCCAGGATGTCGACGAAGCCGTCGGTGAACCCGTCGAACGCATACGTCTGCATGATGTGCCGGTGCATGCTCGCCGAGAGGAACTGCGTCAGCACGAAGATCTTCTTCATGCCCGAGTTGATGCAGTTGCTGATGGGGATGTCGATGAGCCGGTACTTGCCGGCAAACGCCACCGAAGGCTTGCTGCGCTGCAGCGTCAGCGGGTAGAGGCGCTGGCCGCGCCCGCCGCCGAGGATGATCGAAACGACGTCTTTCACGGTGGCTCCCCGGGGACTGGAGGGCCGCGCGCCGGAACGGGTCCGGCGCGCGGGCGATCGTCGGTCGGGGCAATATATCCCGAGGGCCGGGCCGCACTCAAGCCGTTAATGGATGCCGGGTTGCAAACTTGCCGGCGCCCGGCCGGGAATGCCTACCTGCCGGCGTCCCGGGCCTTGAAATCCAGCGCCGCCGAGTTGATGCAGTAGCGCATCCCGGTCGGGCGCGGCCCGTCCGGGAACACATGCCCCAGGTGGGCGTCGCAGCGGCTGCAGCGGACCTCCACGCGCACCATCCCGAGGGTCGAATCCTCGTGTTCGATGATGGCGCCGGGCGACGCGGGCTGGAAGTAGCTGGGCCAGCCGCTGCCCGATTCGAACTTGGTGTCGCTGCTGAACAGCTCCTGGCCGCAGGCCACGCACACGTAGGTGCCCTTGTCGTGGTGGTTCCAGTACTTGCCCGTGAACGGCGCCTCGGTGGCACTGCAGCGGGTGACCTTGTACTCCATGTCGCTCAACTCGGCCTTCCACTCGGCGTCGGTCTTGGTGACCTTGGCCGGCTTGCCTGCGCCGGCCGCGCCGGCCGCCGAATCGGGCGCGGACGTGGCCTTCGGGGCGCCTGCGCCCTTGCCGCCGTCGCCGTCCCGGAAGGCCGCCATCGCCAGGGGCGCCCGGATGGCGCCCACGACACGGCCCGACACGGCCGGCGCCCGGGTGGAACGCGCCGGCGCCGGGCGGTCGGCCGCCGCCAGCCACAGCAGCAGGCTGGCCGAGCCGAGCACCAGGGTGAGGATGATCAGCGCTTTCAACATGTATGGACCTCCGGGCATCCCGTTCTCTTTCCTGTTCGCGTCAGCGTTCCCGTCCCGACCGGGTCAGGTTAGGACCTTCCGCCGGGAACCGCACCAGGTCGGGCGCGGAAGTCAGGTAACACGCGCCGGGCGGGGTTGGTTCCGGCCGGTGGCCGGGAGTCCCAAAAGAGCGGCGCCGGGCCCAGGACCCGGCGCCACATCCGTCCATTGCCCAGCGAGCACCGCTGCTAGTGCACGCCCTTCATCAGCCGGCGCACGAACGGCGAGATGGCGATGAGCACCGCGCCGGAGATCAGCGCGTAGATGCCCAGTTGCCGGTAGCCGTCGGTGTAGGCGGTCAGCTTGACGATCGCGGGGGCCGCGGCATCGGCCGTCGACATGCCCGCGCCCAGCAGGCCGGCCACGTACTGGCCGTAGGCGCTGGCCAGGAACCACATGCCCATCATCAGGCCCTGGATCGAGGTCGGCGCCAGCTGCGTCATCAGCGACAGGCCGATGGGCGACAGGCAGAGTTCGCCGAACGTGATCACGAAGTAGCCCAGCGTGAAGACGTCGAGCGAGGTCATGCCCGTCTCGGCGTTGGCGAACATCCTCGTCCAGGCGAAGACCATGAAGGCCAGGCCCAGCAGGAAGAAGCCCAGGCCGAACTTCACGACCGAGTTGGGCTCGAGCTTGCGCTTGCTCAGCCACACCCAGACGATGCCGATGAGCGGCGCGAACAGGATCACGAACAGCGAGTTCGACGAGTTGTTGACCACGTTCGGGTCCATGGGGATCCCGAGCAGCGAGTGGTTCAGGTTGTTCAGCGCGAACAGGCTGAGCGAACCGCCGCTCTGCTCGAAGAAGGCCCAGAACAGCACCGAGAACAGGATGAAGACCAGCGCCGCGCAGATGCGCTTGTTCTGCTCACGGTTGAACTTGCGCATCTCCCAGCCCAGCCACACCAGCGTGGCCGGCCCGATGATGTACATGAAGAGGTCGGTGTAGCGCGAGTTCTTGACCAGCACGAAGACCAGCGGCAGGCACAGCAAGGAGCCGATGTACGTCGCCACTTCCAGCATCTTGCGCTTCGTGACGGGCACTTCGGGGCCGAACGGCGACAGGCCGATGGGGCCCAGGTTCTTCCGCGTGGCCAGGAAGGTGATCAGGCTGATGGTCATCGCCACCGAGACCAGCGCGAACGCGATCGACCACGAGTGGTTCTTGCCGACCCAGATCATGAGCGCGCCACCCAGCAGCGCACCCAGGTTGATACCTGAGTAGAACAGGCTGAAGCCCGCGTTGCGCCGGCTGTCGCCCTCGTGGTAGAGCTGCCCGACCATCGTCGAGATGTTCGGCTTGAAGAAGCCGGTGCCCACGATCGAGAAGCAGGTCCCCATGTAGAAGCCCGTCTCCGAGGGCGAGAAGGCGATCACCAGGCCGCCGACGATCATTGTCGCCGCGCCCCAGATCAGCGACTTCTGGAAGCCGAGGATCTTGTCGGCGAACACGCCGCCGATGAAGGTGAACGCGTAGACGAACGCCTGGATGGCGCCGTACTGCAGGTTCGCCTCCTTGTCGCCCAGGCCCAGCTGCGTCACCATGAACACGGTGAGCATGCCGCGCATGCCGTAGAAGCAGAAGCGCTCCCACATCTCGATGGTGAACAGCGACCAGAGCTGCTTCGGGTACTTGCCCTCGAAGTTGCGGATCTGGTCGAGAGTCGGCGTCTGTTGGCTCATCGGCTCCTCGTTTCCGGTTCCTGCGGCCGGGCGACGGTCAGCCGGGGTGGGCGGCCGGCCGCCGGCGGCGGTCATGGTTCAAGGATGGATTGTGGCACGGGGCGGGCGGTGGCGTCAATCCGCGCCGTCCGGTTCGTCAGCCCCCGGGCAAGGGTGATCGGCAGCGACCTGCGGGCACACTTATGCAACGCGGTGATCAGCGCTTCGAGTTCTTCCGCCTTGAGGTACTGGATTTCATCCAGAAGGAAGATGACCCCGGTCTTGTGATCGCGCGCCGCCTCTCCCAGGGCAACGAACAGGTCGGTGAGGTCATCGTTGATCCCGGGGCCGCGGCCGCGTCGGATTGAACGTGAGGGGCGTCGCTGCCTGTGGTGGCTGGGTCGGGCGTGTGAGGACATCCTGGGCTGAGGCCGTTCTTTTCGATCTCCCATTCGACGGTCGCCCAGTTGCGCGCTTCGCCTTCTCCCGGAACCGTCCAGAAGAACCGTCTGCGACGCGCGAGCCCGGTGATGATCAGGATTGGTCGGAAGCGGTTCTCGAGTCGATCCAGCAAGACGGAGCGGGGTCTGCGCGAGGGGGGGTCTGGTTCCTGCCCCTGGTGCGAATGGGTTCTTGCGCGGGTCCATCTGCCCCTCCTTTACAGCCTAAGCGTATTTTATCGGATTCTGCTTAGTTGCGTCTAGTTTGTAAAGGAATTGGACCGGTACTGAGCGAGGGAGTCGCAACATCGTCGTAATTATTTGAAAAATATAACGTTACATAAACACGTCCACGCGCCTCAATCCCCCGGCAGCTTCACTCCGGTCCCCGGGAACACCCGCAGATCCTTCGGCAACACCCAGAACTTCGCCCCCACCGCCACCTTCAGGCTGCGGTAGACGTCCTGCGAGATGTCGGCCGAGAAGGTGTGGTCGCCCTCGGCGGCCAGCGTCAGGCGCACGGCCGGGCCGGCGGCGTGGATGCCGGTCACGATGGCCGGCAGGCTGTCGCTGCGGGGCAGCAGGTGCAGGGAAAGCTCGTGCGGGCGGATGAACACGCGCGCCGGGCCCGCCGCCGTCTCGGCCGCAGCCGGGTGCTCGATCTGCACCGAGGCGAACGTGACTTTGCCGTCCTCGATACGCCCGTCGAACACGTTCACATGACCGAGGAAGTTCATGACGAACTCGGTGGCCGGGTCGTGGAACACCTCGTCCGGGGCGCCGGCCTGCTCGATGCGACCCTCGTTCATGACCACGACGCGCTCGGCCACCTCCAGGGCCTCGTCCTGGTCGTGGGTCACGAAGATGCTGGTGATGGCGATCTCGTCATGCAGCCGCCGCAGCCAGGCCCGCAGCTGCTTGCGCACGCGCGCGTCGAGGGCGCCGAACGGCTCGTCGAGCAGCAGCACGCGCGGCTCCACGGCCAGGGCGCGCGCCAGGGCCACGCGCTGCCGCTGCCCGCCCGAAAGCTGCGACGGGAAGCGGTCGGCCATGCCGTCGAGCTGCACCAGCTTCAGCAGGTCATGCACCTTCCTGTCGATGACGTGCTTTTCCGGGCGCTCGTGCTTCGGCCGCACGCGCAGCCCGAAGGCCACGTTCTCGAACACCGTCATGTGCCTGAACAGCGCGTAGTGCTGGAACACGAAGCCCACGCGGCGCTCCTGCACGCGCCGGCCGGCCACGTCCTCCTGGTGGAAGCGGATGGGCCCGCTGCCCTCATCCGGTTTCTCCAGCCCGGCGATGATGCGCAGCAGTGTCGTCTTGCCCGAGCCGCTGGGCCCGAGCAGCGCGGTGATCTGCTTGTCGGGAATCTCCAGCGAGACGCCGCGCAGCGCCTGGAACGTACCGTAGCTCTTGCTGATGTCCTGGACGGTGATGCTCACGCTTCATCTCCCGGTACGAACACGCTGGCCGGCGCCGACTGCATGCGCCACTCGATGAACGACTTGGCCGCCAGCGTGACCAGCGCCAGCATCGCCAGCAGCGAGGCGACGGCGAAGGCGGCCACGAAGTTGTACTCGTTGTAGAGGATCTCGACCTGCAGCGGCACCGTGTTCGTCTTGCCGCGGATGTGCCCGCTGACCACCGACACGGCCCCGAACTCGCCCATCGCGCGCGCGTTGCAGAGGATCACGCCGTACAGCAGCGCCCAGCGCACGTTCGGCAGCGTCACGCGCCAGAACGTCTGCCAGCCGGAGGCGCCCAGGGTCAGGGCCGACTCCTCGTCCTCGGTCCCCTGCTCCTGCATCAGCGGGATCAGCTCGCGCGCCACGAACGGCAACGTCACGAAGACCGTGGCCAGCACGATGCCCGGCACCGCGAAGATCACCTGAAGGTCGTGCGCCTTCAGCCACGGCCCCAGCCACCCGTTGAGGCCGAAGACCAGCACGTAGATCAGGCCCGAGACCACCGGCGACACGGCCAGCGGCAGGTCGATCAGCGTGGTCAGCAGGCTCTTGCCCGGAAACTCGAACTTGGCCACGGCCCAGGCCGCAGCCAGCCCGAACACGACGTTCACCGGCACCGCGATGACCGCCGCCAGCAGTGTCAGCTTGATGGCCGCGAGCACGGCCGGGTCGTTGAAGCTCGCGAAGTAGGCGCCGGCGCCCTTGCGGAACGCCTCGGCGAACACGGCCACCAGCGGCGTGACCAGGAACGCGCCCAGGAACAGCAGCGTGATCCCCAGCAGCCCGGTGCGGACCCAGCGCGGCTCGGCGGTGGCGGGGCGCAGGCTCATCTCAGGCCCCCCGCAGGTGGCGACGGCCGGACCACCGCTGCAGCGCGTTGATCAGCAGCAGCATCGTGAACGAGATGACCAGCAGCAGCACGGCGATGGCCGTGGCCCCCTCGTAGTCGTACTGCTCGAGCTGCGTGACGATGAGCAGCGGCGCGATCTCCGTCCGGTTCGGCAGGTTGCCCGAGATGAAGACGACCGAGCCGTACTCGCCCAGTGCGCGCGCGAAGGCCAGCGCGAAGCCGGTGAGCAGCGAGGGGACAACGGCCGGGAAGATCACGCGGCGGAACGTCTGCGTGCGCGAGGCGCCCAGGCTGGCCGCAGCCTCCTCCACGTCGGCCTCGAGGTCCTCGAGCGCCGGCTGCAGCGTGCGCACCACGAACGGCAGGCCGATGAACGTCAGCGCGATGACGACACCCAGCGGCGTGAACACCGCCTTGATGCCCAGCGGCGCCAGCGCGCGGCCGAACCAGCCGTTGGGCGCGTAGATGGTGGTCAGCGCGATGCCCGACACGGCCGTGGGCAGGGCAAACGGCAGGTCGATGAGCGCGTCGATGAAGCGGCGGCCGAAGAACCGGTAGCGCACCAGCGTCCAGGCCACGATGAACCCGAACACCGCGTTGATGGTCGCGGCCAGGAAGGCCGCCCCGAAACTCAGCCGGCACGCCGCCAGCACGCGCGGCTCGGTGACCGTCTCCCAGAACCCGCCCCAGCCCAGCCCGCGCGAGCGCAGGAACAGCGCCGCCATCGGGATCAGCGCGATCAGCGACAGGTAGACGACGGCAAAGCCGAGGGTGAGCCCGAAGCCCGGCAGCACGGAGTGTTGTCGCCTCGGCCAGCGCACCGGCTCTCCCTATCTGGCGTAGATGGCGTCGAACACGCCGCCGTCGTCGAAGTGGGTCTTCTGCGCCTGCTTCCAGCCGCCGAAGACGTCGTCGATGGTCACCAGTTCGATGGCGGGGAACCGCTTCAGCAGCGCGGCGTCCACCGTCTCCGGCCGCACCGGGCGATAGAAGTTCTTCGCGGCGATGCGCTGGCCCTCCGGCGAGTACAGCCACTCCAGGTAGGCTTCCGCCAGCTTGCGTGTGCCGTGGGCGTCGACATTGGCATCGACCACGGCCACCGTCGGCTCGGCCAGGATGCTGAGCGAAGGCACCACGATGTCGACCTTGTCCGGCCCCAGCTCGTTCACGGCCAGGAACGCCTCGTTCTCCCAGGCCAGCAGCACATCGCCGATGCCGCGCTGCACGAACGTGTTGGTGGAACCGCGCGCACCCGAGTCCAGCACCGGCACGCGCTTGAGCAGTTCGCCGACGAACGCGCGCGCCTTGCCCTGCGCGGCCGTCACGGCTGCGGCCTGCGCCGGGTCGTGCAGCTTCTTCAGGTCACCCAGTTCGCGCTTGAGCGCCCACGCCCACGCCGCCAGGTAGTTCCAGCGCGCGCCACCCGACGTCTTCGGGTTGGGCGTGATCACTTCCACGCCCGGCTTCACCAGGTCGCCCCAGTCGCGGATGCCCTTCGGGTTCCCCTTGCGCACCAGGAACACGATGGTCGAGGTGTAGGGCGCGCTGTTGTGCGGCAGCCGCTTCTGCCAGTCCGGCTTCAGCAGCTTCGCGTGATCGACGATGGCGTCGATGTCGTAGGCCAGCGCCAGCGTCACCACATCGGCCTGCAGCCCGTCGATGACCCCGCGCGCCTGCTTGCCCGATCCCCCGTGCGACATGTCGACGGTCAGCGACCTGCCGGTCTCCTGCTTCCAGTGGGCGGCGAAGGCCTGGTTGTACTCGCCGTAGAGTTCGCGCGTCGGGTCGTAGGAGACGTTCAGCAGTTCGTCGGCGTCGCGGGCGAGCGCCGGCGCACATGACACGACCAGCAAGGCCACCAGGATGACGGCCGGACAGGTGCCCCGGGCGCGGGCGCGGATGCGACGCCAAAGGTTCATATTTCCAGAATACCACATCTGCCGGCTCCCCTGATTGCTGACGGTCTGTCAGAAACGCAAGCCTCGGGCCATGGCCCACATGGCGTCAACTGGTTTGATGACAACGAAACGACGGGGTGCCGGCGGGCCAACCATCATGCGCCACGGATTTTCCGTGACTTTACAAAGCCGTTACCGTTATATTTGCTGGATTCCCGGACGGAGGCGGTGGCGTGTCCGATCTCCACGAACTCTGGCGTGAAGCCAGCCTGCACCTCGACCTGGCCTCGTTCGTGGACCGGGCCGCGGTCTGGCTGGGTGGGCGCTTGCCCATCGCCGGCCTGCGCGTCTGGCGCCTGCGCCGTGACGGCCGCACGCTGCTGGCAGACGGCGACCGGCTCGACCTGGACACGGCCCACGCCAGGGCCCTGGCCGCCTGGCTTGCCGCCAACGACACCTGCGCCTGCCCCGGCGGCGCCACGCCACAGGCTGCGCTGGCCCCGCTGCTGGCCACGGTGCCGGTCCCGTCGCACCCGGCGGACGTGGTCGCGGTGCCGTTGCCGGGCGAGCCCGGGGCGCGCGGCGTGCTGCTGGTGCTGTTGCGCGGCGGCGTCGAGGCCGACCAGGCGGTGTGCCGCCTCTGCGCGGAACTGCAGGAGCCGTTCGCCGCGGCGCTGGAGAACGATCGTCGATTGCGCGAGCTGACGGCGCTGCGTCGCGCCGCCGAAGCCGACCGCACATCGCTGCTGGCCCGGCTCGGCCGCAAGCAGATGGTCGACGACGTGGTCGGCGTCGAGGGCGGCCTGGCCGGCGTCATGGAACGGGTCGGCATGGTGGCCGGCTCGGACCTGCCGGTGCTGATCCTCGGCGAGACCGGGTCGGGCAAGGAAGTCGTGGCGCGCGCCGTGCACACACGCTCACGCCGCGCGAACGGCCCGTTCACGCGCGTCAACTGCGGGGCCATCCCCGCCGACCTGGTCGATTCGGAACTGTTCGGGCACGAGAAGGGCAGCTTCACCGGTGCGGTTGGCCGCAGGCGCGGCTGGTTCGAACAGTCGGACCGCGGCACGCTGCTGCTGGACGAGGTGGCCGACCTGCCGAAGGCCGCGCAGGTACGCCTGCTGCGCGTGCTGCAGGACGGGCTCATCACGCGCGTGGGCGGCGAGTCGGCACTGTCCGTCGACGTGCGCGTGATCGCCGCCACCAACGCCGACCTGCCGGCGATGGTGCAGCGCGGCGAGTTCCGCGCCGACCTTTGGTACCGCTTGGCGGTGTTCCCGCTGGTGCTGCCGCCGCTGCGCGAACGCGCGCAGGACATCCCGGCGCTGGTAGAGATGCTCGTGCAGCGCGCCTCGCGCCACTTCGGCCTGCGGCCGCCGGCCGCCACGCCCGCCGACCTGGCGCTGCTCGCGGCCTACGACTGGCCCGGCAACGTGCGCGAGTTGGGTTCAGTCATCGACCGCGCCGTCATCCTGGGCGGCGGCAGGCGCCTGGAAGTGGCCAAGGCGCTCGGCCACGCCGGCAGCATCGCGCCGCGCGCGGCGGCGCCCGGCGAAACCGCGGAGCTCGCGCCGGGCGAATCGACGGCCTTCGTTGCGGGTACGTCGGCGCCGGCCACGCTCGACGAGGCGATGGCGCGCCACATCCGCAGCGTGCTGGCCGCCACGCAGGGCCGCATCGAGGGACCGCACGGCGCCGCGAAGCTGCTGAAGATCAACCCGCACACTCTGCGTGCGCGGATGCGGAAACTGGGCATCGAATGGCAGGCGTTCCGCCCGGAACGCTGAGGAGGAATTGCGCCGGCGCAATCGTCAGGGAAGACTGGGCCAAGCTGTCGAAGGAGCGAGGGTCGAGGGAGCGATGCCCGATGGAGCGGTGGTCGATGGAGCGGCGATTGACGGAGCCAGGTTCGATGGAGCGAGATTCGACGGAGCAGGGATCGACGGAGCGAATGGCCCGGGTTGCGCCGGCGCATGAATAGTGAAAAATGGCGATCGGCGCCGGCGACTTGCGCCGGCGCAAGTGCCCACATGGGACGGGGCACCGCCTCACCGCCGGAGTGGAGCCGATGCTGAAGGATGTCTTCGACCCCAAGGTCACCGACGAGCTCATCACCCGCATCCAGTCGCTGACGCCGGAATCGCGCGGCCTCTGGGGCCGGATGACCGTGGGCCAGATGCTGGCGCATTGCTGCGTGCCCTACGAGATGGTCTACGATGGCAACCACCCGCGGCCGGCCGCGCCGTTGCGCCTGCTCCTGAAGCTGTTCGTCAAGCCGTCATGCATCAACGAGAAGCCCTACCGCCACAACAGTCCCACCGGTCGTGGCTTCGTGGTCCAGGACACGCGGAACTTCGCCGCGGAGCGCGATCGCCTGGTCTCCCACCTCAGACGCACGCAGCAGTTGGGCGGCAGTCATTTCGACGGCCTGGAGTCACTGTCCTTCGGCCCGTTGACGAGGCAGCAGTGGAGCAACCTGTTCTACAAGCACCTGGACCATCATCTGGGGCAGTTCGGGGTTTGACGGAACCGTGGCAGCACTTGCGTCTGGGCAGCACTTGCGTCTGGGCAGCACTTGCGTCTGGGCAGCACTTGCGCCGGCGCAACTCAAGAGTCGTCACATCGTCATTGCCTGTTTCGCGGATGCGCGCGCAATCCCTCGACAATCCGGTCCATCTCTTCAGAACTGAAATCCTGACGATAGAATCGCCGAAAGACCTCGATGCGCAGGTCCACCTCATTACGGCGACAATCAGCGGGAATGCTGGCGCGGAGAATAGCTTTCGCCGCATCGTGCATGCTGGCTGCCATGCGTACACGTTCAGCGGGGGACTTTCTCATCAAGAGCTCGCGATACATCGCGTCGACTGCCGGCGGCGTATCGTTCATGGGTTCCCCAATTCGTGAAGCTTGTCCAGGACGCCCAGCGCGTCCGCCCATCGATCAAGATAGGTACGGTCCAGGTCGGGGACTGTCGCCAGTAGCAATGCCACGTCCTGGTACTGGCTTGCCGAAGCCGAATCACGGGCCCAGTCCAGTTTGGATAGAATCAAGTCCTCAGGCGAGACCACGGCAATCGAAAGCTCGCCCACGGCAAGCGCGCGTCGGCGCGAAAACTCCAGTTCCCTGTACTCCGACGCCCCGCGCACGACCAGATCCGCTTTGATGGCCCACTCCACATGGATGATGTTGAACATGCCCGGACGCGCGACGGCATCCCGAACCGCTTCTTCGCTCACGTAGCAGTCCGGCGCGAACGCCGCGAGCAGCCGCGGCACATCCTCGGAGCGGCACTCGACCACGAAATCGATGTCGCGCGTCATTCGGGGCACGGCGTAGAACATCATGGCCATCGAACCGGTGAGCATGTAGGGCAGGCGAGCCTCGTCCAGCTTGTCGGCCATGTAGCGCAGGAATTCCAGTTCTTCATTCACCGCGGGGCTCCTTGCTTTGACGTTGCATTGTAGCCGCTCGCGATCGTCCGGCCCAGTTCGGTGCCCGGGTTGTGCCGTCGAAATTGTGTCCGCGCAGCCGACGTCTCGATCTCGGTCGTTGCCCCGAACGTCGGCATCAAATTTTAATCCAAAATATCAATATTTAATGCCCCGGCAGGCGACGATCCGGCCCAGACACAATTTCGGCTGCACAAGCCGGGGGCCCCAATAGGCCCGGACATCCACTTGATATGATATGCTCAAAGCCGTACGCCATTCCGTTTCACCAGCCAGGGGATGTCACCATGAAGCACTGGACCCGCGCCATCCTGCCGGCCGCCCTGCTGACCATCCTGCTGACCGCAGCGATCTGCGGACAGGCCGCGGCCCAGTACTACGATGGATTCGACCAGCAGTCGTGGGGCTACGCGCATACGCCGAACGCGCTGCGCATCTACTTCGACGAGACGGTCGATCTCTTCAACGGACCGATTCCCGAGATCGAGATGTGGTGGGCCAACTCCCAGACGGCGACGCCAACGGCGTGGCTCGTGCTGGTCAGCCCCACGGCCACCACCATGTCGGGCTGGCAGTGCCGGTTCCAGGCTACAGGTCAGGGCACCGCAGGGCCGCTGCTCCTGCTCGGCGACGGCGCGGTCAATGCCGGCACCGGTGACGACTTCATGGTCACCTACCCGGTGCTGCGTCCCATGTCCGGCCTCCACGTGCCCCTGCTGCAATGTCCGCTCACGCTCGATGCCGCCACCATGCCGCCGTTCCCGTATGGCGTCATGGCCTTCACCATTGCGCCGCTGTCCACCGGCGCGCCGTTGCTGCCCGGCTATCACGACGGCCAGGGCACTTTCATCCCGTCCACGTCGCTTACGAGCCCCTCGCACGGCTGGGGCGTGCCCTGCATGCTGCTGAACTCAAACGATGGCGTCGTGCAAGCCGAACCAAGCACGTGGGGCGGCGTCAAGGCCCTGTACCGCTGACATGGAGGGTGCACTCAACAAGGCGCTTCCAGTCATCCGCTTTCCAGACGACGTTTCCCGTCAGTTGGTGATGAATGGAGTACGGGGACAATCCGCAGGCGCGCAGCGCCGAGGACAGTCCCCGTACTCCATTCATCACCAACTGACGAAGAACGTCACCCGAGCTTCTTGTTCCACTCCGCCACCTGCGCCGCCATCTTCGCCAGCAGCGGCGCCGTGTCGCCCTCGATGGTGACCTTCTTCATGGTGTCGCCGCCCTGGATGGCGTTGACCACCGTCATGTCCGCGGGGCCCGCGACCTTGCCGAACACCGTGTGCTTGCCGTCCAGCCACGACGTCTCGACGTGCGTGATGAAGAACTGGCTGCCGTTGGTGCCTGGGCCGGCGTTGGCCATCGACAGGACGCCGGGGCCGTCGTGGCGCAGCTGCGGCGTGCACTCGTCGTTGAAGCGGTAGCCGGGGCCGCCCGTGCCGGTGCCGTTGGGGCAGCCGCCCTGGATCATGAAATCGTTGATGACGCGGTGGAACTTCAGGCCGTCGTAGAACCCGTGCTGGGCCAGGTTGACGAAGTTGGCCACGGTCAGCGGCGTCTGGTCATCGTGCAGCAGCAGGTTGATGACGCCCTTGTCGGTCTCGATGACGGCTTTGAGGTTGGCCACGGCGGCTCCTTGTCGGTGGTGGCGGGCGCAATGGCCCTGGCGAAAACCTGCGGGACCGGGCTGGCCCGATCGGACCAGGCTGGCCCCGGACGAATGACCCGAAGATAACCCAAAGCGGCGCTCGCGCAGCCTCAAATCGAACGCCCTAATCCCCGAAGCGGACCGCCCAGGCGTCGGCGTACTCCCCGACGCGCCCGGGCACCCGGGTTCCATCCCGGCGAAGCCAGGTGAACCGCCAGCGCGGATCCGGTTGCTGGTTGAAGTGGATTTCCGGTGGCCCGGCGGCCCCCGGCACCGCGATCTCGCAGCGGATATTGCCGATGTTCGTGGCCAGCGTCAGCGACGGCCACGCTTCCGGCAGCGACGGCCGCAACTCGACCACCGGCTCGGCCGCCGTCAGGTCCACCCGCAGCCCGGCGTAGTCCTGCACCACGTTGCGCAGCAGCTCGGCCAGCGACCAGGCCTGGCTGGTGGCGCCGCCGAATTCGTCGTTGCTCGCGGCCGGGGCGCCGTCGCGGATCTCCTGCAGGGTGCCGACGGCGCCTTCGTCGAGGATCTCGTCCAGGAGCATGCGCGTCTGGCCGAAGCCCCCGCGCGGCTCGTTGAGCGCCGAGACGTACGCGCCCGACAGCCACAGCCAGACGTCGCCGTTGTGGTAGGCCTCGTCGTAGTGGTACTTCGCCAGGTCGACGTGCTTCGGGTGGAAGGCCGGGTCGGCGGCCGTCAGCGAAAGCACGCCGTGCGGGCGCACCAGTTCGCGCGCCGCCTCGTCGGTGATGCGCGCGCGCTGCGCGGCGGTGAACAGCGACGGCGACGCCATGACCGCCAGCATCGCGTTCGGGCGCACCTGCGTGTCGGGCGTGCCGTCGGCGTTCAGGTGGTCGACGAGGCGGCCGTCGACCCAGAAGCGGCGCCCGAAGCCGGCGGCAACCCGGTCGGCCATGGCCTGGAAGTCGGGCAGCGGCGCGGCGGACGGTTGCTTCGCCTCGAACCGCTCGGCCAGCCGCGCCGCCGTCAGCAATCCGCGGTGCCACAGCGCCTGCACCTCCACCGCGCGCGTACTGCGCGGCGAATGCGGATTCCGCTCGCCGCCGCCGTCCATCCAGGTCTCGCCATCGCCATGCGTGAGGAAGCCTTCGCTGTCCTGCGCGTGGCGGGCGGCCCCGGTGACGGCGTGCCAGACCACCGGCGCCAGCTCGCGCGCGAACGCGTCATCGCCCGACTGGCGCCATAGTTCATCCAGCGCGCGCACGAACCACCAGGTGCCGTCGATGCTGGCGTACTGCACCTCGTCGACAGTGACGAAGTTGGGCACGCGGCCCTCGCGCTTGCTGGCCGGATCCTTCTCCTGGAACCCGGCGAAGCCGCGCAGCAGCGTGCGCGCCGTTCCGAAGTCGCCGCTGGTCACGCAGGCGCCGGGCAGGCTGATGAACGTGTCGCGGCCCCAGTAGGTGGTGAACCAGTAGAAGCCGGCGTAGATGCCCGGGCCGCGCTGGTTCATGATCAGGTTGTCGAGCGACACGCGCGCCCAGGCCAGCGCCTGGTCGTCGCGCGGCACGCCGGTAGTCACGCGCGTCTGCGTGATGAGGTTCTCCAGCCGCGCGCGCCGGGCCGCGAGCAGGTCGAAGGCCTCGCCGCGCAGGCGCAGGGCGCGCGACTGCGCCGCCTCGGCGCTCATGTCGGCGGCGAACACGGCCTCCACGCGACCGCTCGGCACCTGCGGCGGGATGCGGCCGCCGATGGCCCCCGGGAAGTGCGGGTAGGCCTTCTCCATGGCACGCCGCGCGGCATCCTTCGCGTAGCGCGTCTCGACATTGCGGCCGTCGGGCTCAAAGCGGTCGGCTCCGCGCACGGCGATGGCCAGCCAGGCCGGGTGCGCCGGGTCGGGCGCGGCGGTCAGCTTGTCCTGGCGGCACATCAGCAGTGCATCGCCGTTCCAGCGCGTCTCGTAGCCGGGCTGCTCCACTTTCCACAGGAACCGCATGTCGACGCGCGGCACCACGGCAAACGCGCCCGACGGGACATCGTCCCACTGCACGCGGAAGCCGTTCTCGCGGTCGAACAGCTCGACGGTCTCGGTGACCACGCCGCCGTCGGGCAGGCGATGGCGTCGCACGAGGCGGTCGGGCGTCACCTCGGCCTCGGACGCCGTGGCCGCGCCCAGCTCCACGCCGCTTTCCAGGCGCAGCGACCAGCCGTCGACGACCTCGTGCATGGCGATGTAGAAGCCGTGGTAGCTGCGCGTGTCGACGCCCACACATTCGCCGGCCAGGTGCGCGGCACCCTTGTCGGTGAAGATGAACTCGCGCGGGTGCGCACTGGTCACGGGGATGGCCAGGGCGGCCAGGTCGACCTGGGCAAAGGGGTGAACGGGCTCGGCGACCGCGGTGGACGCCAGGACGACCGCCAGCGACACGACCGCGGCCTTCAGGAGATGACGCAACACGAACAGTCCTTCCGTCCGGGTATCAGCGAATGAGCATGCCGGCCACGTGCAGGCCCAGCGAGGTGCCGCCGGCCTCGTCGTCGGAGATCCAGCCCGGCTTGTAGAAGGCGTGCAGGCCAAGATCGACTGCCACGTCGTCGGAAGCCATGAGCCAGAGCCCGGCCTGCATTGCAAAGCCGAAGCGCGAAAGCGAATCGGCGAACCGGCCGGCATCGCCGGTCACGCGCATGATGCCGCCACCGGCCTCGAAGTAGCCGACCGACCGCAGATTCCCGGCCGAACGCAGCGGCGTGTGGCGACCGATGAGCAACTGGTACGATCCCATGTCGATGTCGACCTCGATCGGCGGGATGTCGTAACCGTAGTAGTACGTGGCGCTGCCCAGCGACTGCTGGCGCACAATGAAGTGCGCATAACGCCGGTCCGACAGCCCGACCCGCACCCCGCCCTGGATGAAAGCGCCATCGTCCGTGTTCGCGAACCAGTCGCCGGCAACGTCGGCCACGCCGCCGCCGAGATCGACAGCAAAGCCGAACTGCGGCGGCGCGGCGCGGCCGGGCCTGCGCGACGTGCTGCGGATGGGAGCCGGTGCGAACTCCGGATTGCCGTCCGCGGCGCCCGCGACCGGCGGTGCCGGCGCGTCTTCCACGACCTCCGATTCCTCGTCGCTCACCGCGAAGCCTGTCAGCACCTCGTCGGTAATGTCCCGCCCTTCGGCGTCGAGCACCAGCGCGACATCCGCGAACGCGAGCTCCTTCTCGGCACCGTCGCCGCGCACGACGATCAGCGAAGCACCGTCGGCCGACAGCAGCAGGGTCACGTTGCGCAGCGTCCAGCCCTGCTGGTCGGTGACAGTGACGCCGGACCACGGCCCATCCGCCGGTTGCGCGGCGGCACGCCCGGGCGATAACACAGCGAGAGTCGCCGCCAGCATTGCCACAAAACCAAGCATGGACACAAAGCCAAGCATCGCCAATGACCGCGCTGAACGCGATTGACCCCATCCCGGCTTCCGCATCAGGCACCCCCCGGGGTTCACACATGGTCCGGACACGGCGCAGCTCGTGAGCCCGCGCCCGCTTCCGCGCAATGGTAGACGCCGCGGCAAACCGGTGGTTATGGTGACGGCGACCGGCTCGTCGTGGCACGCCATCGCTCATCCTGCCACAACGGCGCCGGTGCGGGGAGATATTTCGCCATCCGGGAAGGAAGCACCATGCGCGCGCACTGGCTGCAGCACGTCGCCTATGAAGACCTTGGCCACCTCGAGGGCTGGCTGGCCCGGGCCGGCGCCGAGGTCACGTGCACGCGCCTGTTCGCCGGCGAACCGCTGCCCGACCCCGACGGTATCGACCTGCTGGTGATCCTCGGGGGCCCGATGAGCGTGAACGATGACGCCACGCTGCCGTGGCTGGTCGCCGAAAAGGCGTTCATCGCCCGCGTCATCGACCGCGGCGTCGGGGTGCTCGGCATCTGCCTCGGGGCCCAGCTCATCGCCGCCGCGCGGGGCGCCACGGTGGGCCCCAACCCCGAGCGCGAGGTGGGCTGGTGGCCGGTCGAGGCGGTGCCCGTGCCGCCGCAGTCTTCCGGCCCACCCCTGTTCCCCTTCCCACCCCGCCTGACCGGCCTGCACTGGCACGGCGAGACGTTCCAACTGCCCTCCGGGGCGGTGCGACTGGCCCGCAGCGAGGCATGTGCGAACCAGGCCATGCAGCTCGGGCGACGGGTCTTCGGCCTGCAGTTCCATCCCGAGGCCACCCCGGACTGGGTCCGGGCGGTGCTTGCGCACAGCCCCGATTCCCTTCGCCCGGGTCCTTATGTGATGGCGGAGAACGCCTTGACGGCAGACCTGGCGGAACGCTGCCGCATCGGTAACTCGTTGGCGGATCGACTGATGGAATTCATTAGGATATAATTATGAAAATCATTATCCACAAAACGCCGTGCAGGAGTTAGAAATTGGTGAAGTTCTTGCGGCAGGAGCCGACGTTCCCTTTGTTATCCGGGAATTCAGTGATCTGAGATATCCATATCCACGGACAAGGAGGTTCCGATGGGTCCGCAGAAGCGTTACCTGAAGACCAAGAACGTGAGCAAGGTCACCTTCAGCCTGCCGTCCGAGGCCGCGCGCGAGGCGCAGTCGGTGTACCTGGTCGGCGACTTCAATGGCTGGGATGCCGCGGCCACGCCCATGAGCCGCCTGAAGTCGGGCGAGTTCAAGATCACCCCCGAGCTGGAGCCGGGTCGTGAGTACGAATCCCGGTATCTGATCGACGGGCGCGTGTGGGAGAACGACTGGGCGGCCGACACCTACCGGCCCACCGGCATCCCCGGCGCGGAGAACTCGGTGGTCGCGGTCTAGGCCGGGCGCCGCCGCCCTGCGCGACGGCGCCTTTTGCCTCTGCTTCCTGGTCCGGGGTCAATCCCCCTGCATCCCGATCATCGGCGGCATGTACGCTTCCGGGCCGGCCCGGAAGCGCTCGACGTTTTCCACCTTCGTGAACCAGATGATGCGGCCGTCGCGCACCAGCCTCGGGTGGTTGCGATCGGGACGGAAGCGCTCGCGTGACCGGGTCGGTGACCGTGCCGACGTACTTCAGCGGGTCGGCGCGGAACTTCGCCAGGGCGGCATCGCTCGACAGGTAATACGTCTCCCAGTTGACGAAGACGCGATGCTTCTCGTCGAGCAGGGCGTCCTTCGCCGGCTCCACCACGCACTTCACGCTGATACCCAGGTCGTTCAGGAACAGCTCGGGGCTTTGCACGAAAGCCTTCGCACAGGGCCTTCAGCAGAAGCCGACCGGGAAGCCGTTCACGTAGGCCGCCTGCATGCGCGGGTTCAGCTTCACCTTCCGCACCGGACAGCGGTCGTTCAAGGTGACCAGGCCGTCGGCCAGGTAGCGCAGGCGCGGCAGCGTGTCGGTCAGGCTGGTGAACTCGGCCAGCGGGGGCGGGGCGGGCTTGGCTTCGGAACCGGATTCAGGTTCGTCCGGGGGCGCGAGGGTGATCTGCTTCGCGGCGGCCGGACGGCTCTCGGGCTGGGCCAGGGCCGCGACGGCCCACAGCACCATGGCGGACGTCAGCAGGGCGATGTGCATATCGGCAACGGTCCTTCCCTGTCGGCAACGGAGCTGCCGGGCGGGTTCGCCCGGCGCGAATGGCGGATAACATACATTTTTTGGTGTGAGTTCCCGTTCTGCCGGCAAAAGCGCCATTTCAGGCGTCCCCGCCGGACTGCGCCCGGAGCCAGGCTGCCGCCCGCCGCAGGTCGAGCGGCTCGCCGCCGTCCCAGAGCGCCGCGTAGAGCCGGCGCATGCGGGCCAGGTCGTCGGCGGTGTCGATGGAGAGTTTGGCCGTGGCGACCAGTTCGGCCGGCGGCTCGGCCCAGGCCGTCACCATCAGTTCGGGGTGGGCCGGTGCGTGCCGCATGGCCCAGGCCGTGACGTGCTCGGTGGCGAGCGGATCGTTGCCGGCGGCCTCGCGGCTCCAGCGCAGGGCGCGGGCCGAGACGACTTCGCCCCCCTGCAGCAGCGACGTGACGCCGTCGCGGAAGCGCACCACATCGGCCCCCTCTTGACGGGCCAGTTCCAGCCACTGCGCCAGATGCACGGGGTCGAACAGGGGCGAGTCGCCGCACACGCGCGCCACCCAGCGCGCGGGAAAGTGATCGAGCGCCAGCAGGAACCGGCCGAGCACGTCGTGCTCGGGGCCCCGCACCACCGCCACCTTCATCGCATTGGCCACCGCAACCAGCGGGTCGTCGCACTCGTGGTCGGTGGTCGCCAGCACCACCGGCACCCCGGCGCCCACCTGCTGCGCGCGCTGCAGGATGTGCCACATGAGGGGGCGCCCGGACAGATCTTCCATCATCTTGCCGGGCAGGCGCTGCGAGCCCATGCGGGCCTGCACGATGCAGACCGCGGCGGTGCCTGCCTGTTCGAGGTCGCTGTTCATGGCCGGGCGCCACCGTGGGGTTCGCGGAAAAGCGGTGCGCGGAACTTCACGGTTCCCGTTCCGCGCCGGAGCCGCTAGCCTACTCGCGGAGCCGTCGGCGCACCAATCAAAAACGGCCGTGGGGCCATTGCGAAAGTCCGCCTCCATGACGATGCCCGGACATGTCCTGGCCCTGGTCGACCACCCCAACCTCGACGTACCGCTGCTGCCGGTGCTGCAGGAGCTGGCGCGCCGCGGCCATCGGGTGGAGGCGCTCGTGGTCGAGCACGGGCGCGCCGACAACCTGCGCGCCGCCGGCCTCACGGTGCAGGTCGACCCGGCCGCGCTGCCCGCCTTCCTGGGCGCCACGGGCCCCCGGCTGTTCCTGACGGCGGCGGACATGATTCCCCAGCACGCGCTGGGTGTGCGCTGCGAACTGCTCTGCCGCCAGCACGGCGTGCCTTCGCTGGCGCTCGAACACGCGCCCTTCTCGCTCGGTCACAACGACGGCTTTCCCCCGCACCTGGCCTTCGGCGCCGACGTGATGGCCGTGGTCGGGCAGGAGGACGCGCGACGCTACGGCCTGCTGGGACTGGACCCGCGCCGGCTGGTGGTGACCGGTGCGCCCGCCATGGACGGGTTGACGGGCATGCGTGACCAGGCGCGCGGCAGTCGCGGCCGCGGCGTGACCATCTTCGGCCAGGGTCACACCTGGGTCGGTGCGCGCAGTGCGCAGCGCTGCGACGCGGACGCCTGGTGCGCGGAACTGGCCTCGCTGTACGCATTGCTGTGCGCGCGCTGGCCGGATACGCCGCTGCGCATCAAGCCGCACCCGGCCGAACCCGCCCACGGCACGGCGGAGCTGTACACCCGCGCCATCCCCCCCGCCCTGGCCGGCCGCGTGCAGGTGTTGTCGACGGACACGGCCAACCGCGAGCTGATCCTCGACAGTGAACTGGTCATCAGCTTCTCGAGCAGCGTCTGGCTGGAGGCGCGCATCCTCGACCGCGCCGCCGTCTTCCTCTCGCTGCAGCAGCGCACCGGCCGCACCGCAGCCCACATCGAGGCGATGGGCGGCACCTGGCTGCCGGGTCGCGCGCTCGACTTCACCGCGCGGTTCACGCCGCGCCTGGACGAACTGGCCGCACGCGCAGCCTCGCGCCCGCCCGCCGACGAGGAGATCCTCGCCGCCTACGCCGGTCCGCTCGACGGCCGCGCCGCCGTGCGCGTGGCCGACCTGGCCGAGGAGCTGCTGGCCTCGGGGCCGCCGGACGTGGACCTGCCGGATCTGACCTTCGACGGGCCCGGCGAACGGCCGCGGCTGCTGCGGCCGCAGGTCAGCTACGCGCACTACGTGCACCAGCAGGCCCTGGCGGAGGAAGTGATGGCCGCCGGCGTCGAGCAGCCGTTCGTGCTCGAGCTGGCACCCGAAGGCTCGGACCTTGCGGCCCACCTGCCGCTGGCGTTTCACTGGCGGCATGGCGAGCCGCTCGCCGGAGCGCCGCCGGTGCCGGCGCCGCTGGGCTGGTTCGACGTGGTGGTGGCGCCCGACCTGTGGGCCGGCGGCCTGCCCGACGACCCGTCGGCCGAACTGACGGCGATGATCGCGCTGGCCAGGCGGCGCCTGGTCTTCAGCGTGGCCGCTGCCGCCGGCGACGAACTGTTCGGGGCTGCCGCCCAGCTGCTCGCCACCGGCGACCTGGACGATGCGCTGCCCGACTGCCGGCCCGATCCGCAGGGACTGGCCACGCTTTGCCGCGCCAGCGGCCTGTCGCTGCGCGTGCAGGCGGTGCAGAACGGCGCCTCGTGGTGCCAGTCGCTGCTGCTGGAGAACCTGGGCCTGGATCCCGAGGCGCTGCTCGCGGTCCGCCGCTCGCTGCAGGCCGTGGGCTACCCGCACGAACACGGCGAGCGCGGCGTGCGCCTGGTCTTTACGCTGAGCCGACCCGAGGAAACCCGACCCCGCAACCCGGGAGCCTGATACGATGCTCGACCGGATCACCGACCCCCGCGCCCTGCGCGACCTGGACCCGACGCGCCTGGCGGCACTGTGCGAAGAGATCCGCGCCTTCCTCATCGGGAAGATCAGCGTGACCGGCGGGCACATCGGCGCCAACCTGGGCACCATCGAGCTGACCGTGGCCATGCACCACGTGTTCGACTCGCCGGCCGACGCCTTCGTCTTCGACACCGGCCACCAGGGCTACACGCACAAGCTGCTGACCGGGCGCATGGCCGCCTTCGACACGCTCAACACGTGGGGCGGCATGTCGCGGTTCATCGAGCCGAAGGAAAGCGTGCACGACGTGCTGGGCGCCAGCCACGCCGGCACGGCCATCTCCACGGCGGCCGGCCTGGCGATGGCGCGCCGGGCCGACGGCTCGGGGCGCTGCGTGGTGGCGGTGGTCGGCGACGGCGCGCTGGTGGAAGGCGCGAGCTTCGAGGGCCTCAACTACGCGGTCGAGAGTTCGCTGCCGCTGGTCATCGTCGTCAACGACAACGGCATGGCCATCGCGCCGAACGTCGGGGGCATCCGCAACCTGTTCGCGGGCGACGACTGGGCCACCAAGGCGCGCGGCTTCTTCGGCGGCCTGGGCTACCGCTACCTGCCTGTCGCCGACGGGCACGACCTGCCTTCGCTGATCGCCGCGATGCACGAGGCGCGCGACGGCCTGGCCGACGGGCCGGCCATCGTGCACGCCAAGACGATCAAGGGCCGCGGCCTGGCCTGCGCCGACGGTCACAAGTACCGCATGCACTTCTCCATGCCGTTCGACCCGGTCACCGGCAGCGGCGCCTCGCCGACTATCGCCGGGCGCACCTACGCGGTGGTGGCTTCGCGCGCACTGCAGTCGATGATGGCCGACGACCCGACCATCATCGCCCTCTCGCCGGCCACGCCCTACGCCTCCGAGCTCGATCCCGTGGCCGCGGCGTTCCCCGACCGCGTGATCGACGTGGGCATGGCCGAGCAGCACGCGGTGAGCATGGCCGCCGGCCTGGCCATGCGCGGCTTCAAGCCCGTGGTCTGCTTCCAGTCGACGTTCATGCAGCGCGCCATGGACCAGATCATCCATGACCTGGCCTATCCCGACCTGCCGGTGACCATCCTGGCGGTGCGGTCCGGCTTCGCAGGCTATGACAGCGGCACCCACCACGGCATCTACGACCTGTCGTGGCTGCAGGCCATCCCCGGGCTGCAGGTGTTCCACGCCGGCACGGCCTTCGATGTCGATGCGGTGGTGCGCTGGCGCCTGGCGGCGCCGAAGTCGCCGATGGTGATCCTCTATCCGTACGAGCAGGTGCGCGAGGGCGAGCTGGAACCGGTGGGCGCCTGCCGCGACATCACGCGGCCCGACCAGCTCGGCGATCCCGCGCCCATCTGCCTGGTCTCGACCGGCAACCGGCTCGAGACGTGCCTGGCCATTCGCGACCGCCTGGTCGCCGCGGGCCGCGCCGTGTGCGTGGTGAACCCGCGCTGGATCAAGCCGCTGCCCGTGGAAGCGTTGCTGCCCTGCCTGAAGGCGGCCTCGCTGGTGGTCACGTTCGAGGAGAACATCATCACCGGCGGCCTCGGCTCGGCCGTGGCGGCGCTGATGATCGACCACGGGCTGCCGGCCCGGCTGCTGCGGTCGGCCTCGCCCGATGCGTTCATGCCGCCGGGGTCGAAGGCGGAGGTGAGTGTGGTGGCGGGGATTGATGTGGAGAGTGTGTGGGGGCGGGTGCAGGCATACCTGGGTTAGGCGCCGGGGCGCTCACAACAAGCCTGTTCCAAGCATGAGTCGTCGCGGCAACTGCCGGGACAACGCAGTCGCCGAATCGTCCTTCAGTTCATTGCAGAAGGAGTGGGTTCGTCGGCGGACTTACCGGCCTCTTGAAGAGGCACGAGCGGAGCTGTTCAGCGACATCGCAATATTCTACAATGTCAGCGGTCGCCACAGCCGCCTTGGCAACG